>JBIQJS010000002.1:0-40615 GCA_044507405.1 Rubrivivax sp. | reverse complement strand
ACCCCTCGCCCGGTGAAATACACCGGGCGATCCCCCGAGGGGATGGCGGGCCGCCCTTGGGAGCGGCCCGGCGTTTGGCCCGCCCCTCGCTGGTCACCGCTCTGGAAGCGATAGAGCCACACCGTTAAGGCCGTTTGCACAAGGAAGTACAACTTGACCGAACCCCTGCTCCAAGTCCGCAACCTCACCACCCGGTTCCGCACCGAACGTGGCGAGGTGAACGCGGTAGACAACGTCTCCTTCGATGTCGCCCCCGGCGAGACACTCGCGATCGTGGGGGAATCCGGCTCGGGCAAGAGCGTGACCGCCCTGTCCATCCTGCGGCTCATCCCGAACCCGCCGGGCCGCATCGAAAGCGGCCAGATCCTCTTCGAAGGCAAGGACCTGGTGGCCATGAGCGACGAGGAGATCCGTGCCGTGCGCGGTGACCGCATCGCGATGATCTTCCAGGAGCCGATGACCTCGCTGAACCCGACCATCACGGTCGGCAAGCAGATCGCCGAGCCGATGAACCTGCACCGCGGCACCGCCTGGGAGCAGGCGCTCAAGGTCGCCGGCGACCTGCTCGCCAAGGTGCGCATCCCCGATGCGGCGTCCAAGGCCAGCGCCTATCCGCACCAGTTCTCCGGCGGCCAGCGCCAGCGCGCCATGATCGCGATGGCACTGGCCTGCAAGCCCCGCCTCATCATTGCCGACGAGCCGACCACGGCGCTCGACGTGACCGTGCAGGCCCAGGTGCTGGACCTGCTCAAGGAGCTGTGCCGCGAGAACAACGCCTCGCTCATCCTCATCACCCACGACCTCGGCGTCGTGGCGCGCTACGCCGACCGCGTGGCGGTGATGTACGGCGGGCGCATCGTCGAGCAATCGTCGGCCCGCAACATCTACAAGAACCCGAGCCACCCCTACACCCGCGGGCTGCTCGCCTCGGTGCCGCGCCTGGACGGCGATTCGTCGCAACGCCTGGTGCCCATCGAAGGCTCGCCGCCCGACCTCACCCGCCTGCCGCCCGGCTGCGCCTTCGCGCCGCGCTGCCGCTACGCCATCGCCGAGTGCCAGCAGCAACGCCCGCCGCTGCGCCCTGTCGGCACCGACCACGTCATGGCCTGCATCCGCGACCTGCCGGCCATGACATCTCCCTCTTCCGCCGTCCCGCCGGCCCGTTCGGAACCCGTGAATCCATGAGCGCAAACCTCCAGCCCGCCAAGGCCGACCCGCTGCTGCGCGTCGAAGGCCTGAAGGTCCACTTCCCTGTCCACTCCGGTGCGGTGATCCGCAAGCAGGTCGGCGCGGTGAAGGCCGTGGACGGCGTCTCGTTCACGCTCAACCGCGGCGAAACGCTCGGCCTCGTGGGCGAATCCGGCTGCGGCAAGTCCACCACGGGCCTGGCCATCCTGCGCATGCAGGACATCACCGAAGGCAAGGTCTACTTCGAAGGCGAGGACATCACGGCGCAGGACCGCCGCACCGGCCGCTTCCGCCGCCGCATGCAGATGGTCTACCAGGACCCGTACGGCTCGCTGAACCCGCGCATGACGGTGGCCGACATCGTGAGCGAGCCGCTCGACGTCTACGACGTGGGCAACAAGGCCGAGCGCCGCGACCGTGTCGCCTCGCTGCTCAAGACCGTGGGCCTGCTGCCCGACATGGCCGACCGCTACGCGCACGAGTTCTCGGGCGGCCAGCGCCAGCGCATCGCCATCGCGCGCGCGCTCGCACTGGAGCCCAGCCTCATCATCTGCGACGAACCGGTCTCCGCGCTCGACGTGTCGATCCAGGCGCAGGTGGTCAACGTGCTCGTGGAACTGCAGCAGCGCCTGGGCCTGTCGTATCTCTTCGTCGCGCACGACCTCGCGGTGGTGCGCCACATCAGCCACCGCATCGCGGTGATGTACCTCGGCCGCATCGTCGAGATCGCCTCCAAGGACGACCTCTACCAGCGCCCCATGCACCCCTACACCCGCGCGCTGATGTCGGCGGTGCCGGTGGCCGATCCCGAGATCGAAGCGACGCGCCCCCGCATCGTCGTCTCGGGCGAGGTGCCCAGCGCCCTGCGCCCGCCCTCGGGCTGCCGCTTCCACCCGCGCTGCCCCGAGGCGATGGACGTGTGCAAGACCAAGGACCCGGCGCTGCTCGACAAGGGCAACGGCCGTGCGGTGGCCTGCCACCTGCACGACGGCGTGGTCATGCAGATGCCGGAGTCGCGCAAGGTCGCGGCCTGAGTTGCGCCTGCCAGAACAAAGGGAGAGGGCTGGCCGATAATTCGCGCCCTGCCGCCACATGGCTGCTGCACGCAAGCCCTCTTCGCACGCCCGCCCGATGTCCGCGACGCTCCCGACCCAGACACAGCGCTTCCAGGAGAAGCGCGAGGCCATCCTCAGCGCCGCAGCCAACCTCTTCAACCAACATGGCGTGAAGGGCGCAACGCTCGCCGACATCGCCGCCAGCGTGGGGCTGGTCACCAACAGCGTCACCTACTACTACCGCAAGAAGGAAGACCTGGCGACCGCCTGCTTCCTGCGCGCGATCGAGGTGCTGCGCGGCATCGTCGAGCAGGCCTCGCAGAAGAACGGCATCAGGGCGCGTGTGCAGGAGTTCTTCCGCCTGCAGACCGCGCTCTTCGTCGACATCGACCGCGGCGCGCACGCGCCGCTGATGCAGTTCAACGACATGCGTGCGCTGCCCAGCCCGCATTTCGAGGTCGTCTCCGACGCCTACAACGACATGTTCCGCCGCCTGCGCGAGATGCTGCGCACGCCACAGACGGCGCAGTTGGGCCGTGCGGATCTCTCGGCCCGCACCTACATCGTGCTGTCGGTCGCGCACTGGCTGCGCGGCTGGATCGACCGCTACGAGACCGATGAATACCCGCGCATCGCCGAGCGCGTGAGCGACATCGTGCTGCGCGGCAGCGCCGCCCCCGGCTCGGTGTGGGCGCCCTCGCAGGTCGAGCGCGAATGGCGCCTGACCGTGAGCGACGACGCCACTTCCGAGGCCTTCCTGCGCGCCGCCTCGCACCTCGTCAACGAGCAGGGCTACCGCGGCGCCTCGGTCGACATGATCTCGGCCAAGCTCAACGTGACCAAGGGGTCGTTCTACCACCACAACGACAACAAGGAAGACCTCATCTTCGACTGCTTCGAGCGCACCTTTGCGGTGATCCGCCGTGCGCTCACGCTGGCCGAGCAGATCGAGGGCAAGGGCTGGGACCGCGCCTGCGCCATCTCGCGCGCGCTTGCGCGTTTCCAGCTGTCGCCCGAGGGCCCGCTGCTGCGCCTGGGGGCGACGAGCGCCCTCACCGACCCCGAGCGGCGCAGCGACGTGCGCCGCACCATGGCGCGCCTGACCGAGCGCCTGGCCGGCGTGGTGGTCGACGGGATGATGGACGGCTCCATCCGCCCGCTGCATCCGGTGATCGCAGCCCAGGTCGCCAGCGGCCTCGTCAACTCCACCGGCAGCCTCGCGCACTGGGTGCCGGGGGCCAACCTCGACAACGTGGCCGAGATCTACGTGCGGCCGATCTTCCTGGGCATCCTCTGCCCGCCGAGCGCGGCCGCGTGAACGGTGGCCACCCGTCGCGCGGTACGCCGCATCCCGCCGCCGCGCACGCTCGCGCTCGACTCGATCGCTGAACTGCAGGCCTTCTGCCAGTCCCTGCGCAGGCGCTGGCGCCTGCCCTACCTGCGTGTCGCGCTGCGCGTGCCCGGCCTGCGCTCTGCACGCAACGAGCACTACGAGCGCAGCATCAACCGGCAGTTGCGCCGCGAGCCGGGCTGGCCGGCGCTCTGGACGGCCCTCACCTGCACGGCGTGCGCGCTCGCCTTTCCCGTGCCGCCCGCGGGCGTGGCATCACTGCCGGCGGTCGCCGCCTGGGTGGCCGAAGTGGCGCTCGGCTGGGTCGTCGGCTGGGGGATCGGCCATGCCGGCGCCATCGCGCTCTCGCGCTGGCACATCGGGCGGCTGTGCCGGCAGGCGCAGGTCGAGGCAGCCGGCGCCCCGCGCTGAGCTCAGCCCCTCACGGCGCCGCGCCGAAGTACTTGCGGATGAGCGTGGGCGTCGCGTCCACCTTGCTCGCGTCCACCATGGCGGTGAAGCACGGCCCATGCGGGGCGTGCGCCTTCTGCGAGAGCGTCGCGTAGACCCATGCGCCGCGCGGCGGGCGCCACAGCGCCACCGCATGCGGATACAGCCCATCGCGCTCGATCATCGGATAGCGGCGCACGATGGCCGCTGCCACGTCGGCACCGTCGCGCTCGTCGAGCACGGTGCCGTTCACGCCGGCCCGGTAGACGAGCGTGGCCGCGGTCACGCAGTTGTCGATGACGGTGCGGCCCTGCCGATCCACCGGCGGCTGCGCCAGAGCCGGCGGCACGGCCGCACACAACGCCGCTGCAGCGCAGCAACGCACGACTGACGAGGATGACGGGTTCGGCATGGGAGCCTCCGCGGTTGGGACTGCCCGCGCAACGGGCAATCGCCATACCGCGTGGCGCCTGCAGCCTCAGAACACGTGCGAGATGCCCGCCTGGATCGTGGACTCGCCCGGCCCCGGGTACGACGGCGTGTTGACCGTGAGCGTGCCTCCGTTCCGGTTGACGATGCGCGCCCACGCCCCATAGAGCATGGTCCGCTTGGAGAGCGGGTAGGTGTAGCCGGCGGCGAACATGCGGGCATCGCGGTCGAGCGCGCGCTGGTCGTCGAGCGAGACGACGCTCGCCATCAGGTTGCCGCCCGCCAGGGGCGCGCTCGCCCCCAGCAGCCAGCTCGAGCCTTCGGCGCCGGCCACCGGGGTGGGCGCGGGCTGGATCGTCGGGTTCATGTCGTCCATCACCGCGTAGTTGCCGAAGACCTTGACCACGCCGAAGTCGACGCTCGCACCGACGATGGTGAACTTCGCCGTCACGTTCGACTGGAAGGTGCCCGACGCCGGCGGCACTTCATCGGCGCTGCCGTGCCGCGCATGCGCCACGCCGATCCACAGCGGCCCGCGCTGGTACTTGAGGGCGAGGTTGACCTGGCGGCCCGCGGCGCTCGAGCCGTTGCGCTCGCCGAGCGCGAGCATCGCGTGGCCGGTCAGCCCGGCGAAGTTCGGCGTGCCATAGACGATGGCGTTGTCGGCGCGCGGGTTCGCATGCTCCACGTTGCCGGAGTTGCCGACGAGGTTGTTGCCGAAGGGGTCGGAGGTGGAGAGCACGTCGAACCACGGCGTGTACTGCCGGCCGAGCGTGAGGCGGCCGAAGCCGCCGTCCAGCCCCACGTACACCTGCCGCCCGAAGATGCGGCCGCCCTGCCCGATCACGCCGGTGTCGGCCTGCAGGCCGCTTTCCATCACGAAGAGCGCGCGCAGGCCGCCGCCCAGGTCTTCGCTGCCGCGAAAGCCGAAGCGGCTGCCGTTGCTGCCGCCGCTGTCGGCGTTCCAGCGGCTGCCGCCGACCACCGTGCCGCCGGAGAAGATGCGCGAGTGATACGCGATCGACATGTCCATGCGGCCGTAGAGCGTGACGCCGGGGGTGATGGTGGGCTGCGCGTGCGCGGTGCCGGCACTGGCGGCAAGCAGCGCGCAGGCGAGCGCGATGGGGGCGGGTTTCATCCTCGATCTCCTCGTGGTGTTGTGGGTCTCAGGCCCGCTCACGGCTGCACCGTGATCGTCACGCGCCGCTTGGAGGGCTCGTGCATGGGCGCTGCGCTCCCGAGCGGCGTGGGGTCGCCCTGCCACTTGAGTTGCAGCGTCTTCGCCGGCACGCCCATGCGGCGCAGGGCTTCGGCGGTCATCTCGGCGCGCGCCCTGGCGAGCGCGAGCGGCTCCTTGAACACACGCCCTGACGCCGTGACACCACGCGTGTCGGCATACCCCGTCACCAGCACGCGCTTCGCCTTGCTCGCCTGCGCGAGCAGCGTCGCGTTCTCGATGGTGAGCTCGACGCTCTGGTAAACGAGGAAGTCGCTGTCGTAGTCGAAGACGAGGTGGAACTGCTGCTCCTCGAAGGGCGGCTGCGGCATCTTGCGCGGCACGGCGAGCGGCGCGATCACGTTGGGCGGCAGCACGCTCGGCTTGCTGGGCCAGCCTTCGGCCGGGATGATCACCTCGGGGCAAGGCTCCTGCAGCACCGAGATGCGCACCGGCTGCAGCACCACGCCGCCGCACACGTCCTTCTCGTTCGACACCACGCCTTCGACCAGCATCTGCCGCCCGGCGAGCGGCTTGTCGGGGCTGTTGCTCACGTCGAATCGCTCGCTGGTCTCGACCTGCGTGCCCAGCCAGCAGCCCGACTTGCGGCCCGCATCGGTGTCGCGGTAGATGGGGCAGGTGACGAAGCGGCGGAAGTCGGCCTGCGCGTGAGCGGCGTCGGCCGCAAGCAGCGCGCCGATGAACAAGAGGGTGGCCTTCGTCATCACAGCACGCTCATCAGGTGGGTGAGGTCCTCGATCTCCTGCTCGGTGAGCCGGATCTGGTAGCGCCGGTTGTAGATCTCGACGATCTCGCGCAGCGTCTTCGCCGAGCCGTTGGCGAAGTACGGCGCGCGTGCGGCCAGGCCGCGCATCGACTGGATCGTGATCTTTCCGATGTCCTCGCAGCGGCCGGTGGTGAGCGCATAACCCGGGTCCTGCGTGTAGACCGTGCGGCCGAGGAAGGGATGCGGCTTCACGCCCGCGTTGCACGTGAGCTTGAAGAGCGGCAGCTCGGGCGCGGGCTTGGCCCAGGGCTCGTTGGTGGTGCCGAGGTCCACCTGGCCGGGGGCGACGTCGATGCCGACGTTGGCCATGTTGTGGCACATCGCGCAGGAGTTGAGCACCGGGCTGCCGAAGCCCATGGAGTTGATGCCGGTGGAGCCCGAGATGAGGAACATGCGCTTGACGAAGAGCTCCGCCCCGCGCGCCACCGACTCGCGGAACTTCTGCTGCTCGGCATTGGCCGCGGGCGCCGAGGTCTTCCACGGCAGGAACTCCTTCCAGATCGGGTTGCGCTGCGCGTTCTGCAGCACGCCGGCGCGTGAGCTTTGCAGCACCTGCGGCCCGCCCATCGCACCGCCTTCGGTCAGCGCCCCGCCCCACCGGTCGTGGCTCTGCGCGGCGAAGACCTGCTGCTCGAACTCGAGGATCTGCCGCACCTGCGCGGGCGTCGGGTCGCCGTGCATCTGCAGGTGGCTGCGCACCGCGTCCTGCAGCTGCAGCGGCAGCGTGAGCGCGCGCGCGTCCGACAGCAGGTTGCCGCTCATGTAGTCGCCCGTGAGCGGGTCACGCTTGAGCGGCAGGCCGTTCTTGGGGTCGAACGGGAAACCCACCGCGAGGATGTACTTGAGGTTGGCCACCGGCCGCGGGCGGCGATAGACCGAGACGGCGGGCGTGTCGCTCCTGAGGCCGTGCTTCGGGTGCAGGTTGCAGCCGGTCGGGTCGCGCACCACCTCGAGCGTGAACTCGGGCTTGATCGGCTTGCCGTCGTCGCCGCGCGGCGGCCAGGGCCGCGCGATGCGGAAGAGCCCGCGCTCCAGCAGCAGCGAGTGCGAGGCCTCCTGGCCTTGCGGGAGGTGCGGGCAGTTCGCGCCGTCGAAGGGGGCGAACATCGGGTCCCGCCCTTGCGTCGCGTTCCAGCGCTCGCGGATGGTGGTCACCGACAGGCCCATCGCATCGGCCGGCTGGTGGCAGGTGGCACAGGCACGGCCGTTGCTGCCCAGCGGCGTGAAGAACGCATGGCCGCGGGTGTCGATCGGCCCCTGTGCGTTGAGCGTGGTGGCCGCGCCCATCTCGTTGGGGTAGCGCAGCTCGCGCGGCAGCTCGCGGCCTTCGTTGACGGGGAACCAGCGCTCGCCTCCGGCGTAATCGACGGCTTGCGCCCACGCGCCCTGTGCCGCGAGGCACAGCGCCAGACTCATCAGGACCTTCATGGCGCGCCTCAGAAGCTGTGGCGGATGCCGGTCTTGAGCACAAGCTGCGTGCCGTCGCTGGACCGCAGCGCCGCGGGCGGCGCGCCGATGCCGGGCACGCTGCTGTAGGCGGTGCCGGTGCTGCCCTCGCTCTTCACGTGCGAGGCGATGCCGTAGAACTCGGTGCGGCGGCTGAAGTTGTAGGCAAAGCCCGCGCCGATCTGCTGCATCTTGCCGGGCACGTCGGCCGCGTTCCTCGTCTTCGAGTGGCCGACCATGAGGCCGAGCGAGAGCGGCTGCGTGAGCTTGTACAGCACGCCGGTCTGCACCATGTCGTTGCGCGAGCGGGTGTCGGCCCCGACGTAGGCCTTGGATTGCGTGAGGTTGAGCACCAGGCGCGCGGCCGGCGTCGCGTCCCAGTTGATGCTAGCACTCGCGATCTTGTTGCCCGAGGCCGCGGGGCTGTAGTTGTCGCGCATGTAGGCGATGCCCGCCCACAGGCCGTGCGCGCGGTAGACGAGCGCGGCCGAGGCCATCTTGTCTTGGTCGTTCTCGGTGCCCAGGCCATACATCACACCGGCCGTCACCGGCCCGAGGCTGTGCTGCCAGCGCACGGTGTTGTCGTAGCGCACGCCGCCCAGGTGGTTGTCGACCGAGGTGCCCGCGCCCGCGGTGGCACCTGCGAGGCCGCCGATCAGGTAGGCGCCCATGTCGAGCGGCATGGGCGAGCCGGCGTAGAGGAAGTCGTACTGGCGGCCGAAGGTGAGCGTGCCCAGCGTCTTGCTTGCAAGCCCCACCCAGCTCTGGCGGCCCCACATGCGCCCGCCCTGGCCGATGCTGCCGTCGTCGGCGTTGAAGCCGTGCTCCATCGTGAAGACGGCGGCGAGGTCACCGCCCAGGCTCTCGCGCCCGCGAAAGCCGAGCCGGTTCGACAGCTTGCTGCCCGAGCCGACGAACCAGCGGTCGCTGCCCTGCGCATCGTCGATCCAGGTCACGCCCACGTCGATGGAGCCATAGACGGTGACGCTGGACGCGCCCTGCGCCAGCGCCGCCACCGGTGCCGCGGCCAGCGCGGCGAGCAGGAACGGGGTGCTCTTCTTCATCGGTGTCTCCTCTCTCTTTTCTTGGAAGGGTTCAGGCCGCCTCGAAGCGCAGCGGCACGCGCCACGGCCCGATCTCCGGGAAGGGCGTCATCACGACCTCGCCCGCCAGCTCGAAGTGGCGCGTGCGCGCGAGCAGCTCGTCGAGCGCCACCTGCAGCTCCACGCGCGCGAGCGCCGCCCCCGCGCAGTAGTGCGGTCCGCGGCCGAAGGCGAGGTGGTCGCGGATGTTGGGACGGTGCAGCCGGAAGCTCGACGGGTCGGGGAAGACCTCTTCATCGCGGTTGGCGCTCGCGTAGAGCAGCGCGATCGGCTCGCCCTTCTCGATCGTGCGGCCGCGGAAGGTGACGTCGCGTGTGGCCGTGCGTGCGAAGCCGCGGTAAGGCGTGTACAGGCGCAGGAACTCCTCCACCGCCGCCGGCACCAGCGTGCGGTCGGCCCGCAGCTCGCGTTGCAACTCGACGTGCCGCGAGAGGTGCACCGCCATCGCGCCCACCATCACCATGGGCGCGACGATGCCCACCACCAGCACCTGCCGCACCATGCCGACGATCATGTCGTCGGGCAGCGGCTCACCCTCGCGGCGCGCGGCCAGCAGCGCGCTCGTGGGATCCGTGTCGGGATCCAGCGGCGCGGCCTTGCGCAGCGCGATCAGCGCGCGCGCCATGTCGTAGAGCGCGAGGCTCGTCTCGCGCATCACGTCTTCCTGCGCCGACTGCACCGCACGGATGAAGGCAGGCCCGGCCTGCGCGAGCGATTGTTCGAGATCGGGCGGCAGGTTCATCCAGTGGCCGAACACACGCACCGGCAGGTGGCCGCCGAAGGCCTCGCAGATGTCGGCATGGCCGCTGGCGATCATGGGCACGAGCAGTTCGGCGGCGTGGCGGCGCACCACCGGCTCCAGCCGCGCCACGCGCTCGGGCGTGAGCAGCGGGTTGAGCGCCGCGCGGTAGGGCGTGTGCTCCGGCGGGTCGAGGTGCAGCGGCGGGCGCCGGCCGGTGAAGGCGACCTTGGGCACCACGTTCTGCACCGAGGTGACGTAGGTGGCCGGATCGGAGAGCGCCTGCACGACATCGTCGTACCGGGTCAGCGCCCAGAAGCCGCCGTAGGCGTCGCTGTGCGCCACCGGGCAGCGCGCGCGCAGCTCGGCGTATTGGGCATGCGCGCTGTCGAAGGTCTCGGGCTGCAGCGGGTCGAAGTCGGCGTGGACGGGGCAGCGTGTGCTCATCTGCACCCGATCACGACTCGGCGGTGAAGCCCACGCTCTTCACGAGCGCGCGCCACTCTTCGCTGTCGGCCTTGAGCATCTCGGCCAGCTGCTGCGGCGTGGAGTGCGCCGCCTCCAGCCCGAACTGGCGTATGCCCTCGGCGACCTCCGGCGCGCTGAGCGCGTGGCGCAGCTGCGCGGCGGCACGCGCCACTACCTCGGGCGAGGCCTTCGCCGGCAGGAAGAAGCCGTACCACTCGCGCGCCGTGATCGCGTGGCCAGCTTGGCGGTAGGTCGGCACCTCGGGCACGAAGGGGCTGCGCTGCTCGCCCGAGACCGCGAGCAGCCGCACCTGGCCGCTCGCGAGGTGCGGCAGGAAGGCGCCGACCGGCGAGGACATCGCGGCGAGCTGACCGCCGCGCAGGTCCTGCAGGCCCTGCGTGGAGCCGCGGTAGGGGATGTGGCGCAGCGCCACGCCGGTCTGCTTGGCGAGCACCACCATGATGAGGTGCGGGATGGAGCCCGGCGCCGGCGAGCCGTAGCTCGCGGCAGACGGATTCGCCTTCGCCCAGACCAGGAACTCCTGCAGCGTCTTCACGCTCGCCGGCACCGAGGGCCCGACGCCCAGTGCATGGTTGGCGTAGGCCGCGAGCGACACCGGCGCCAGGTCCTCCTGCGGCCTGTAGGGCAGCCGGCTGTAGGTGTAGGGGTAGATCGACAGCAGCGACGAGGGCGTGAGCAGCAGCGTGCTGCCGTCCTCAACGCTCTCCTTGAGCGCGCTGATGGCGAGTTGGCCGCCGGCGCCGGGCTTGTTCTCCACGATCACCTTGCCGGCGTAGGCGCCCGAAAGCTTGTCGGCCAGGCGCCGCGCCATCAGGTCGCCCGAACCGCCGGCCGGCGCGCCGAGCAGGATCTTGGCGAGCGGGGGCGTCTCGCTCGCAGCGGCAAGGCTGGCCCAGGGCAGCCACGCTGCGCCGGCCGCCTGCGCCAGGAATTGGCGTCGGTTCGTCACCGTTGTCTCCGTTGAACTTGTTGTGGGGCCGAAGGCTAGTCGTGGTTTGATATAAGTCAAAGACAGACTTCTTTATCGATCGATAGGCCTTGCTTATGACAACGTTGTCGACTACGCGCCTGGAGCAACTGCGCCTGCGCGACCTCGCGCTGCTCGTGCACATCGAACAGCACGGCAGCCTGCGCAAGGTGGCCGAGGTGCTGCACGTCACCCAGCCGGCAGTGACGCAGGCGCTGCAGGGCCTGGAGCAGGCCTTCGGCACCGCGCTGGTGGAGCGCGGCCGGCGCGGCGTCTCGCTCACCCCGGCGGGTGGGGCAGCGCTGGCGCGGCTGCGCGTCGCGCGCCGCGAGGTCGACGCCGCGCGCGAGGCCGCACTGGCGCCCGAGCGCCCGGTGCTGCGCCTGGGGAGCTCCCCCATGGCCGCGCTCGACGTGATGCCGCGGGCGCTCGCCCGGTTGCGCCAGGCCGCACCGGAGGTGCGCGTCATCCTCACCGAGACCAGCGTGCCGCGCCTGTGGGCGGCGCTGGCCGAGGGTGAGCTGGATGCCATCGCCTCACGCCGGCCCAGCCTGGGGGCGGGTGAGCGGGTGCCAGCTTCGCTCACAGCCGAGGCCGTGGGGACCGAGCGCGTCGTGGTCGCCGCCTCGCGCGGGCATGCGCTCGCCCGCGGCCAGGCCACCATCGAGCAGCTCGCCGCGCAGCACTGGGTCCTGCCGCCGCCGGGGTCGCTGGCGGTCGTGATGCTGGACGCCTGGTTTTCCCAGGCCCGGCTCCCACCGCCCCGGGTCGATGTGGTCTCCGACTCGTTTCTCACCAACCTGCGGCTGGCTTCCGAAGGCGACCTGCTGACGGTGGCACCCGAAACCGCTGTGCGGAACCATCAGGACGCCCTGAATCTAAGGGTTATCGCCAGTCCCTGGCCTCACCTACCGGGTGAGTTGGTGTTTGCATACCGGACTTCGAGCCTGGACAATCCTGCCTTCGCCACACTCCGGGGCTGCTTCATGTCACCATGACGCCTTTGCGTCATCGGGAGCCCCCGGCGTGAGCCCCCCGGGTTCTCAACTCAACGAGGAAGTTACTTTGGCAAAAGACGTCGTCAAAACCAAGATCCAGGCCGATGGGCTGCGCTACAAGGTCAAGGAAGGCGGCTCGCCGTTCGCGAGCGCAGGCGACTTCCAGGCCGGGACCATGTCGTGCTTCCTGTGCGGCAAGCACCGCCCGCGCAACACCCTGAAGACCCGCCGCCTGCTCGGCAAGGCCCAGCACGTCTGCGCGCCTTCCTGCAAGGAGGCCGAAGAGGCCGCACGCGCCAAGCTCGCGCCCAAGAGCACGTCAACCACCACGACTCCGTCGTCCGCCGCGGCGTGATGCCGCGCGCCGGGGCTCCTCGGTGAGCCCCGGTTGCGCCGACAGGAACACCAGCAGCCGGCACTCGGCCGCCGTCAGGCCCCGGCAGCGTTTCACCACCCCCTCCAGCAGCGCCTCCACGCCCTGCTCTGTCGCGACCGCGATCACGCCGGGGTGCACATACGACTTGCGGCACACCGCCAGCGTGTTGCCGAGCAGCCCCGCCACTTCGCGCAGCACCTCATTGGCCGCGCGCTTGCTCACCGGCCCCGGGCCCGGCAGCACACACAGCCGCGCGAGCGCATGCACGCTCGCATGCCAGGTGCGGAAATCCTTGGCCGTGAAATCGGCGCCCGCGAGCGTGCGGATGTATTCGTTGACATCGGCGGAGCTCACGCAGCGTGTTTCGCCGCCCTCGTCTTCGTAGCGGAAGAGCTCCTGCCCCGGCAGCGCCTGGCAGGCGCGCACGATGCGCGCCACGCGCGGGTCCTCCACCGCGACCTCGTGCCACACGCCGCTCTTGCCGCGAAAGCGCAACTGCAGCCGTGCGCCCTTCACCGCGGCATGGCGGCGGCGCAGCGTGGTGAGGCCGTACGAGCCGTTCTCACGCGCGTACTCGTCGTTGCCCACGCGCACGAGCGTGGTGTCGAGCAGGCGCACGAGCGCAGCCAGCACCGAGGCGCGGCTGCCGACCGGCGCGTCGAGATCGCGTTTCACCTTCGCCCGGATGCGTGGCAGCGCCTGGCCGAACTCGCGCATGCGTTCGAACTTGTGCGCGTCGCGCGCGAGCCGCCAGTCGGGGTGGTAGCGGTACTGCTTGCGCCCCCGCGCATCGCGCCCGGTCGCCTGCAGGTGGCCTTCGGGCAGCGGGCAGATCCACACCTCTTCATACGCCGGCGGGATGGCAAGGCTCCTGATGCGCTGCAGCGCCTTGGGGTCGCGCAGCAGCCGGCCCTTCGGGTCGCGGTAGCGGAAGCCATCGCCATCGCGCAGGCGCCGGATGCCCGGCATGGTGTCGCTCACGTAGCGCAGCCCGGGCGGCGCCGCATCGGCGGTGGTGGCGGTGGGCCGAAGCACTGCGCTCATCACCGCCCCTTCGGATCGAAGCCCATGGCCTTCATCGGCTTCACGAGGCTCTGCTTCGCCTTGGCGTAGCCGTCCCACGGCGTGTTGCCGATGGCCAGGCGCTCGGCCAGGTTCTGCACGGTCCATTGCGCGCCGGTGAGGCCAGGCAGCTCGTCCCAGGTCACGGGCACCGAGACGCCGAGGCCCGGGCGCGCACGCACCGACCAGGCGCACACGGTGGTCGCGCCCAGTCCGTTGCGCAGGTAGTCGATGAAGATGCGGCCGACGCGGTTCTTCGGCCCGCTCTTGGCGACGAAACGATCCGGGATCACCGAGGCCATGTGCGCCACGATCGCTTGCGAAAAATCCTTGACCGTGTCCCAGTCGTACTTCGGCGCGAGCGGCACCACCACGTGCAGGCCCTTGCCCCCGCTGGTCTTGAGGAAGGCCTTGAGGCCCAGCTCGTCGAGCAGCGCGTGCACGAGTTGCGTGCCCTCCTTCACCTGCTCGAAGCTCACGCCCTCGCCGGGGTCGAGGTCGAACACCATGCGGTCGGGCCGGTCCATGGCGCGCGTGGTCGCATTCCAGGTGTGGAGCTCGATCGTGTTCATCTGCGCGACCGACAGCAGCGCGAGCGGCGAGCCGATCGCGAGCAGCGGATCGTGCGACGGGTAGAGCGCGCGGTCGAGGATCTCGATGTGCGGGATGCCGCGCCCTTCGGCGTGTTTCTGGAAGAAGAGCTCGCCGCCCACGCCATCGGGCGCACGCAGCAGCGCCACCGGCCGCTGTTTGAGGTGCGGCAGCATCAGCTCGGCCACCTGCGCGTAGTGCTGCACCAGCTGGCCCTTGGTGACGCCGCTCTGGCGGTCGATCACGCGCTCGGGGTGCGTCACGCGGAAGTCCTTGGGCAGGGCCGTCTTCGCGGGCGCCGCGTCGTCCACATGCCTGGGCTCTTCCTTGGTGATGCGCTGGGGCGACTTGTCGCTGCGCAGCCCGTGGAAGACGGCGTGCCGCACGTGGCCGCCCTGCGTCCACTCGGCGAAGGCCACCTCGGCGATCAGCTTGGGCTTGACCCAATGCGGCTTGACCTTGGTAACCGTGCCCACGCGTGCGGGCCCGTCGGTGTAGGGGCTGCTCGGGGTCTCGATCGCTTCGAGCTGCGTGCGCAACGCGGCCAGCGTCTTCTCGTCGAACCCGGTGCCCACGTTGCCGGCGTAGCGCAGCTTGCCGTCGGCGTCGTGCACGCCCAGCAGCAGCGAGCCGATGCCCGTGCGCGAGCCCTTGGGGTCGGTGTAGCCGCCGATCACGAACTCCTGGCGCTTGCCGATCTTGAGCTTGACCCAGTCGGCCGAGCGGCGCGATCGATACGGCGACGCGGCGCGCTTGGCGATCAGCCCTTCGAGCCCCGCCTGCTCGGCCGAGGCGAGCAGCTCGCGCGGATCAGCGTCGAAGGCGGCGCTGAACTGGACCGGCCGGCCAGCCTGGCCTTCGAGCAGCGCCCTCAGCCGCTCGCGGCGCTCGGCAAGCGGCCGCTCGCGCAGGTCTTCGCCATCGTGGAACGGCAGGTCGAAGACGTAGTACTGGATCGCGCTCGTGCGCTGCGCATCGAAGGCGTTCTGCAGCAGCTGGAAATCGGGCGTGCCCTTGGGGCCGGCGACGATGATCTCGCCGTCGAGCCAGCCCCAGCCGATCTTCAGCGCCTTCACCGCCTTGACGAGCGCCGGCATGCGGTGCGACCAGTCGTGGCCGTTGCGGGTGAAACAGCGCACGTCGTCGCCGTCGATGCGGGTGACGACGCGGTAGCCGTCGAACTTGATCTCGTAGAGCCAATCGTCGCCGGGCGGGATGCCGTCGACCAGCGTGGCGAGCTGCGGCGCAAGGCTCAGCGGCAGCTCGGCCCGGGCCTTGCGACGCGCAGCTCTTGTCTTCGCGGGCGCCTTCCCCGACGTTTTCGCCGACGTTTTCGCAGACGTCCTGGCCGGCGACTTCGCCGGCGCCTTGGCCGCCACCCGCTGCTTCTTTTTCGCACCGAGCACGCTGTCGGGCAGCGCCTCGATCACGTCGTATTCGCTGGCCGGGCGCGCCTCGTCGTCGTGCTCCTTGATGAGCAGCCACGGCACCTGGCGCTCGTGCTCGCGCGACTTCATGCGCACCAGCGTGTAGCCGCCCTGCAGCTTCTCGCCGCGCAGCTCGAACTTGAGCTTGCCCTCGCGGTAGCCCTTGCGCGGGTCACCGAGCGGCACCCAGGTGCCGCGGTCCCACACGATCACCGAGCCGGCGCCGTAGTGGCCCTCGGGGATCACGCCCTCGAAGCTTCCGTAGGAGAGCGGGTGGTCCTCCACCTGCACCGCCATGCGCTTGTCGTGCGGATCGAGGCTCGGGCCCTTGGGCACGGCCCAGCTCTTGAGCGTGCCGTCAAGCTCCAGGCGGAAGTCGTAGTGCAGCCGCCGCGCGGCGTGCTTCTGGATGACGAAGCTGAGCTCCTCGCCCGAGGCCTGCACCTCGCCGGCCGGCTCGGGCGTGGCGCGGAAGTCGCGCTTGCGCTGGTAGGTGGCGAGGCTGCTGGTGCCCATGGTGCTTGCTTCTTACGCCGCCTTTTTCTTCTTCGCCGCGGGCTTGCGTTCGCCGCGCCCCTTGAGGCTTTGCTGCAGCAGCGAGGTGAGGTCCACCACGTCGGCGCCCTTGCCGGCGGGCAGCGGCTCCTCCTCGGGCTCGAGCACGGTTTTGGTCTCGCCCGCCTTGACCTTGCGCTCGACGAGTGCCATCACCTGCTCCTTGAAGCGGTCGGCGAACTGGCTCGCGTCGAAGGGCTCGGTCATGTCCTCGATCAGCTGCCCGGCCATCTGCAGCTCGCGTTCGGTGAGGCCGTTGGCGCGGGCGCCTTCCTTGGGCAGCTCGAGCTGCTCCCAGGTGCGGATCTCGTCGCTCCAGCGCAGCAGGTTGAGCACGAGCGCGGGGCCCGCCGGCACGAGCGCGGCCAGGTGCTGCTTGGTGTGGATCACCACCCGCGCCAGGCCCACCCGCCCGCTCTTGAGCAACGCCTCGCGCAAGAGCGCATAGACCTTCTGCCCCTTGCCCACCGGCGCCAGGTAGTAGGGCCGGTCGAGATAGACGAAGGGGATCTCGTCCATGGAGACGAAGGTCTCGATCTCGATCGCCTGGGTGGAGCGCGGATAGACCGCCTCGATCTCCTCGTCGCTCAGGAGCACGTACTTGTCGTTCTGGTACTCCACGCCCTTGACGATGTGCTCCTTGGTGATCTCGCGGCCGGTGCGCTTGTTGATGCGCTTGTAGCCCACCGGGTCCATGCTGCGCTTGTCGAGCCAGTCGAAGTCCACCCCGCCCTCGGACGTGGCCGAGTGCAGGCTCACGGGGATGTGCACCAGCCCGAAGCTGATGGCGCCTTTCCAGAGCGCTCGGGATGCGGTGGTTGCCATGCGCGAGAGCCTACGAGCCGGGTCCTCGCGCGCACCAGTCCGCAACGCCCGATTCGGCTGTGGGAAAGCACCTACCGTCCGGTAAAACTTGCAAGGTGGAGCGGGCTGCGGGGACAAGCCGGCGTCCGTCACAATCGGCGCACCTTTCGTCCAGGATTCAGGGAGCTTGCGGGTTGCGCGCGGACACTACGCTGTTGACTGAACTGCGTGCCGGGACACGCACCGAGCACGACCGGATCGAGTCGGTGCTGCGCCTCACGCAGCCCATGAGCCGGGCCCGGTACGCCGCCATCGTCGCCGGCTTCCACGAATTCCTCTCCCGATGGGAGCCACGACTCGAGGCCGCCTTGCCCCCGCACCTGCGCGCGTGGTCGCTCGCGCGGCGCCGCAGCCGCTTCGCCGCCGAAGACCTGCGCCACGTGGGCGCGACGCCGCCGGTCCCGATGGCCGCCGCCGCCGAGCGCGCCGTGCAGGCGCTTCCCCTGGGCACCCCGGCCGCCGCCTTCGGCTCCATGTACGTGATCGAAGGCTCGGCGCTCGGCGGCCAGGTGATCGCGCCCATGCTGGCCGAGCACCTGGGCCTGGGCCCGGAGAGCGGCGCGCGCTACTTCCACGGCCACGGCGCGGCCACCGGCGCCATGTGGCGCGAGTTCCGCGAGGTCCTCACCCGCGAACTCGACGCCGACCCCACCTCCACCGAGACGGCCTGCGAATCGGCCCGTCGCACCTTCGCCGCCCTGTGCGACGTGTTCGAGGAACTCCCCGCATGACATCGGTCACCCTGAGTTCGCTCGACCTCGCGCACTGCGCACAGGAGCCCATCCGCGTGCCGGGTGCGATCCAGCCCCACGGCTACCTGGCCTCCTTCGACGCCGCCGAGCGCACGCTGGCCGCCTACAGCGAGAACTGGTCGGCGCTCCTCGGCCCGGGCGACGATCTGCCGGTACGCATCGCCGTAGCGCTGGCCCGCCTGCTCGTCGATCCGGCCGAGCTCGCCCACAACGACGGCGCCACCTCGCTCGGCCACGTGCGGATCGCGGGCCAGTTGCTGCACGCCGCGGCCCACGTGCAAGGCGGCCTGCTGCACCTGGAGCTGGAGGCCGACGAGGCCGACGTCGACCCGGCCCAGCAGCCGATCTACCGCCTCACGCGGCAGTTCCTGCCACGCATGCAGGCGGCGCACACGGTCGAGACGCTCTGCGAGCTCGCCGCCGAGGCCATGAAGGCGCTCACCGGCTTTGGCCGCGCGCTCGTCTACCGCTTCGATGCCGACGGGCACGGCGCAGTGCTCGCCGAGGCGCTCGACGAAGGCTACGACTCCTACGCCGGCCACCACTTCCCCGCCTCCGACATCCCAGCGCAGGCGCGCGAGCTCTACAAGGTCAACCGCTTCCGCCTGATCGCGGATGCCAACTACACGCCGGTGCCGGTGCGCACGCTCGCGCCGCGCTTCGAGCGCGAGCCGCTCGACATGTCGCTGGTGCAGCTGCGCAGCGTCTCGCCGGTGCACCTGGAGTACATGCGCAACATGGGCACGCTCGCCTCGACGTCGGTGTCGATCATGGTGCGCGGCGAACTCTGGGGCCTCATCTCCTGTCACAACCACGGCCCGATGCGGCTCGACTACCCCACGCGCATGGCCTGCGAACACCTGGGGCAGATGCTCTCGCTGCAGATCGAGGCCAAGGAAGACAACGCCCGCGTGGCCGAGCAGGCCGAGCTGCGCCAGCTCACGCTCGCGCTGGTGGCGCACCTGGCCGACAGCGACGCCACGCTGCAGCGGCTGGTGGACCACCCCAGCCTGCTGCTGCGCATCGCGCGGGCCGGCGGCGCCGCCGTCGTGCTCAACGACCGTGTGTGGACGGTGGGCGACGTGCCCGACGACGCCACGCTGCAGGAACTCGTGGACTGGCTCGCGCCGCAGACGCAGGAGGTCTTCCACACGACGCGTGCGCCGGCCGATTGCCCCGCGATGGCGCGCCATGCGGCGATCGGCTCGGGCCTGCTCTCCATCTCCATCTCGCAGGTCCACCGCCACCACATCGTGTGGTTCCGCCCCGAGGTGATCCAGTCCATCGACTGGGCAGGCGATCCGCGCAAGAACGCCGACGTGAAGGGCGATGGCCGCCTGCACCCGCGCCGCAGCTTCGCGACCTGGCGCGAGGTGCTGCGCGGCCGCTCGCTGCCGTGGTCGCCGGGCGAGGTGGCCGCGGCCCTGGAGCTGCGCCAGGCGCTGATCGCGATCGTGCTGCGCCGCGCCGAGGAGATGGCCGAGGTGGCCACCGAGCTCGGGCGCGTCAACAAGGAGCTCGAAGCCTTCTCGTACACCGTCTCGCACGACCTGCGCGCGCCCATGCGCCACATCGCGGGTTATGTCGACCTGGTGCTCGACGGCGAGCAGCTCACCGATCGCTCCAAGCGTTACCTCTCCCACGTCAAGGGCGCAGCCTCGTATGCCGGCGAGCTGGTCGACGCGCTGCTCGACTTCTCGCGCATGGGCCGCGCCGCGCTGCGCCGCGTGGACGTGAACCTTGGCGCACTCATCGACGACCTGGTGCGCGAGTTCGACACGCTGCAGCCCGGGCGCATCCGCTGGCACCTCGAAGGCCCCTACGCCACGCTCTACGGCGATGCGCTGCTGCTGCAGGTGGCGGTGCGCAACCTCGTCGGCAACGCCGTCAAGTACAGCCGCAACCGCGAGCACCCCGAGATCACCCTGCGCGCCGTCAGCACGCCGCACGGCGACGGCCTCGCCGTGATCGACAACGGCGTGGGCTTCGAGATGAAGTACGTCGGCAAGCTCTTCGGCGTCTTCCAGCGCCTGCACCAGGTGGAAGAGTTCGAGGGCACCGGCATCGGCCTGGCCAGCGTGCGGCGCATCGTCGAGCGCCACGGCGGCCAGGTCCACGCGCAAGGCGAGCCCGATGGCGGCGCCACGTTCACCTTCACCCTTCCGCGGCGCGAGTCGCTCCTGTCCTCACATCCAAGCTCTCCCCGCTAGCTGCAGTACCGCCATGCTCAAGCCCATCCTGCTCGTCGAAGACGACCCCCGTGACCTCGAACTCACCCTCGTTGCCCTGGAACGCAGCCAGCTGGCCAACGAGGTCATCGTCGTGCGTGACGGTGCGACCGCACTCGAGTACCTCAACCGTGAAGGCCAGTACGCCCAGCGCTCCGAAGGCAACCCCGCGGTGATCCTGCTCGACCTCAAGCTGCCCAAGGTGAACGGGCTGGAGGTGCTCAAGGCCGTGCGCAGCACGGAGCGGCTGCGCAGCATTCCGGTCGTGATGCTCACCTCCTCGCACGAAGAGTCCGACGTGCTGCGCAGCTACGAGCTGGGCGTGAACGCCTACGTGGTCAAGCCGGTGGAGTTCAAGCAGTTCGTGACGGCGATCGCCGATCTCGGCGTCTTCTGGGCAGTGCTCAACGAGCCGCCTCCCGGCTCGCTCAAGGTCGGCCGCCGGTATGAGTGATGCCCCCGGCGCCCTCGCGCAGGACCGCCGCCTGAGCGTCCTGCTGCTGGAAGATTCGGCCTTCGACGCCGAGCTCCTGCAGGAGTGGCTCAAGCGCGCGTATCCCGACGTGCGGGTGACCTGGGTCGATGACGAGGAGCGCTTCACCGAAGCGCTCTCGCGCTACCGCTACGACGTGGTGCTGTCCGACTACCAGCTGCCGCGCTACTCGGGTGCGCAGGCGCTGGATCTGGTGCGCCGTGACCACCCGTACATCCCGTTCATCTTCGTCTCGGGGGTGATCGGCGAAGACAACGCGGTGGACATGCTCAAGCGGGGCGCCACCGACTACGTCATCAAGAACCGCCTGTCGCGCCTGTCGGTGGCGATCGATCGCGCGCTCGAGGAGGTGCGCCTGCGCCAGGCGCGCGAGGCGGTGGAGGCGCAGCTGCGCGACGCCGACGCGCTCTATGCGCGCGTGGTGGACTCGCTGCGCAACTACGCGGTGATCCTGCTCGACGGCGCGGGCATCGTGCGCTCGTGGAACCTCGCCGCGCAGACCATCTTCGGCCATGCGCGCGAGGAGATGCTCGGCCGCTCGATCGAGCTCGTGTACACGCCCGAGGACCGCGAGCATGGCGTGTGGCGCCGCGAGCTCGCGACCGCCTACGCCGAAGGCCATGCGCAGAACGACCGCTGGCTGGTGCACGCCGACGGCACACGCCTGCGCGGCGAGGGCGTGGTGACCACGCTCTACAACACGCAGGGCGACCACACCGGCTTCTCGATGCTGGTGCGCGATGCCACCGCGGCCTGGCGCGACGCGCAGGCGCTGCGCGAGGCGAAAGAGGAGGCCGAGCGCGCCAACCGCGCGAAGGACCGCTTCCTCGCCGTGCTCTCGCACGAGCTGCGCACGCCGCTCGCCCCCATCTCGGCCGCCGCGCAGCTGCTGGAGCGCAACGCCGTCGTGCCGGAGAAGCTCGCGCACCTGCTGCCCATGATCCGGCGCAACGTGGCGCTCGAGGCGCGCCTCATCGACGACCTGCTCGACCTCACCGCCATCGGCGCCGGCAAGGTCAACCTGCGTTTGCAGACGGTGGACGTGCACAAGCTCATCCACGCAGTGGGCGAGATGCTCGAAGGCGATTTCCAGCGCGGCGGCCTCTCGCTCGTGCTGCAGCTCGACGCCCGGCAGAGCACGATCGAGGGCGACGAGGCGCGCATCCAGCAGGTGCTCTGGAACATCGTGCGCAATGCGGTCAAGTTCACGCCGCCGGGCGGCCGCATCGAGGTGCGCACGCGCCTCGTCGACCAGCAACTCGAAGTCGCCTGCACCGACACCGGCATCGGCATCCACGAGGACGCGCTGCCGCGCATCTTCCTCGCCTTCGAGCAGGCCGACGCCGACGTGTCGCGCCGCTTCGGCGGCCTGGGCCTCGGGCTTGCGATCGCACACGGCCTCGTCAAGCGCCACCACGGCACGCTCACCGCCCACAGCCAGGGGCGTGACAAGGGCGCGGTGTTCACCCTGCGCTTGCCCATCAGCCAGGCCCACAGCCCCGAGGCCGAGGCGCCCCCGTCGAGCGACGGCTCCGCACGTGCACCCGACTCGGTGCGCGTGCTGCTGGTGGAAGACAACCGCGATGCGGCCGATGCGCTGGGCCTCGCGCTGCACGACCTCGGCTACCGCGTCACGCACGCCTACACCTGCGAGGAAGCACTGGCGCTCGCCGCGGCCGAGGAGCCCTTCGACATCGTCATCACCGACCTCGGCCTGCCCGACGGCAACGGCGTCGAGATCGGCCGGCAGCTGCACGCGCGCATGCCGGTGATCGCGCTCAGCGGCTACGGGCGCCAGGGCGACATGAAGCAGACGAGCGAAGCGGGCTTCACCGCGCACCTCGTCAAGCCCGTGTCCACCGCCGCGGTGCACGCCGCCTTGCAGACCGCGCTCCAGAAGGAAGCGTAGGCGGCGGGCCTCAGGCCGGCACCGCGAGCGGCTTCACGGCCGTGGCGGCGCGGGGCGCATCGTCCAGCGGCCTGGGCTTGTCGACGCCGTAGCCCTGCACGTAGTCCACGCCCAGGCCCCGCAGCATCTCGATGGTGGCGTCGTTCTGCACGAACTCGGCCACGGTGCGCAGGCCCATGCGATGCGCGATGTTGTGGATGGCCTCCACCATGGCGTAGTCCACCGCGTCGTTGGACATCTCCTTCACGAAGGCGCCGTCGATCTTCACGTAGTCGACCGGCAGGCGCTTCAGGTAGGTGAAGGAGCACATGCCCGCGCCGAAGTCGTCGAGCGCGAAGCGGCAGCCGAGTTCGCGCAGGCCATGCATCATCTGCACCGCCACGTCGAAGTTGCCGACCGCCGCGGTCTCGGTGATCTCGAAGCAGATGAGCTCGGGCGCGACGCGGTGGATCGTGAGCTGCTGGCGCACGAAGTCCACCAGCGTCGGGTCGGCCATGGAGGCGCCCGAGAGGTTGATCGAGAAGCGCGCCGGCAGGCGGCAGTTGCGCGCGAAGCGCGCATGCATCTGCAGCGCCCGCGAGATCACCCAGCGGTCGATCTGCGGCATGAGGCCGTAGCGCTCGGCCGCGGGGATGAAGGCGATGGGCGCGACGATCTTGCCCTCGTCGTCGAGCAGGCGGATCAGCACCTCGGCGCTCTCGTAGCCGCCGCCGTCCTGCTGGATGGAGGCGATGCGCTGCGCGTAGAGCACGAAGCGGTCTTCGGCCAGCGCCTTCTGCAGGCGCGAGTACCAGTCGAGCTCGTCGTTGCGCGAGGCGACCGCGGTGTCGGATTCGTCGTAGACGTGCACGCGGTTGCGACCCGCTTCCTTGGCGACGTAGCACGACGAATCCGCCATGCGCAGCAGGTCGGAGCGGGTGTACTGGTGGTCCTTGAAGGGCACGAGGCCGATGCTGACCGTGAGCTGGAAGGAGCGGCCCTCCCAGGCGAACTGCAGCTCGCTGATGCGCTGGCGCATCGCTTCGGCCACGCGCAGCGCGGGCTCCACCGGGCACGATTCGAGCAGCACCGCGAACTCGTCGCCGCCCAGTCGCGCGAGCGTGTCCTGCTTGCGGATCTCCTGCATGAGGACGGCCGTCACTTCCTTGAGCAGCTGGTCGCCCGCGGCATGGCCGCAGGTGTCGTTGACGACCTTGAACTGGTCGAGGTCGAGCTGCATCACCACGCCCAGGTCGTCGGGGCCGTGGGTCGAGAGCACCGCGTCCAGGCGCAGCTCGAAGGCCGCGCGGTTGATCAGGCCGGTCAGCAGGTCGTGGCTCGCCTGGTACGACATCTCGGCGGCCAGCTTCTTGGCCGGGCTCACGTCGTGCAGCACCAGCACCGCGCCGACCGCCTGGCCGTTGCGGTTGAAGATGGGCGCCGCGGCGTCCTCGATCGAACGGTGCGCGCCATCGCGCTGCACCAGCACCGAGTCACGCGAGGCCCGCGCCTGCGCGCCGGGGCGCGCGAATTCGTTGAGCCCGAGGCCGAGGCGTTCGCGCGTGTGCGGGTGGGTGAGGCAGATCACGTCCGACACCGGACGCCCGATCGCCTCGCCCGCCGGCCAGCCGGTCATCGCTTCGGCGGCGGGGTTGAGGTAGGTGATGCGGCCGGTGTGGTTGGTCGTCGCCACGCCGTCGACGATGGAGCGCAGGGTGACCTCGAGCAGCTCCTTCTCGTGGTAGACGCGCAGCTCGGCTTTCTCCTTCTCGACGATCGTCTGGCGCAGGCGGTGCGACTGCCGCGTGAGCAGCGCCGTGATGAAGAGGATGAAGAAGGCGCCGGCTCCCGCGGTGGCGAGCGTCTTGTTGCGCAGCTGTTCGTAGCCGGCCATGGAGGTGGTGGCCGGCACGGCGACGAGCGCGTAGAGGTCGTGGCCGGGGATCCGGGTGACGGAGGCGAAACGCCTCACGCCATCGGTCGGGCTGGGCGTGGGCGTCGTGCTGCGGTCCACGTGCGTGGCCGCGCGCACCAGGCGCTCGCCATCGACCACGCCGCCGGAGCTGTGCACGTCATCCGACAGGCGCGAGCGGAAGATGCCGTCGCCGCCCAGCACGCCGACCACGTTGCCGGGGTGCGGGTTGACGAGGAAGCCTTCGGTCAGGAGCGCCGCATCGAAGGCGAGCAGCACGGCGCCCGAGAACCTGCCCTGGGCCTGGCGCAGCTGCTTGCCGCCCGGCACCAGCCAGCGCTTGAGGGCTTCGGAATAGATGGGCTGCGCGACCGCGAGGTCGGTGCGCGTCCAGGAGGCCTGGAAGTGCTGGCGATCGGCCACGTGCCGGGCGCCTTCGGGCACCGCGCCGGGCGCTTCGGTCATGGCGGTGACGTTGCCGCTCGCGTCGGCCAGCGCCATCGACAGGCGGCCATTGGGCACGAGCAGGCCGTTCTTCTCCATGGCGACGAGGTCGGCGCCACCGTTGTTCTCTTCGTAGTGCTGCACGAGCGCAGCGGTCTGGTTGAGCTGGTCGAGCACGCGCTGCACGCGCTCGCTCAGGCGCTGCGAGGCGTTGTCGACCTCGCTGTAGGCCAGCTGCACGGCGCTCGCGTAGGCGCGCTCCAGCGACCACCACGTCCCGGCGCCGAGCGCGCAGAGCAGTGCACCGGCCACCCCGGCGGCGGTGAGGTGCAGGCGTGTGGTGGCGGGAAGCGCCCGCCAGGCGCTGAAGGCGTATCGAGACATGGCACCAGGGGCCGGAAGTTCCTCGGGATATCGGGCACCCGGTGCAAGGCTTGAGCCAGCGCGTGGCCGCGCCGGCCGGCGATCCGGTCAAGACGGGGGGAAACGTGACGTGGTTGACACGCGGCGGCTGCGAGGCCGCCCCCCGCGCGGCCTCAGGCGCGCGCCCGGTAGGCCTCGCGCAGCTTCTGCTTGTAGAGCTTGCCGTTGTCGTGGCGGGGCAGCTCCTGCACGAAATCCACGCTCTTCGGGCACTTGTAGTGCGCGAGCTGTTCCCGGCAATGGCCGATCAGCGCCTGCGCGAGCCCGGGCGTGGCGGCCTGCCCCGGATGCAGCAGCACCACCGCCTTCACCTCCTCGCCCCATTCCTCGTTGGGCACGCCGATCACGCCCACGTCGGCCACCGCCGGGTGCGCGAGCAGCACCGCCTCGACCTCGGCCGGGTAGATGTTCACGCCGCCCGAGATGATGAGGTGGGCGCTGCGGTCGGTGAGGAAGAGGAACCCGTCTTCGTCGAGGTAGCCCATGTCGCCCAGCGTGTAGTGCGAGCCCACGTAGGCCTTGGAGGTCTTGGTCGGATCCTTGTAGTAGCTGAAGCGGCCTTCTTCCGGCGCGCGCAGGTAGACGGTGCCGACCTCGCCCGGCGGGAGGTCGCGGCCCTCCTCGTCGAGGATGCGCACATGCCCGGGCTCGGCCTGGCCGACGGTGCCCGGCCTGGCCAGCCAGGTGTGCGAGTCCACGAGGCAGCCCATGCCTTCGGTCGCGGCGTAGTACTCGTGCACGATGGGGCCGAGCCAGGCGATGAGGCGCTGTTTCACGCCCACCGGGCAGGGCGCGGCGCCGTGCAGCACATAGCGCAGCGAGCGGAGGTCGTGTGCATCGCGCTCGGCGGGCGGCAGCGAAAGCATGCGGTGGAACATGGTCGGCACCATGTGCGTGTGCGTGACGCGGTGGCGCGCGATGAGCGCAAGGGCCTGCTGGGTGTCCCAGCCATCCATCATCACCACCGCCGCGCCGAAGGTGTTGGGCACGCCGAGCGAGAAGGTGAGCGGCGCCGCGTGGTACAGCGGGCCGGTGCACAGGTGCACGCTCTCGCCGGGCGTGTAGGCGGCGGCTTCGCTCGTCGGGCTGGCCGCCACGGCGCCGCGGTTCACGCCCTTGGGTCGCCCCGTGGTGCCCGAGGTGTAGAGCATGGAGGTGCCGAGCTGCGGGTCGGCGATGTCGTCGGCCGGCTGGCCGGCGAAGGCGGCTTCGTAGTCGTCGTAGCCGGGCAGCGGGCCGCCGATCGCCAGGCGCACGCAGGAGGTCTTCTCGCGCAGCTCGTCGGCGATGTCGGCGAAGCGCGCGTCGAAGAACAGCGCCTTCGCATCGCAGTCGTTGACGATGTAGGCGGCTTCGTCGGCGGTCAGGTGCCAGTTGACCGGCGTGATGCGCAGGCCCGCGCGGCGCGAGGCCCAGAAGACCTCGGCGAACTCGACGCGGTTGCTGCACAGGAGCGCGATGCCGTCGCCCGCCTGCAGCCCGCGTGCACGCAGCGCGCGCACGAGCTGGTTGCAACGCGCATTGAGCTGCGCGTAGGTGCGCGAGCCGCTCTCGCTCACGATGGCCGGTGCCTGCGGCAGCACCCGCGCCCACAGCGCCACCGCCATGCCGCGCGTCATCGCGACGGCGAGCGCCTGTTGCAGCGCAAGGGGATCGGCGGCCGGAGCGAAGACTGCATTCATGACGGTGCTCGGGTGAGTCGCGATGGGGCTATGTTCGCGCCCGAGGCCCGGGAGATTCATCGGGCATACCCTCACGGGCCGGCCAAAAAAAAGGGCCCGAAGGCCCCGTGAAGCATGCAGCCGGACTCTCACCCCGGCACCGCCTAAGAAAACGTCTAAGAAAGCGCCTCAGAAACTGTGGCTCACGCCGGCCTGGACCGCGCGGCTCTTGCCGTTGGGCGTGGGCGTGAGGCCCGAGCCGAGGAAGCTCCACGTGCCGCCGTTGGTGTTCTTGATCTCGACGGCGTTGGCATAGAGCGCCGTGCGCTTGGACAGGTGGTACGAGTAGCCGAGGCCGATCTGGCTCGGGTCGTTGTTGGACAGGCCCTTGTCGTTCTTCTCCTGGTACGAGGCCTTCACCGTGTGCGGCCCGACCGCCCACGAGAAGCCGACCAGCCAGTCGTCCACCTTGCGGTCGAGCTCGGTCGGGCCTGCGCCGACGCCGAAGCGGTCCATCACCTGCGACTGGTAGAAGAACATGGGCTTGAAGCCGCCGAAGTTGTACGACGCGCCCACCGACCACACCTCGAGGTTGTTGTCGGCCGCGGTCGTGGGCGCGGTGAGGCCCGGGCTGCCCTGCAGCGGCCCCTTGGTCTTGCCCCACGCCGCGCTCACGAGCAGCGGCCCCTTGCGGTAGCCCGAGCCGACGCCGGTGTAGCGCGCGCCCGTGCCCTCGCCTGCGGCCACCTGCGCATAGGCGTACAGGCCGGGGAGCAGCGTGTTCGGAATGAAGTACTGCACCATGTTGCTCGCGCGCACGAGCGGCGGCGGTGCGACGGTCTGCGTGTAGAACACCTGGAAGTTGACGGCGCTGGCGATGCCGGCGCTGAAGAACGGATCCATGTAGGTGGTGGGCACGAAGGTCGTGGTGTAGTCGCGGCCGAAGCGCACCTCGCCCATCGGCGAATGCAGGCTCACGGTGACCTTGCGGTTCCAGTTGAGGCCGCTGGGCACGCCAGTGGCCGGCGCGTTGCCGGCGGGCGTGTTGTTGGTGTTCGTGTTGGTGCCGAGGCCGGTGTCGCTGCTGCCTTGCGACTCCATCACGAAGCTCGCGAAGTAGCCACCCCCCAGGTCTTCACGGCCCGTGAAGCCGAGCTTGGTGACGTACATGCCGCCGTCGCGCAGCTGCCAGACGGAGCCCTTGCCGGTGGCGCTGGCGCGGGTGACGTTGCCATCCACCCCGCCATAGATCACGACGCCAGGACGGGAGGGCACCTGCGCCATGCCGCTCGTACATGCCGCCAATGCAGCCAACGCCACCACCGATCGCTTCATCTCGTAGTCTCCTGTGCTGTTTTCTTGGCTCCGGCGCGTGGATCGTGCCGGCTGCGCTTCTGGTCACTGCCTCTTGGGTGGGCACCTTAGTAGACAAACAGTCTACAAGTGCACATGGCGGCGCAAGCGAGGGGAATCCCTCCACTGCAGTGCATCACACAGAACAGGCGGCGCGCACGGGCCTCAACGCCCGGTGGAAACGCGTTTGCGTGCAGTCCCGGCTGCGGGTTTCTTCGGAGCCTTGCGTGCGGCGCGCGCCGCAGGCTTGTCGCGGGACGGCAACGCCTCGGGTTTGCCCGCTGCGCCGAATCGCGCGGCCACGGCAGCCCAGCCGCCGAGCACGAATTCGCTCCACACCTCGGCGCTGAGCTCCGGCGCGAAGCCGAAGCGGCGCAACCCGCGCGCGGCCGCGGCCGGCGCATTGATGGTGATGACGGCGACGATCTTCGCGACCTCGGGCGGCACGCGGTGGGTGCGGATCGACTTCTCGACGAAGAAGCGCGTGCTCTCCATGCGCTCGTCGCGATCACGCTCCTGCAGCAACTCGACGACGGAGCGATCGCTGAACAGCTCGCGCAGGATGGCGCCGCGCTCGTGCAGGTACTCGAAGGTGCGCTGCGTGGAGATGCGCACCACGCGATCGAAGGGCGCATCGGGCGCGAAGGCCCCGAGCCCGCGGCCGCGCAGGATGGCGAACTCGCGCTCGAGCAGGGCCTTGAGCAGTTCGTCCCTGCTGGAGAAGTGCCGGTAGATCAGGGCCTTGCTGATGCCCGCGGCCACCGCCACTTCCTCGAGGGTGCAGTGCGCAAGCCCACGGCCGAGGATGAGGTCGGTCGCGCTGTCCATGATCTGTGCACGCCGCTCCTCGGCCGGCAACCGCGCCTTGGGCGCAGGGCTCGGAGCGGGCGTGCGCGCCATGGATCAGGCGCGCGGCGTGGCCTGCAGCAATTCGATCAGGTGCCCGTCGGGGTCCTTGGCGAAACCCACCACCGCGTTGCCGAGGCCGGGCACCGGCGCCGGGTCGCGCACGACCTCCAGGCCTTCGTCGCGGAAGCGCTGCGCGGTCGCCTTGGGGTCGGGCACGTAGAAGACGAGCTTGATGGCGTTGCTGCCGTAGTCGCGCTGCGAGCCGTCGGTCCAGTGCATGAGCACGATGGCCGAGCCGCGGCTGCCGTCGAGCCCGAGCACGATCTCGTCCATGTAGGGCAGCTTGAAGGTCTGCAGCTGCTTCATGCCGAGCACCCGCATGTAGAAGTCGGCCGAGCGCTGCAGGTCGCGCACGCCGATGCCGATGGCGCCGAAGGTGGTGGCGGCGCGTGCCGCGGCGGTGGAAGTGTCAGTGCTCATGAACGGGCTCCTCTTGATCGGGCGGCAATCTAGCACCGGCCGCACAGCGCGGCGTTGCGTCCAGCCGAACGGAGGGGTGCCGTGGTTGGCGGCCACTACTCCCTCAGATGAGTGCCTCAGGACACGGCGTTTTCTGACATCCAGTCACATCTTGCCGTCCCTATGCTCCTTCCCATGGATGACATCGCCGCCACCTTGAACGCACTGAGCCTCTGGCAGATGGTGCTGGGATGGGCTTTCTTCGGCTGCTACGCACTCGCGGCCGGCGGCATGCTCGAAGCGCGCGGCAGTCGCCGTGCAGCCGGCGTGGCGATCGTCTCGGCGCTGCTCTTCTGCGTGCTGGCCGAGAACTGGGTGCATGCGGCGCTGCTCGTGATGTTTGCGATCGGCGGCATGGGGCTCTTCGTCGCGGCCGCCTGGATGCTCGCACGCATCACCACCTGGTTCATCCAGCGCGGCGAACCCGTGCCGGCGCCCGCGCCCAAGCCGCCACGCCGCACCAGGCCGCAACCCATCGGCGTCATGTTGCGCGCGCTCTGGCGCTCCATGGCCTGAGGCAGCGCCGCACCAGGCCCGCGTTGCGCGGGCCTGCAGGCTCAGGCCGCCCGGCGGCCGGCGCGCTTGTCGATGAGCTTCTGTGCCTCGGCGCGCTTGGCGCGCGTGGCGTCGCGCCGGTAGGCGGTCTCGGCGTCCTGGCGCATCTTGATGGCGCGCGCGAGCGCCTCCTCGAATCGCTGCAGCGTGTAGGTGTTCTCGTTGCCGATGTAGATGGTGCTGCGTCGCGGCTGCTGGCCGTAGCGCGGCAGCGAGACCGAGAGGTTGCACTCGTGCACCTTCGCCCCGGGGCGCTTGCGCACGATGGGGCCGGAGATGCCCACGGGCAGGTCGGTGGTCTTGTTCTCGCTGGGGGCGCGCTGCAGGCGTGAAGGAGCGGGGAGCTTGGCGATGCGCTTGAGCAGCTCGTCGGTGGCGGCCTTCAGCGAGGCCGCGGCACCGCTGCCGTCGGAGGTGCCATCGGAGAAGAGCTTGGTCCCACCGTAGCGGAGTTGCCAGCCGTGGGTGGCGCGGTGGTCGATGCGCTGGATGCCTTGAGGCACCTTGAAGCGCTTGCCCGAAAAGATAACGACGTCTCTGGTTTTCATGAGGTTCCAAATACTTCTTAGGTGAACCTCCCTGGACGCGCGAGTGTAGGGACAGTACGCCCGCACGATGGTGCTCCCCTCAAATGCCCGGGCAGATGGGGGTGGGCATTGCTTGCGCCTTGCGTCAAAGCACGAGCAAAGCGCGGAAGTCGTTGACGTTGGTGTAGGTCGGGCCCGTCACGACGAGGTCGCCGAGCGCGTTGAAGTAGCGCCACGCGTCGTGCGCTGCCAAAAAATCCTCGGCGCGCAGGCCGAGCGCCGCGGCACGCGCCAGCGTGTCGGGCGTGACGATCGCGCCCGCATTGCTCTCGATGCCGTCGATACCGTCGGTGTCGCCGGCGAGCACCCACACGTCTGGTTCGCTATGCAACGCAATCGCACAGCCGATCAAAAACTCCGTGGCACGGCCGCCACGCCCGCGGCTTTGCGCACCCACCGTCACGGTGGTCTCGCCGCCGCTCAGGATCACGCAGGGCTTCGCAAACGGCGCGCCGCGTCGCGCCACCGCCCGCGCGATCGCTGCATGCACCTTGCCGACGTCGCTCGACTCGCCTTCGATCGCGTCGCTGAGCACATGGGCGGCGAGGCCATGGCGGCGTGCCACCTCGGCTGCGGCGTCGAGGCTCGCCTGGGGCGTCGCGATCATCGCGAGCGTGCTGCGCGCCAGGCGCGCATCGCCGGGCTTGGGCGTCTCGAAGGCGCCGCTGCGCAGGCCGGCGGCGGCGATCGGCGGCAGCTCGATGCCGTAGCGCTGCAGGATGCCGAGCGCCTCGCGGCAGGTGCTCGGGTCGGCGACCGTCGGGCCGCTCGCGATCACGCTCGGGTCGTCGCCCGGCACGTCGGAGATGAGGAGCGTCACCACCTGCGCCGGCGCGCACATCGCCGCCAGCCGGCCGCCCTTGATCGCCGAGAGGTGCTTGCGCACGCAGTTCATCTCGGTGATGGTGGCGCCGCTTCGCAGCAGCGCCTGGTTGATGCGCTGCTTGTCGTCGAGCGTGAGACCAGCGGCCGGCGTCGCGAGCAGGGCCGAGCCACCGCCCGAGATGAGGCACAGCACCAGGTCGTCGGGCCCGAGGCCCTGCGTGAGCGCGGCGATGCGCGCGGCGGCCTCGGCGCCCGCGGCATCGGGCACCGGGTGCGCGGCTTCGACCACCTCGATGCGGCCCGGCTCTTCCTGGTACGCCGGCGGCACATGGCCGTAGCGCGTGACGACCAGGCCCGAGAGCGGCTTGTCGGCCGGCCAGAGCGCATCGACCGCCGCGGCCATGGCCCCACCCGCCTTGCCCGCGCCGATCACCACCGTGCGCCCGGCGGGCGGCGGCGGCAGGTGCGCGGCGATCACGCGCTCGGGCTGGGCGGCGGCGATGGCCGAATCGAAGAGCTCGCGCAGCAGCGCGCGGGGGTCGGGGATCATGCGCGCGATTGTGCGCGTGTCCGCGGGCGCGCCTGGCTCAGCGCGCGAGCCGCACCCCCGTGAACTGCCAGCACGCCGAGGCCGGGAAGAAGTTGCGGTAGCTCACGCGCAGATGGCTCGGCGGCGTGGCCAGCGAGCCACCGCGCAGCACCATCTGGTTGACCATGAACTTGCCGTTGTACTCGCCCACCGCGCCTTCGCCGGGCGCGAAGCCGGGGTACGGCAGGTACGCGCTCGACGTCCACTGCCACGCATGGCTCGTGAGCTGGCGCAGCTCGGGGCAGGTGGCGGCGGCATGCTCCCACTCGGCCTCGGTCGGCAGGCGCGCGCCGGCCCAGCGTGCGTAGGCATCGGCCTCGTAGTACGACAGGTGCAGCACCGGCTCGTGCGCCGCGAGCGGGCGCAGGCCGGCGAGGCCGAAGGCGCGCCAGCCGCCGTCGCCGCCACGCTGCCAGTACAGCGGATGCGCGCGCCCGCTCGACTGCGCCCAGGCCCAGCCGTCCGACAGCCACAGGGCCGGGTCGCGGTAGCCGCCGGCCTCGATGAAGCCGGCGTACTCGGCGTTGGTCACGAGCCGCGAGGCGATCTCGTAGCGGCCGACGAAGACCCGGTGCCGCGGCCGCTCGTTGTCGAAGGCGAAGCCCCCGCCGGCGTGGCCGATCTCGACCACGCCTTCGTCGACCGCATGCCACTGCAGCGGCGAGGCCGGCGCCTCGGCCGGTGTCTCGGCCTCGCGATAGGCCGGCTTGAGCGGATTGCACGAGAAGAGGTGCAGCACGTCGGTGAGCAGCAGCTCCTGGTGCTGCTGCTCATGGTGCAGGCCCAGCTCGACGAGTTGCAGCGCGTCCTGCGGCAGGCGCGGCAGCAGCGCGAGCACACGTGCATCGACCGCCGCGCGGTAGGCACGCACCTCGTCGAGCGTGGGCCGCGTGAGCAGGCCGCGCTGCGGCCGCGGGTGCTGCTCGCCCACGGCGTTGTAGTAGGAGTTGAAGAGCACGCGGTAGGCCGGCACGTGCGGGCGAAAGCCCGGCTCGTGGTGCTCGAGCACGAAGGTCTCGAAGAACCAGGTGGTGTGCGCGAGGTGCCACTTGGCCGGGCTCGCATCGGGCATGGACTGCGCGAGCGCATCCTCCGGCGAGAGCGGTGCAGCGAGCGCCTCGGTGTGCGCACGCACCGCGCGGTAGGCCGCGGCCAGCGCGGCGGCGTCGAGCGGCTCGGCGCTCATGGCGTGGCCAGCACGACGGCGTACCAGCGGCGCTCGTCGGTCCACGCGACGCTGTGGTGGAAGCCCGCCGAGTGCAGCAGGTTGGCGAAGCTCTCGATGTCGTACTTGTAGCTGTTCTCGGTGTGGATGCGCTCGCCCGGCGCGAAGCGCCGGCCTCCACCCGGCCAGTGCACCTCGCAGTCGGTGCAGGCCTCCAGGTGCATCTCGATGCGCGAAGCCTCGGGGTTGAAGAACGCGCGGTGGCGCCACTCGTGCAGGTCGAAGTCGGCGCCCACGAGGCGGTTCACGTGCGCGAGCGCGTTGAGGTTGAAGGCGGCCGTGACACCCGCCGCGTCGTCGTAGGCGGGCTCGAGCACGCTCTTCTCCTTGCGCAGGTCCACGCCGATCAGGAGCGCCCCGTCGCGCTCGACGAGGCCGCGCATGCGCGAGAGCACCTCCCGCGCCTGCGGGCGGTCGAAATTACCGATGGACGAACCGGGGTAGTAGACGAGCCGGTGGCCGCGCGGGAGGTCCGCCGGCAGCTCGATCGCCTGCGTGATGTCGCCAGCCACGGCCTGCACCTGCAGCTGCGGCAGCTCGTCGCGCAGGCGCTGCGCCGCCTCGGCCAGGAACTCGGCCGAGATGTCCACCGCCACGTAGCGCGAGGCCCCGATGGCGCGGCAGAGGAAGCGCGCCTTCTCGCAGTTGCCCGCGCCCGGCTCGATCACGATGCGCCCGGGGCCCACGCGGCGCGCGATCTCGGCGGCGCGCTGCACCATGATCGATTGCTCGGTGCGTGTGGGGTAGTACTCGGGCAGCCGGGTGATCTGCTCGAAGAGGCGCGAGCCCGTCTCGTCGTAGAAGTACTTGGGCGGAATGCTGGCCTGCGGCCGGCTCAGGTTCTCGATGATCTCGTGCGCGGCATCGGCCATGCTGTCTCCTCGCGTGGCGGCCCCTCACCGGGCCGCGGGCCATGATCGTCGGAGCGCGCTGCCGGCCACAAGAAAACTGCCAGCCGCTGACACCCGGCACGCCACCGCGTCACAGGGCCGCGGGGGTCATGTCGTGTTCCGACCAGGATTGCTCACGCCGCCTTGGGCAAGCGGCATGCCGCGGCGTGGCGCGAGGAGCCCGCCGCCTCAGGACCAGCGGGGCCTGGGCCGCTCGGTGCCGCGGGGCGCGTAGGGCCAGTAGAGCGACTGCACCTGCTCGTAGCCCATCTCGAGATGCTTCTTCGTGATGCGGGTGACGCCCTTGAAGACCTGCAGGTACTCGATCCAGAAGGTGCAGATGATCCAGGCGTTGACGACGAGCTTTTCCACCGCCTCCTCCGGCACCTTGAGGCGGCCGTGCCGGATGGCGTGCTGCAGGAGCCGACGGCCGGCATCGAGCGAGGTGTCGGCCAGGCCCTTGTTGCGCTCGCGCAGGGCGGGCGCGAGCTCGTACAGCGTGGGCGCATCGCGGTAGAAGAAGCGCCACTCCCAGGCCACCTTGAAGAAGTCCATGACGCTGTCTTCGCCGGCGCGATCGGATTCGATCTTCTCCATCTGCCGGCTGGCCATCTCGCCGAGCGCCTGCTCGAACTGCTCGAAGAGCGCGAGGACGATCTGCTCCTTCTTCTTGAAGTAGTAGTACAGGTTGCCCTCGTTGATGCCGACGGTGGCCGCGATCTCCGCCGTGGTGACGGCGCCCGGCCCGCGTTCGTTGAAGAGTCGCCTGCAGGTCTCGAGCACCCGCTCACGCGTCGTCTGGCTCTTGGTGTTCATCGCGCGATTGTCTCCACAACGCTGCCTCACCTGGGCACGCCCCGATGGCAGATCATAAGGTGCCCACCTTAGATTGCGCCGTGCTTCGACCGCCACCTGCCATGACCCCCTCTTACACCCGACAGGTCGCCGTCATCGCCGGCGCCGGCAGTGGGATCGGGCGCAGCCCGGGCCTGGCCCTCGCCCGCGACGAGGCGGCGCTGCGCCCGGCGCACATGCACGTGCAAGCGCCGCCAGGTGTCAGCGGGTAAGCTCGCTCGCCCATGACCGCCCCCCGCGCCCGCCCCCTGCGCCACAAGCTGCTGCTGCTCGCCGCCGTCGGCCTGCTGCCGGTCACGCTGCTCGGCACCTGGGGCATCTGGAATGCGATCGAGACCCAGCGGCAGAGCCTGGAGCGCTCGACGCTCGAACTCTCGCGCGCGCTCGCGAGCGCCATCGAATCCGAGCTCGACGCCACGCAACGCACGCTCGCGGCCATGTCGCGCTCGCAGACGCTGGCCCACGACGACCTGCAGGCCTTCCATGCGCTCGCGCGAAACGAGGTCGCCGCACGCCCGGCCTGGGCCGCGGTGGTGCTCACCGATGGCGAGGGCCAGGTGCTCTTCAACACCACGCAGCCCTGGTCCGCGCCCATGCTGCAGGTCGTCGACCGCGACAGCCTGGCCCGGGTGATCCGCACGCGCCAGCCGGTCGTGGGCGCCCTCACCTACGGCCCGCGCCGCAACGGCGCCTTCGCGGTGCGCTGGCCGGTCGAGCGCGACGGCCGGCTCGCCTACGTGCTCACCGCGGCGGTCAAGCCCGACCCCATCCTCGACGTGCTCTCCAAGCAGGGCGTGCCGCCCGGCTGGGTGATCGCGGTCTTCGACAGCGCGCTCAACCGCGTGGCCCGCACGCGCGACCACGCGTCGCACCAGCCTTCGCCCAGCCTGCGCGCCATGCTCGCGCGCGGCGAACAGAGCGGCACCGGCCTCACCCACTCGCTCGAAGGCGCGGAGGTCTACACCGGCTACACGCGCCTGCCCAGCACCGACTGGACGGTGGTGGTGGGCGCGCCCACGGCCGACACCGAACACGCGCTGGCGCTCGGCCTTGCGTGGTACGTGGCGGGGGCGCTCGCCACCGTGCTGCTGTGCCTCGCGCTCGCGCGGCGCATCGCACGGCGCATCACCTACGACATCCATGCGCTGCGCGACAGCGCGGTGCAGCTCGGCGAGGGCCAGCCGGTCGCCGAGACGCACAGCGGGATCGAGGAGCTCGACCAGATGGGGCGCGCGCTGCGCTCGGCCTCGCAGCGCCTGAGCGAGACGACCGAGTCCATGCGCCAGGCGCTGAGCCAAGCGACGGCTGCGGCACAGGCGAAGGACCAGTTCCTCGCGGTGCTCGGCCACGAGCTGCGCAACCCGCTCGCGCCCATGCTCACCACGCTGCACCTGCTCAACCTCAAGAGCGACGAGACCACGGCGCGCGAGCGCGAGATCATGGGCCGCCAGGTCGCCCACATGCGCCGGCTGGTCGACGACCTGCTCGACGTCTCGCGCATCAGCCGCGGCAAGCTCGAGATCCGCCTCGCGCCGGTGAACATCTTCGCGGTGATCGAACGCGCGCTGGAGTCGGTGCAGCCCGCGCTCGCACGGCGCAGCCGCGGGGTCTTCGTGGAGCTGCCCGCCGCGCCCGCCTGGGTGCGTGGCGACGAGATGCGGCTGGTGCAGGTCGTGACCAACCTGCTCACCAACGCCCTGCGCTTCGGCGGCGAAGGCGCGATCACGGTGTCGGTGGAGGCGCCGACCGGGCTCGTGCGCCTCACGGTGAGCGATGAAGGCGCGGGCCTGCAGGCCGACACGCTCGCGCACGTCTTCGAGCCCTTCTACCAGGCGCCGCAGACCTCGGAGCGCAGCGCGGGCGGGCTCGGGCTGGGGCTTGCGATCGTGCGCAACCTCGTCGAGCTGCACGGTGGCCGCGTGAGTGCCGCGAGCGCAGGCCCGGGCCAGGGCAGCAGCTTCGTCGTGGAGCTGCCCACCATCGCACCGCCGCAGCAGCCGGGCGACGAGCCCGTGCAGGGCAGCGCAGGCACGCCCGGGCGCGTGCTGGTGGTGGACGACAACACCGATGCGCTGGAGACGGCCGCCGCGGTGCTCACGCATGCGGGGCACCAGGTGCGCACCGCTGCACATCCGCATGCAGCGCTCGCGGTCTTCGCGCAGTTCGAGCCCGACGTGGTGGTGCTCGACATCGGCCTGCCCGACATGGACGGCTACCAGCTTGCGCAGGCGCTGCGCAATGCGGCGCCGCAGTGGCGCGGGCGGCTGATCGCCCTCACGGGCTACGGGCAGGAGTCGGACAAGGCGCGCGCCGCGGCGGCGGGCTTCTCGGTGCATCTCACCAAGCCAGCCGATCCATCGGCCCTCCTGCACGCGGTGGACATGCTGCTCGCCCAGGAGAAGCGCCCCGCGTGAGGCGGCCTCAGGCCATGGTGCGCAGGTAGTGGACCATGGTGAGCAGCGCCGTGAAGCTCAGCCCCAGCACCAGGCAGGCAACGGCCACGAGCTTGAACGTGCCCATGCCCTGGCGCTGCTGCTGGCGCCGGTGCGCATAGCCCGAGACCTGCGGCAGGCTGCCGAAGCCCGACAGCGTGGAATAGCCACTGGTGCGGCCGAAATCGGTGGGCCGCTCGTCTGCCGGCTCGGTGGACCAATCGAAAACTTGTGTGGGCTTGAAATCAGGCGGGCGACGCATGCGGGAATTGTCGAAAGGGCGACCGCCCGGCTCAACACCGCGCCTGCGGGGACAGGCCCCGCCAGATGAGGGGTCTGCGTGCGCTCAGCGCGCACGCCGTCCGAAATGCGGCGGGCAGCGCCACCACGCGTACACGACCGCCAGCCCGAAGAGCGTGTACGCCGCGACGAAGACCCAGGGCGGCGCGCTCCAGAAGAGCAGCGCCTGCAGCCAGTGCTCGATGAAGCTGCCGCTGTAGGTGGGCGCCCGGGCCCGGGTCCGCAGCCACATCTCGAGCGTCGTGAGCGGGCACACCACGCCCCACCAGGCCTGCGCCACCACCACGCCGATCGCCGCGAGGTGCGGCAGCCGGAACCACGGCGAGGCCACCCAGCGCCAGCCGCGCGCATGCCCGACGAGCACCGCCGCCAGGCCGCCCACCACGAACAGCACGACGCCCACGTGCAGCACGAGCACGGCGTCGGCAAGGAACTGGTAGAGCGACAGGGACACGGCGATGGACACGATGGCGCAGGCGCGCATCTTGGCGCATGCTGCGTCTCGCACGCGGCCTGCGCGCCGGCCGCCAGGAGCCGACCATGGACATGCTCATCAACCTCGACGTGCCCGACCTCGCGCAGGCCGAGGCCTTCTACACCGCCGCCTTCGGATTGCGGCGCGGCCGCCGGCTCCAGGGCGGCGCGCTGGAGCTGCTGGGTGGCCCGGCGCCGATCTACCTGCTGGAGAAGCCGGCCGGCACGGCCCCCGTCCCCGGCGGCATCGAGGTGCGCCACTACACGCGGCACTGGTGTCCGGTGCACCTCGACTGGGTGGTGCCCGACCTGGACGCGGCCGTGGCGCAGGTGCTGGCGGCCGGCGCCGTGCAGGAGCGGGCGCCCCAGACCGCAGCCTGGGGCCGCATCGCCGGCTTCAGCGACCCCTATGGACACGGCTTCTGCCTGATCGAATTCCTCGGCCGGGGGTATGACGACATCACCGCCTGAACGCGGCGGCCGGCCCGGACCATCTTTTCCCGCCGACCGTGTCGATTTCGCGCCCGCCCGAGCGTCGTGTGATCAGAGCCTGCCCAGGAGCGCGCGGGCTCGCGTCAACCACCCAGGAGAACTGACATGCGTGTGATGGTGATCGTCAAGGCCACCCCCGAATCCGAAGCCGGCAAGATGCCCAGCACGGAGCTCATGGCCGCCATGGGCCAGTACAACGAAGCGCTGGTCAAGGCCGGCATCATGAAGGCCGGCGACGGCCTGCACCCGAGCAGCCGCGGCAAGCGCGTGCACTTCTCGGGGACGAGCCGCACCGTGATCGACGGCCCCTTCGCGGAAACCAAGGAGCTGATCGCCGGCTTCTGGGTGTGGGAGGTCAAGTCGATGGAAGAAGCCGTCGAGTGGGTCAGGCGCTGCCCCAACCCCATGGAGAGCGACTCCGACATCGAGATCCGGCCCTTCTTCGAGCCCGAGGACTTCGGCGAGGCGTACACCCCCGAGCTGCGTGCGCAGGAGGAGCGGCTGCGGGCCCAGCTCGACGAGGCTGCCGGCAAGGCCTGACGCTCAGCCCTGCGTCAGCGCCGTGACCTTCTCCCGCAGCCGGGCCGGCACGCTGCCCGCGAGCCCGACGGCGGCGCGGCTTTGCAGCATGCGCTCGAAGACGGCCTGCACCTGCGCCGCCCCCACCGACTGCACCCGCGCGAGCCACTCGGCGGGCTCGCGCAGGCGACCCAGGGTGTAGAGCTCCTGCGCCGCCGCCTCCAGCCGCTTGGCGGGCTGCTCCAGCGAGCGCAGCGCCCGCACGGTGATCTGGTTGCGCGCCCGCTCCAGGCCGACGGCGTCGATCGCCTCGGCCTGCTGGCGCAAGAGGCGCATCACCTCCTCGGCGAAGGCCTCGCCCTGCGCCGGCTCGGTGGCCGCGTCGATCACCAGCTGGCCGGCGATCGGGTAGATGTCGGCGGCGCAGCCGACCTGGTAGGCCAGCCCGCGCCGCTCGCGGATCTCGTCGAGCAGCGGCGAGCTCATGCCCTCGCCCAGCAAGGCTGCGGCCAGCACCCAGGTGATGTGGTCGTCGTCGGCCAAGGGCAGCGCCTCGAAGCCGAGCACGATCTGGCACTGCGCGCTGCCCGACAGCCGCCGCAGCTTCACGCCGCCCTGCCAGGCGGGCGCCGGCACGCTGTTGGGCTCGCCGCGCGGCATGTCGCCGAAGGCGCGCTCGGTGGCGGCCACCAGTGACGCCAAGGCGGCCGCGTCCAGCGGCCCGGCCGCCGCCACCACCACGTTGCATGCGGTGTACTGCTGATGCACGTAGGCCAGCAGGTCGTCGCGCGTGAAGCGCTTGAGGTTGGCGCGGTTGCCGATCACCGGCCGCCCTGCCGGATGGTCGCCGTAGCAGGCCTTGTCGAAGAGCTCGAAGGCGAGGGTGACCGGGTCTTCCTCGAACTCGGTGAACTCGTGCTGCAGCACCTGGCGCTCGCGCTCCAGTTCGTCGGCCGGGAAGGTGCTGTGGCGCACGATGTCGGCGAGCTGCTCGACGAACACCGGCAGGTCGCGCGGCAGGCCCTCGATGTGGAAGGCGGTGTGGTCCTTGTCGGTGTGCGCGTTGACCTCCGCGCCCAGCCGCTCGGCATCGAGGTTGATGCGCTGGCAGTCGCGCGTGGCCGTGCCCTTGAAGGCCATGTGCTCCACGACGTGGCTGATGCCGTTCTGCAGCCGCGTCTCGTGCAGGCTGCCGGTGCGCACGAAGACGCTCAGGCTCACCGTCTGCCGCCAGGGCATGGGGATGGCGACGATGCGCAGGCCGTTGTGGAGGGTGTG
>JBIQJS010000209.1:0-2431 GCA_044507405.1 Rubrivivax sp. | reverse complement strand
GATGATCTCCAACCTGCTGATCATGGTGATCGTGGGCGGCTACGAGACCTTCGTCTCGCGCATGGACCTCGAAGGCCACCCCGACCAGCCGGAATGGCTGAGCCACGTGAATGCCTCGGTGCTCAAGGTCAAGCTCGCCACCGCGATCATCGGCATCTCGTCGATCCACCTGCTCAAGACCTTCATCAACGCCGATGCGTTGAGCGACCGCGTGCTGATCTCGCAGACGGTGATCCACATCGCCTTCCTGTTCTCGGCGCTGGCGATCGCCTGGACCGATCGCATCCTCGCCTCGGCGGCTTCAGCCGCACATCACTGAAGCCGCGACGGGTGGAAGCTCGATTCGCGCAGGTGCTGGTGGCGGCGGCGCGCGGGGCCCCGGCGCTCGGCCCGCACGAGGATGAGCGTGCCGACGGCGCCCGCGATCAGTGAGCCGCCGAGCACGCCGATCTTGACCTGCGTGTCGTAGGCCGGCCCCTGCCCTTCGAAGGCGAGGCTGCCGATGAAGAGGCTCATCGTGAAGCCCACGCCGCAGAGCACGCACACGCCGAAGAACTGCCAGCGGTTGGCCCCGTCGGGCAGCGCCGCCGCGCCGGTGGCCGACAGCAGCCACGAGGCGCCGAAGACGCCCACCGCCTTGCCGACCACGAGGCCCGCCGCGATGCCGAGCGGCACCGAATCGGCCAGCGATGCGAACGACAGCCCCTGCAGCGCGACGCCGGCGTTGGCGAAGGCGAACATCGGCAGGACGATGAAGGCCACCCACGGATGCAGCGCATGCTCGAGCGATTCGAGCGGCGAATGCGCGTCGTCCTCGCCCCGCAGCGGAATGGCGAAGGCGGTCACCACGCCCGCGAGCGTGGCGTGCACGCCCGACTTGAGCACGCACAGCCACACGATGGTGCCCACCACCAGGTAGGGCAGCACCGAGTACACGCGCAGCCGGTTGAGCACGATGAGCCCGGCAATGCCCAGGCCCGCCGACATCAGCATCGGCGTGGAGAGCTGCGCGGTGTAGAAGAGCGCGATCACCACGATCGCGCCCAGGTCGTCGATGATGGCCACGGCCGTGAGGAAGATCTTGAGCGACGCCGGCACGCGTGAGCCGAGCAGCATCAGGATGCCGAGCGCGAAGGCGATGTCGGTGGCGGCGGGGATGGCCCAGCCGCGCAACGCGACCGGGTCGTGCCAGTTCAGCGCCGCGTAGATCGCCGCCGGCACCGCCATGCCACCCAGCGCTGCGCCGGCCGGCAGCAGCGCCTGGCGGAAGGTCGAGAGCTCGCCCACCATGAGCTCGCGCTTGATCTCGAGGCCCACGAGCAGGAAGAACACCGCCATCCACAGGTCGTTGACCCAGAGGATCAGCGGCTTGGCGAGCACCAGGCCGTCATGGCCGATGCGGACCTCGCCGGGGATGTGGCGGAAGGCCTCGTAGGCCGGTCCCCAGGGCGAGTTGGCGACGACGAGCGCGAGGATGGTGGCCAGCGCCAGCACGATGCCGCCGGCCGCGCCGGCCGCGAAGAAGCGCCGCAGCGCATCCGTGATCACCACAAGCCCCCTTCGATAAAATCAGCGCTTCCCGCCAAGCGAGCCTCCTCATGACCACCATCCGCCACGCCGACCTCGTCGAGAGCGTCGCCGCAGCCCTTCAGTACATCAGCTACTACCATCCGGCCGACTATATCCAGCACCTCGCGCGTGCCTACGAGCGCGAGCAGAGCCCGGCCGCGAAGGACGCGATCGCGCAGATCCTCACCAATTCGAAGATGTGCGCCGAGGGCCGCCGCCCGATCTGCCAGGACACCGGCATCGTCAACGTCTTCATGAAGATCGGCATGGACGTGCGCTGGGAAGGCTTCCCCGGCTCGCTCGCCGATGCGGTGAACGACGGCGTGCGCCGCGGCTACCTGAACCCCGACAACGTGCTGCGCGCATCCGTACTCGACGATCCGCTCTTCGCGCGCAAGAACACCAAGGACAACACGCCCGCGGTCATCCACATGGAAGTGGTGCCCGGCAACACCGTCGACATCATCGTGGCCGCCAAGGGCGGCGGCAGCGAGAACAAGTCGAAGATGGTCATGATGAACCCCAACGACAGCCTGGTCGACTGGGTGCTCAAGACCGTGCCGACCATGGGCGCCGGCTGGTGCCCGCCGGGCATGCTCGGCATCGGCGTGGGCGGCACGGCCGAGAAGGCGGTGCTGCTCGCCAAGGAATCGTTGATGGAAGACATCGACATGTACGAGCTGCTGCAGCGCGGCCCGAGCAACAAGCTCGAGGAGCTGCGCATCGAGCTCTACGAGAAGGTCAATGCGCTGGGCATCGGCGCGCAGGGCCTGGGTGGCCTGACCACCGTGCTCGACATCAAGATCAAGACCTACCCGACGCACGCGGCCAGCAAGCCGGTGGCGATGATCCCGAACTGCGC
>JBIQJS010000208.1:0-2439 GCA_044507405.1 Rubrivivax sp. | reverse complement strand
GCCGGCAGCTTCATGGAGATCGGCCGCCACTGGGGCCGCGCGATCGCCACGGGCCTCGCGCGCATCGACGGCTGGCCGGTGGCCGTGATCGCGAGCGACCCGTACCACTACGGCGGCGCCTTCGACCGGCTGAGCGCCGAGAAGTACACGCGCTTCATCGACTTCGCCGAGCTCTTCCACCTGCCGGTCATCAACTTCGTCGACATCCCGGGTTTCCGCATCGGGCTCGAAGCCGAGCAGGAAGGCGTCATGCGCGCCGGCGTGCGCGCGCTCACCGCGCTGTCGCAGACGACGGTGCCGTGGTGCAGCTTCATCCTCCGCAAGGCCTTCGGCGTGGCCGCGGCCTCGCACCAGCATCCCGAACGTTTTGCCTTCCGCTACGCCTGGCCATCGGCGCAGTGGGGCTCGCTGCCCATCGAGGGCGGGCTCGAGGTCGCCTACAAGGCCGAGATCGAAGCTGCCGCCGACCCCGAGGCCAGGCGCGCCGAGATCGAGGAGCGCGTGCGCGGCCTCACCTCGCCCTTCCGCAGCGCCGAAGCCTTCGTGGTCGAGGACATCATCGACCCGGCGCAGACGCGCGCGCTCGCGGTGGAGTTCGCCAACCTCGCCGCGCCGCTGCGCACCGCGGGCGTGACCCGCTTCCCCTACCGCCCCTGACATTCATCCCGGAGCCGCACCCGTGCCCCAGATCGAATCCCCCCTCACCGGCCGCGTGCTGTCGGTCCTCGTTGCCGAAGGTGACGCCGTCACGCCCGGCATGTCGATCCTGCTGATCGAGTCGATGAAGATGGAGATCCCGCTCGAAGCCGAGACCGCGGGCGTGGTGGCCCGGGTGCTGGTCGCCGAGGGCGACGAGGTCACCGAGGGCCAGGCGGTGGTGGCGCTGTCTTAGTCCCATGCTCGACAAGACCGTCGCCTCGCTCACCGACGCCGTGCGCGGCGTGCCCGATGGCGCGGTGCTGCTGGTGGGCGGCTTCGGGGTCTCGGGCGTGCCGCAGGAGCTCTTGTGCGCGCTGCTCGACCAGGGTGCGCGCGAGCTCACCGTCGTCAACAACAACGGCGGCAACGGCCCGCGCGGCCTGAGCGAGCTGATCGCCGCCGGACGCGTGCGCAAGGTCATCACCTCCTATGCCCGCTCGGCCAACCCGGCGCGCCCGAGCGCCCAGGCGCTGGCCGATGCCTGGCGCGCCGGCACGGTGGAGCTCGAATGCGTGCCGCAAGGCACGATCGCCGAGCGGCTGCGCGCGGCCGCCGCCGGCATCGGGCCCTTCTACACGCCGGTCTCGTATGGCACGCCGCTCGCCGAAGGCAAGGAGACGCGCGTCATCGACGGCCGCGGCTACGTGCTGGAGCACCCGCTGCACGGCGACTTTGCCTTCGTGAAGGCGCAGGCCGCCGATCGCCACGGCAACGTGGTCTTCAAGAACGCCGAGCGCAACTTCAACCTCGTGATGGCGACCGCCGCCAAGACCACCGTGGTGCAGGTGGAGGAGATCGTGCCACTGGGCGCCATCCCGCCCGAGCAGGTGATGCTGCCCGGCATCTTCGTGCAGCGCGTGGTGCAGTGCCACCACGCGCCCTGGATCTGATCCGATGAAGCCCGCACGTCGCTACGCGCCTGCCCTATGACCTACACCCCGCTCACGAGGATGCAGATGGCCGCGCGCGTGGCCTCCGACATCGAGGACGGCTGGTACGTCAACCTCGGCATCGGCATCCCGACGCTCATCGCCAAGTGCCTGCCGCCCGACCGCGAGGTCATCCTGCACAGCGAGAACGGCATCCTCGGCATGGGCCCGGGGCCGGCCGAGATCACCGACGTGAGCCTCATCAACGCGAGCAAGGAGCAGGTGACGCTCCTGCCGGGCGCTGCGCTCTTCGACCAGGTGCTCTCCTTCGCGATGATGCGCGGCGGGCACCTCGACCTCACCGTGCTCGGCGCCTTCCAGGTCTCGCAGCAGGGCGACCTCGCCAACTGGGACACCGGTGCGCCCGGCGCCATCCCGGCGGTCGGCGGCGCCATGGACCTCGCCGCCGGCGCACGCCGCATGTATGTGGTCATGGAGCATGTGGACAAGCAGGGCCGCCCGAAGATCGTGCGCGAGTGCAGCTACCCGCTCACCGGCCGCGGCGTGGTGGACCGGCTCTACACCGACCTCGCGGTGATCGACATCGAGGGCGGCGAGTTGCTGGTGCGCGAGATCGTCCCCGGGCTCGGCTTCGATGGACTTCAGGCGCGCACCGATGCACGATTGACCGATGCCACGTCTCGTTGACCGATTCCACCTCCCGTTGATCGGTCACCTCCCGTTGAGCGACGCCACCTCCCTGTTGGCCGACGCCACCTCCCCGTCGAGCGGTGCCACCGCCCCGTCGAGCGGTGCCACCGCCCCGTTCGGGCTGAGCTTGTCGAAGCCCCTCGCGCCACACACGGCTTCG
>JBIQJS010000086.1:5485-16529 GCA_044507405.1 Rubrivivax sp. | reverse complement strand
GCCTGGCCGCTCACGTAGCCGATCGGCTTGTGCAGCAGCACCGTGACCTTCATCGCCTGCGCATCGCGTGCGCGGGCGTCGAGCGTGATGAGCTGCCCCGGCATCACGCGAGAGCCGAGCTCGGTGACCACCTTGCCGTCCACCCGCACCCAGCCCTTGGGGATCCACTCGTCGGCCTCTCGCCGTGACGCGATGCCCAGCTCGCTCATGCGCTTGGACAGGCGCATGGAGCCGGGCTGCTCGGCGTGCACTGGCGGCTCGTCTTCGCGCTCGCGGCGTGGGCGTGGCATGGGCTGCGGTCTGGCCGCCGTCGGGCGTGGCTTGCCGCCGAAGGCGGTGTTGGCGGCGGACGCGGGCTTGCCGAACGCCGTGTTGGTGCTCACGCGGGCCGGCGACAGCGGCGGCCGTGCGCGCGTCGTCGGGGCGGCAGGTCGCCCCGGCGAGGGCGGCTGGGCGGGCCCGGCGGCGCGCCGGGGCGCCGGCTCGCCTTCGGCCGGGCGTCGGCGCGGATCCTCGCGCCTTGGGTCCTCGCGCCTCGGGTCCTCGTGCCTGGGTCCGTTGAAGCGTTCCTGGAACCGCGCCTCGCGCTCCGCCCGCTCGGCCTGTGCCTGGGCGAGGGTGGGGCGCTTCTTCACGCCCGAGGTGCCGCGCACCGGGGTGCGCCCGGGGGTTGCAGGGCCCGCGGGCTTCTTGTTCTTCAACTTCAGGGTGACCATGCCCGGGATTGGAACATGGCCCCATGCCACCGTCAGCCGCGTGGGTGATGCGCGGCGTGCAGCGTCTTCAGGCGCTCGCGCGCGACGTGGGTGTAGATGGTGGTGGTGGAGATGTCGGCATGGCCGAGCAGCATCTGCACGGCGCGCAGGTCGGCACCGTGGTTGAGCAGGTGGGTCGCGAAGGCATGGCGCAGCGTGTGCGGCGAGAGCGGCACGTGCACGCCGCCGTGGAACGCATGCTTCTTGACGAGCTGCCAGAACATCTGCCGCGTCATCGGGCCGCCGCGGCCGGTGACGAAGAGCGCGTCGCTCGATTGCCCCTGGAGGATGGCAGCGCGTGCCTCGGCCAGGTAGCGCGTGAGCCAGGCGTGCGCCTCCTCGCCGAAGGGCACGAGCCGCTCCTTGGCGCCCTTGCCGGTCACCCGCAGCACGCCTTCGGCGAGGCTCAGGTGCACGCTCTTGAGCGTGACGAGCTCGCTCACGCGCAGGCCGCTCGCGTACATCACCTCGAGCATGGTGCGGTCTCGCAGGCCGAGCGGCGTGTCGGTGTCGGGCGCGGCCAGCAGCGCCTCGACCTGCGCCTCGCTGAGCGTCTTGGGCATGCGCACCGGCTGGCGCGCCGAGAGCAGCTTGAGCGTCGGATCGGCCTGCACGAGGTGCTCGCGCAGCGCCCAGCGGAAGAAGCGCTTGAAGACGGTCAGGCGCCGGTTGGCGCTCGTGGCCTTGCTGCGAGGGTGTTGCGCGATGGCGTGCTCGCGCAGGTGCTGCTCGGTGCTGGCGCCGATGGCCGCGCCGTGGGCGCCGGCGAGCCACTTCGCATAGAGCGTGAGGTCGCGCCGGTAGGCCGCCAGCGTGTTGGCCGCGAGACCGTCTTCGACCCAGAGCGCATCGATGAAGCGATCGATGGCGCTCTGGCTGTCGTCCAGCGCCGACAAAGTCAGTCGAGCGAGAGCTTCTGCTGCGCGACGACCTTCTTGTAGACCTCGAACTCGGCCTTGATCTGCTGGGCGAACTCGTCCGGCGAGTTGGCGACGATCAGCGAGCCGGTGTCCTCGATGCGCTTCTTGACCGCCGGGTCTTCAAGCACCTTGGCCATGGCGCCGTGGACCTTGTCGACGACCTCCTTCGGCAGGCCCTTCGGTCCGTGGATGCCGTAGTAGGCCATGCGGTTGACCGGCTCGAGGCCGACCTCCTTGAAGGTCGGCACGTTGGGCAGCGCTGCCACGCGCGTCGGGGCGGCCACCACGATGGGAATGAGGCGGCCGTCCTTGATGAAGGGCAGGGCCGACGGCAGGTTGTCGAAGATCATCGGCACCTGGCCGGCCACGGTGTCGGTGAGCGCCGGGCCTGCGCCGCGGTAGGGGATGTGCGTGACGAAGGTGCCCGAGAGGTTCTTGTAGAGCTCCATCTGCAGGTGGCCGATGCCGCCGGTGCCCGAGCTCGCATACGAGTACTTGCCCGGGTTCTTCTTCACCTCGGCGACGAAGCTCTTGTAATCGCGCGCCGGGAAGCTCGGATGCACCGCGATCACGTTGGGCGTGGCGGCGATGTTGATGATGGGCGTGAAGTCGGTGATGGGGTTGTAGGCGATCTTGCTGTTGATCGCGGGGTTGGCCGCCGTCGTCGAGACGGTCGCCATGCCGATCACATGCCCGTCGGGGGCCGCACGCGAGATCTCGGTGGCGCCGATGGAGCCGCCGCCGCCGGCCTTGTTCTCGACGACCACGGTCTGCCCGAGATGCACGTTGATCTTCTCGGCGACCACGCGGGCGATGATGTCGGTGGTCCCGCCGGGCGCGAAGGGCACGATCAGCCGGACGGGCTTGCTGGGGTACGACTGGGCATGGGCGAGCGGTGCGGTCACCGACAGGGCGAGCGACGTGATGATCAACGTTCTGCGATACATGTGAGCTCCTCGGTTGTGATGTCGTACGGCCGACAGGACCGCCATGCTGCTCCCGGGCGGGCGCCGTCGCGAGTGTGGAAACTACGCAATGGCGCGTGCTGCACACTCGCGGGATGTCGACTGGCCTGTTGTTGCTGCCGGATTTTCTGCTGATCGCCTGTGGCTTCCTCCTGTGTCGCTACACCGCCCTCAATCAGCCGGTCTGGGAGGCTGCGGAACGCCTGGTGTACTACCTGCTGTTCCCGGTGCTGCTCTTCAATTCGATCGTCAAGACGCCCTTGCAACCGGTGCAGACCCTGGGTCTGGCGGCCGCCGGGGTGGGCGTCATGCTGTGCGGGATTGCACTCGCATTCAGTTTGAAGCGATGGCCGGGCGTCGATGCGCGGCTGCACGCATCGGGCGCGCAGATCGCCTTTCGCTTCAACTCGTACATCGTCCTGGCGCTGGCCGAACGCCTCGGGGGCGCGCAGGGCGTGGCCTGGGTCGCGCTCCTGATGGCGCTGTGCGTGCCGCTGGCCAATGTGGCGGCGGTCTGGTCGCTCGCGCGGCACGGCGGGCATGACTACCTGCGCGAGATCGCGCGCAACCCGCTCATCATCGCCATCGTCGCGGGGCTGCTGGCCAACGCAGCCGGCGTGCGTTTCCCGGAGGCGATCGCCACGACGCTGCAGCGCATCGGCGTGGCCGCATTGCCGATCGGCCTGCTCGCGGTGGGAGCCGGCCTGCGCATGGGCGGGCTCAAGCGCGGCCCGGGCCTGGCCGTGGGCTTGCTGGCGATCCGCCATGCCGTGCTGCCCGCCATAGGCCTCGGCCTCGCGCTGGTGCTGGCGCTCTCGCCGGAGCAGCGGCACATCGTCGTGCTCTTCGCGGCGATGCCCACGGCGTCCAGCGCCTACGTGCTGGCGACGCGCATGGGCGGTGACGGGCCGTACGTGGCGGGGCTGGTGACGGTCTCCACGCTGCTCGGGATGGTGAGCATCCCGCTGTGGCTGTCGTTCCTGTGAGCTCAGGCGGCCGACGGGGCCGCCAGCGCCCAGTCGATGTGCTCCCGCACGAGCGGCGTGGCGCCGTCGCGTGCCGCCTTCAATGCCTGCACGATGGCCTCGTCATGCGAGACACGCAGCGCATTGCCGAGCGCCACGGCAAGGTTGCGGCGCCAGCGCTCGTGGCCGATGCGGCGGATGGCACTGCCTTCGGTGCGGTGCAGGAATTCCGCTTCCGACCAGGCCCACAGCGCCAGCAGCGTCGCGCCGGCCATCCCGGGGCGCGGGTCGAAGTCGGGCAGCGGGCTGCGCTGCGCGTACTTGTTCCAGGGGCAGGCGAGCTGGCAGTCGTCGCAGCCGTAGATGCGGTTGCCCATGGACGCGCGCAGCGCCTCAGGGATGGGGCCGTCGTGCTCGATGGTGAGGTAGGAGATGCAGCGCCGGGCGTCGAGCCGGTAGGGCGCGACGATCGCGCCGGTCGGGCAGGCCGTCAGACAGGCGGTGCAGCTGCCGCAGTGGGGGCTCGTGGGCTCGGAGAGCGGCAGCGCCAGGTCGACATAGATCTCGCCGAGGAAGAAGGTCGAGCCGGCCTCGCGGTGCAGGGTCAGGGTGTGCTTGCCGCGCCAGCCGATGCCGCTGCGCGAGGCGAGTTCCACCTCGAGCACCGGCGCCGAGTCGGTGAAGACGCGGTGGCCATACGGGCCCACGGCGTCGGCCAGTCGGTCGGCCAGCTTCTGCAGGCGATGACGCAGCACCTTGTGGTAGTCGCGGCCTCGCGCGTACATCGAGACGGCGCCTTCGCCGGGCCGCGAGAGGCGGGACCATTCGATGGCCTGCCAGTCGTCGGGTGCGTCGCGCGGCAGGTAGTCCATGCGAGCGGTGATCACCCGCACGGTGCCCGGCACCAGCTCGGCTGGGCGCGCGCGCTTCATGCCATGCGCGGCCATGTAGGCCATCGAACCGTGAAAACCTTGCTGCAACCAGGCGACGAGGCCGGGTTCTGCAGAGGACAGGTCCACGTCGGCGACGCCGATCTGTGAAAATCCGAGCGCCGCGGCCCACTCGCGCAGAGGCGTCATCAGCGCGAGCAGAGCCTCATCGTCCAACTTGCGAGCGTCCGTCATTGCCGTCGATTCTAGGAACCCGCATCCTCCACTGGGCCACCGAAGCCGATTGCGCCGCCACCGCGCAGGCCCTGGCGCAGCGGCCCGCCCTGCGCGATGCCTGCATCGAGCTGCACGGCACCCTCGGCGCTGGCAAGACCACCTTTGCACGGCACCTGCTGCAGGCGCTCGGCGTCACCGGGCGCATCAAGAGCCCGACCTACGCGGTGCTCGAGTCGTATGAGGCCGGCGGGCTTTCGATCTCGCACTTCGACTTCTACCGCTTCGAGGATCCGCAGGAGTTCGAGGACGCGGGCTTGCGCGACGCGTACGCGCGCGAGGGCCTGAAGATCGCCGAATGGCCCGAGCAGGCCGCCGGGCTGCTGCCCCCGGCCGATCTGCGCGTGGAACTCATCGCGCTCGATGGAGACGAACGCCGCGTGATCCTGCACGCCCTCACATCCCGCGGACTGGAGCTGCTGCCTTGAAGCGGCGCGAGCTGCTGCATGGCGGAGTGCTCGTGCTCTCGCTCGGCGCCCAGGAGCTCGCCTTCGGGGCGAGCATCCTTGCCGTGCGCGTCTGGCCGGCGACCGAGTACACGCGCATCACGCTCGAATCCGACACGGCGCTCTCGGTGCGCCACTTCATGGCGGAGAACCCCGCGCGGCTGGTCATCGACATCGACGGGCTGGAGCTGAGCCCGGCCCTGCGCGACATCCTCGGCAAGGTCCGCAGCGACGACCCGTTCATCGATGGCGTGCGCGTGGGGCAGAACCAGCCGCGCGTCGTGCGACTGGTGATCGACCTCAAGCAGCCGACGGCGCCGCAGCTCTTCGCGCTGCTGCCGGTGGCGAGCTACCAGCACCGGCTGGTCTTCGACCTGTATCCCACGCAGGAGCGTGACCCGCTGCTCGCGCTCATCCAGGAGAAGTCGCGCGCCGAGGAAGAGGCCGCCGAGGCGGTGCGCGATGCGCTGGGCGACTTCATCGGCCAGATCGACAAGCCGGTGCCCGGCCCCGTGCCCCAGCAGACGCCGCGCCCGCCGGTGGCGGCGGCCTCCACGCCCACCATGACGCAATCGCGCATCGATCGGCTGGTGATCGTCGCGATCGATCCCGGGCACGGCGGCGAGGACCCGGGCGCCATCGGCCCGACCGGCCTGCGCGAGAAGGACGTCGTGCTGGCCGTGGCGCGCAAGCTGCGTGACCGCATCAACGCCGTGCCCGGGATGCGCGCCATGCTCACCCGCGACGGCGACTACTTCGTGCCGCTGCACGAACGGGTGCGCAAGGCGCGGCGGGTGCAGGCCGATCTCTTCGTCTCGGTGCATGCCGATGCCTTCATCAAGCCGACGGCCCGCGGCGCCTCGGTCTTCGCGCTCTCGCAAAGCGGGGCGACGAGCACCGCCGCGCGCTGGATGGCCAACAAGGAAAACGCGGCCGACCTCGTGGGTGGCGTGAACATCAAGGCCAAGGACGCCGCGCTGTTGCGGGCCCTGGTCGACATGAGCACCACGCGCCAGATCCGCGACAGCCTCAAGCTCGGCGGCGAGGTGCTCGGCCAGATCGGCAAGGTGGGCCGCCTGCACAAGCCGCATGTGGAGCAGGCGGGCTTTGCGGTGCTGAAGGCGCCCGACGTGCCGTCGATCCTGGTGGAGACGGCGTTCATCTCCAACCCCGACGAAGAGAAGAAGCTGCGCAGCGACAAGTACCGTGAACAACTGGTCGACGCACTCGTGACGGGGATCAGGCGCTACTTCGCCAAGAACCCTCCGCTCGCGCGCAACCGGCAGCTCTAGCCGCCGGTCGGGGGCGCGTCAGAGCACGACCGCTGCCTTGCGCCGCGCCTTCCAGGCCCCGAACAGCACGATGAGGCCCGGGATCAGGATCGCGCCCCAGATGATCTTGTCCAGGTTTTCCTTCACCCACGGGATGTTGCCGAAGACGTAGCCCGCCGTCGTGACCCCGCCGACCCAGATCGCGGCGCCGATCATGTTGTAGAGCGTGAAGCGGCTGCGTGTCATGGCCGCCACGCCGGCGACGAAGGGGACGAAGGTGCGCAGGAACGGGAAGAAGCGCGCCAGGATGATCGTCACGCCGCCGTGTTTCTCGTAGAAGGCGTGCGCCTGGTCGAAGGCATGGCGGTTGAAGAAGCGGGTGTTCTCCCACTGGAAGACCTTGGGGCCGATGTAGCGGCCGATCGCGTAGTTGCACTGGTCGCCCAGCACCGCCGCCACGGTGAGCAGCGCGACCGCGAGGGTGAAGTCCATCAGCCCCGCGCCGCACAGCGCCCCCACCACGAACAGCAGCGAGTCGCCCGGCAGGAAGGGCATCACCACCACCCCGGTCTCCACGAAGATGATCAGGAAGAGCAGCGCGTACACCCAGGTCCCGTAGGTCGCCACGAAGGTGGCGAGGTGCACGTCCACGCGCAGGATGAAGTCGATGAGGAAGGCGATGAATTCCATGCCGGCCATTATCCGGGTCGTGCGCCGGGTTCCTGCAGGGGGCGTTCATACAATGCCGCGATGAACGCCGTGCCCGAGCCCGCCCTGCGCCGACCCATTCGCGAACTGCCCGATGAACTGGTCAGCCAGATCGCAGCCGGCGAGGTGGTGGAGCGGCCCGCCTCGGTGGTGCGCGAGCTGGTGGACAACGCGCTCGACGCCGGTGCGACCGAGGTCGTCGTCAAGCTCATGGCGGGCGGCGTGCGCAGCATCCTGGTCGAGGACGACGGCGCCGGCATCCCGGCCGGGGAGCTGCCGCTGGCGCTGCGGCGCCACGCCACGAGCAAGATCGCCTCGCTCGGCGAGCTGGAGAGTGTCGCGACGATGGGATTCCGCGGCGAGGCGCTCGCTGCGATCGCCTCCGTCTCGGAGCTCAGCATCGCGAGCCGCACCGAGGGCGCGCCGCATGCGCAGCGCATCGATGCGCGCAGTGGGGAGCTGGTCCCGGCGGCGCGCGCGCGCGGCACGAGCGTGGAGGTGCGCGAGCTCTTCTTCAGCACGCCGGCGCGCCGCAAGTTCCTGAAGACCGACGCCACCGAGCTCGCCCACTGCCTGGAGGCCGTGCGCCGCCATGCGCTCGCGCGCCCCGACGTGGGTTTCGCCGTCTGGCACGAAGGCAAGCTCGTCGAGCAATGGCGGCGCGCGAGCCTTGCGCAGCGCGTGCGCGAGGTGCTGGGCGAGGCCTTCATCGACGAGAGCCGCGACGTGGCGCTCGAGATGGGGCCGATGCGCATCACGGGACGCGCGGGCACGCCCGCTGCGGCACGTTCGCGCGCCGACCAGCAGTACGTGTACGTCAACGGACGCTACGTGCGCGACAAGCTGATCGCGCACGGTGTGCGCTCGGCCTACGAGGACGTGCTGCACGGCGGCCGCCAGCCGGCCTACGTGCTCTACATCGAGATCGCCCCGGACCGTGTCGACGTGAACGTGCACCCGACCAAGATCGAGGTGCGCTTCCGCGACTCGCGCGAGGTGCACCAGGCGGTGCGGCGTGCGGTGGAGGCGGGTCTCGCGCCGCCGCAGGCCGCGGTGGCGCCGGCCATGCCGAGGCCTGACGGGCGGCCCTCGGCGATCGGCAGTGTCTTGCCTGCGGCGTTCGAGCGCCCGGCCGTGCAGGGCGCGCTGGCGCTGGAGCAGCTGGCGGTGCTGCATGCACAGGAGCCGCCTCCGGCGTGGCGGGTCCAGCAGCTCGCACCGCCAGCCGCTGCCGCCGCGCCCGCGCCGTTGCCCCAGGGCGACTGGCCGCTCGGCCGCGCGATCGGCCAGGTCGGCGGGGTCTTCGTGCTCGCGGAGAACGCCCACGGCCTCGTGATCGTCGACATGCATGCCGCGCACGAGCGCATCGTCTACGAGCGGCTCAAGTCGAGCCTCGGGTCGGCCGCCATCGAGTCGCAGCCATTGCTCATTCCGGCGACCTTTGCCGCCACGCCGCAGGAGATCGCCACGGCCCAGTCGCAGGCCGACAACCTGCTCGCGCTGGGCCTCGACGTCTCCGTGCTCTCGGCGGCGACGCTGGCCGTGCGGTCGCGCCCGGCCGCGCTCGCCGGCGGTGACGTGGTGGAACTCGCCCGCAGCGTGCTGGCGGAGCTCGCGCAGTACGACGCCAGCAGCGTCATCGAGCGTGCGCAGCACGAGCTGCTCTCGACCATGGCCTGCCACGGCGCGGTGCGCGCCAACCGCCAGCTCACGCTCGACGAGATGAACGCCCTGCTGCGCGACATGGAGCGCACCGAGCGCAGCGACCAGTGCAACCACGGCCGCCCGACCTGGCGCCAGCTCACGATGAAGGAGCTGGACGGGCTCTTCTGGCGCGGCCGCTGAGCCTTCTTGCCTGCAAAAGGAAAAACGGCCGGTCTTGCGACCGGCCGTTTTCATGCAACTTCGCTGATCGGTGGATCAGAAGTTGTGGCGGATGCCCAGGGCGACGGACTGGTAGTCGGCTTGCTGGATGTTCGCGGGCAGAGCGGCGTTCTCGTCGACGGCCAGCTTGGTGAAGTAGGTGTAGACCTTGGTGCGCTTGCTCAGGTTGTAGTTGTAGCCGACGGTGAACTGCTTGGCGCCGCTGTCGCCGGCGATGTTCTTCCAGTCGTTGGCGATGCCGGCGTTCAGGTGCACTTCCGATGCGCCGAAGGTGTACATGCCAGCCAGGCGGACGTTGTCGCGCTTGCCGCCGACGGCGTCGTCAGCACGCTGGTAGTAGCCACCGACGGTGAAGGGGCCGAAGCCGTACAGGGCACGCAGGGCGAACTGGTTGTTGTCGCCCTGGGCTTCGTAGCCGGCGCCCAGCGCCAGGGCGCCGAGGCTGTAGTTGACCGCGAAGTCGCGGCGGTTCGGGGCGGCGGTCGCTTCGTGCAGGCCGATCGCAGCATGGAACACGAGGCCCGGCACGAATTCGGCAGATTGGTAGGCGATCTTGTTGGTCGCATCCCAGCCGGCGGCGCTGTAGTACAGGGCGTCGGCCGAGCTGCCGGTGTCGTGGTTGTGCAGCGACACGTAGTCGGCGGTGGCGAAGTAGGCCTCGCTGGTGAAGCGGCCCAGACGGATCGCGCCGAGGCTCTTGCTGGCGAGGTTCACTTCGGACTGGCCGGCCCAGAAGGTGCCCGCGGCGGCGCCGGTGTCGGCGGCAAAGCGGTGTTCGAGCAGGAAGTTCGCCGACAGGCCGCCACCCAGGTCTTCCGTGCCGCGGAAGCCGAGACGCGAGGCGTTGTCGTTCACGACGGTGCGGCTGTTGCCGGCGACCTTTTCGCGTTCGACGGTTTCGTTCAGGCGACCCCAGATGGTCACGTTGCTTTGGGCCAGGGCGGAGCCGGCAGCCAGGGTCGCGAGAGCAGCGACGAAGAGAGAGCGCTTCATGTTGAGCTTTCCTTTGTGTGATGCGGCACAGGGACCGCGGGCATTCACTCTTGACTGATGAGCCGGTGACCGGCCCAACCGTGCGGCAGAGTTTAGGCTTGGCGCTTCTGGAAATCCCTAGGCTCGTTGCTCGAGCGCAACAAGCGTTTGGCGTCGCGCCCGGCGTGTCGCGTCAGCGCCCGCGATGGTGCGCAGGCGCTTCCAGCCGCTTGGCGAGCAGCGACAGCGCCAGCGTGAGCACCAGGTACATCGCCGAGATGGCGAGGTAGGGCTCCCAGTAGCGGGAGTACGCGCCGGCCACGGTGCGCGCGGCCATTGCCAGCTCGGCGAGACCGATGGCCGAGACGAGCGAGGAGTCCTTGATGAGCGTGATGCCCTCGTTCACCAGCGCCGGCAGCATGCGCCGGAAGGCCTGCGGCAGGACCACGAAGCGCATGGCTTGCGTGTGCGTGAGCCCGAGGCTGTAGCTCGCCTGCGTCTGCCCGAGGTGGATGCTCTGGATGCCGGCGCGGAAGATTTCGGAGATGTACGCCCCGGCGTTCAGGCTCAGGGCCAGGCAACCGGAGAAGAAAGCGCCGTGCGATTGGCGGAACTCACGCGCGGCCGTGCCGCTGAGCAGGATGCCGGTGTCCGGATGGATGAGCAGCGGCATCAGTGCGAAGTGCACCAGCAGGATCTGCACGAAGAGCGGCGTGCCGCGGAAGAAGGTGACGTAGGCGAGCGTGACGGCGCGCGCACCCGCCAGCGCGGCGGACAACACACGCGAATGCGGGCGCGGCGCGTCGGCCGAGCTGCTGACGAGGCCGAAGATCATCCCCAGCACCAGCCCGCTCGAGACGGCGACGACCGCGAGCTTCACGGTCATCCACAGGCCGGTCATGAAGAGCGGCGTGTAGCCGGCGAGGATCTCCCAGCGCAAATCCATCGTCGCGTACGCCCGCCGATGCGTTACCTGGACGCAGCCGGAGCGGCCG
>JBIQJS010000086.1:0-5385 GCA_044507405.1 Rubrivivax sp. | reverse complement strand
GCGTAGATCTGGTCGTAGGTGCCGTCGGCCTTGATGTCGGCCAGGCCCTTGTTCACGAGGCCGAGCAGGTCGGCATTGCCCTTCTTGACCGCAATGCCGTATTGCTCGGGCTGGAAGCTCTGGTCGGACACGGTCTTGAACTGCGCCGAGGTGTTGTTGGCCACGTAGTTGCTCACCACGCCGTTGTCGGCCACGACCGCATCGACGCCGCCGGTTTCGAGCTCCTTCAGTGCGAGCGGGGTGGACTCGAAGCGCTTGATGTTGGTGCTGTTCTTTCCTTGCAGCTTGGCCACGACCTCGTCGCCGGTGGTGCCGGTCTGCACGCCCACGCGCAGCTTCCGGAGGTCTTCGAACCTGGCGACCTTGGAGTCGGCCTTCACCGCGATGAGCTGGTGCGCATCGAAGTAGGGGTTGCTGAAGTCCATGGTCTGCTTGCGCTCGTCGGTGATGGTGATCGCCGAGACGAGCAGGTCGCGGTCACCCTGCTGGAGCGTGTTGAAGATGCCTTCCCACGGCGTGTTGACGAACTTCACCTCGAAGCCGGCCTTCTGGGCGATGGCGCGCACCACGTCGATGTCGAAGCCCACGATCTCCTGCTTCTCGTTCTCGGATTCGAAGGGGGCGTAGGCGGCATCGGTGCCGACGACGTAGACCTTGGCCGGGGCCGGCGCGGGTTCCGAAGCGGCGGTGGTCGCGGTGGGCTCGGCCGGGGCCTCGGCCTTCTTGCCGCAGGCGCCGACGAGGAGACCGGCGACCAGCAGGGCGCTGGTCTGGAGGAATCGACGGGTGGTGAGCGTGTTCATGGACGTCCTCTGGTGCGTGGAGGGTGGATGCGTGCAGGGCCGCAAAAAGAGCCTGTCAGTGTAGCGACGGCATGTGGTGCCGCCGAGAGGCGACAGCAGGAAACACGCCAGTCCAGGCGCCGATCAGCTGCCGTTCAGCCGCGCCAGTTCTTCGTCGGTGAAACCGGCCGCGAGCCGTGCCTCGTCGTTGAATGGCGGGCGCAGGCGCGGGGCTTCGTGGCGCCGCGTGAGCAGCTCGTAGTGCGCCACCGGGTCGAGCCCTTCGCGCGCGCACAGCCAGCGGTACCAGCGGTTGCCGATGGCCACGTGGCCGACCTCGTCGCGCAGGATGATCCCCAGGATCTCCACGGCGCGCGCATCTCCGGCCTTGGCGAACTTGGCCTGCAGCGGCGGCGTGGCATCCAGCCCGCGCGCTTCCAGCGTGCGCGGCACGAGCGCCATGCGCGCCGTGACGTCACCCGCGGTGCGCTGGGTCATCAGCCACAGGCCGTCGTGGGCGTCGAACTCGCCGTAGTCGTGGCCGAGGCTTTGCAGATGCGCGCGCAGCAGGCTGAAGTGCAGCGCCTCCTCGCTCGCCACGCGCAGCCAGTCCACGTAGAACTGCACCGGCAGGCCCTCGAAGCGGAAGGCCGCGTCAAGCGCGAGGTTGATCGCGTTGAACTCGATGTGCGCGATGGCGTGCAGCAGCGCCGCGCGGCCCTCGGGCGTGTAGGGCGTGCGCGAGGGCACCGCCTTGGGCGGCACCAGCCGGGGCCGCGCAGGGCGGCCGGGCAGGTCGGGTGGCGACGGAATGTGCTCGGCCGGGTCGATGTGCGCCGGGGCGAGCGACGCGTAGAGCTCGCGCGCCGCGACCGCCTTGGTGGCAGGGTCTTGCAGGCGCAAGACCTGCAGGGCGCGCTGGCGGGGGTTCATCCCTAGAATTATCGGCTCCGCATTCCTCGACGTTCTCCCCCTATGGCTCTCTACGAACTCGGCGATGAGTCGCCCGACATTGCCGATTCCGCCTGGGTCGCCGACAGCGCGCAGCTGATCGGTGCCGTCACGCTGCACGAGAACGCGAGCGTGTGGTTCGGCGCGGTGCTGCGCGGCGACAACGCGCGCATCACCATCGGCCGCAACTCGAACGTGCAGGACGGCACCGTGATCCATTGCGACACCGGCTACCCCTGCGACATCGGCGAGAACGTGACGGTCGGTCACCAGGTCATGCTGCACGGCTGCACCATCGGCGAAGGCTCGCTCGTGGGCATCCAGTCGGTGATCCTCAACGGCGCCCGGATCGGCAAGCACTGCATCGTGGGCGCCGGTGCGCTCGTCACCGAAGGCAAGGAGTTTCCCGACGGCTCCATGATCCTCGGCTCGCCGGCCAAGGTGGTGAAGACGCTCACGCCCGAGCAGGTCGAGCGCCTCAGGCTCAGCGCCTTGCACTACGTCGACAACGCCCGGCGCTACAAGGCGGGCCTGAAGAAGGTCGGTGGATGAGTGAGCTGCACAAGTTCCTGTTCGACGGCCTGCCGGTGCGCGGGCTGCTGGTGCGCCTGACCGGCGACTGGCGCGAGGTGCTGCAGCGGCGCGAGCAGGCGCAGGACGCCTTTCCCGCACCGGTGCGCGCGCTGCTCGGCGAGCTCGCGGCGGCGGGCGTGCTGATGCAGTCCAACATCAAGTTCGATGGCGCGCTCGTGATGCAGGTGCATGGCGACGGCCCGGTGAAGCTCGCGGTGGCCGAGGTGAAGTCGGATCTGGCTTTCCGCGTGACGGCCAAGGTGACGGGCGACATGCCCGCCGAGCCGCGGCTGGACACGCTGCTCAACGTGCACGGCAAGGGTCGCTGCGCCATCACGCTCGACCCGAGCCAGAAGCTGCCGGGCCAGCAGCCCTACCAGGGCGTGGTGGCGCTGCATGGCGACGAGGGCGAGCCGCTGCATCGCCTGAGCGAGGTGCTGGAGCACTACATGCTGCAGTCCGAGCAGCTCGACAGCAAGCTCGTGCTCGCGGCCAACGACGAGGTGGCCGCAGGCCTCTTGATCCAGCGCCTGCCGGTCGAGGGCGCGGGCAACCTGGGCGGTGCACGCAACGAAGACGACATCGGCCGCAACGAGGACTACCGCCGCATCGCCATGCTCGCGTCCACGCTGACCTCGGACGAGTTGCTCACGCTGGACGCCGACACCATCCTGCGCCGTCTCTTCTGGGAAGAGCAGGTGACGCGCTACGAGCCGCTGCGCCCGCACTTCGCCTGCAGCTGCTCGCGTGAGCGGGTGGGGAGCATGCTCAAGTCCCTGGGCCGCGAGGAGATCGACAGCATCGTGGCCGAGCAGGGCCGGGTGGAGATCGCCTGCGACTTCTGCGGCGTGAAGTACCACTACGACATCGTCGACGTGGGCGAGCTCTTCACGCCCCAGAGCCGCCAGCAGCCGGGTTCGAGCACGCTCAACTGACCATCGGCATCCACCAGGAGGCGCACCATGCTCTATGCACTGCTGAAGTTGGCGCACTGGGTGGCCGTGATCGTCTGGCTGGGGGGCATGTTCTTCGCGCACTTCTGCCTGCGCCCGGCGGCGGCCACCTTGCCGCCTGCGCAGCGCGTGCCGCTGATGGCCGGCGCGATCGGGCGTTTTCTCGGCGTCGTGCTGTGGATCGCGTTGCTGGCCGTCGGCTCGGGCGCGGCATTGATGTGGCGCGCGATGCAGACCACCCACCAGACCGGCGCGCCCTTCAATGCGCCGGCCGACTGGCTGGTGATGGGCGGGCTCGGCCTGTTGATGCTGGCGATCTACGGCTACATCCGTGTTGCGCTCTACCGCCGTCTGCAGCGTGCGGTGGCGGATCAGGACTGGCCAGCAGGCGGTGCCGCGCTCAACGAGATCCGCTTCTGGGTGGCGACCAACCTGACGCTCGGCACCCTCATCGTCGTCGTGGTCGCGCTCGGCCAGGCGAGCTGATCACCCTTTGCCGCGCGCCAGCAGGTGGCGCTCGCAGGCCGCGTCGCCGCAGCGCTCGCAGACACCGAGCCAGCGCGGCGCCCGGTCCTCGTCGGGCGGGGCATGTCCGATCGCCGCGAGTGCCGAGCGCAGTCGATGGGGTCCCGAGCCGCTGATCACCGCGTATGGCACGTCGGCGCGGGCGAGGCTCGCGCGCAGCAGCGCCGTCACCGGCTCGCGCACGTGCGGGCCATCCCGGAAGACGCCGTCGGCCTGCCAGGGCAGGTCGAGCGCGGTCAAGAGCGTGTGGGCGTAGCCCTGCTGCAGCGCTTCGGCTTGCGGATAGAGGCTGGTATCGCCGAACACGAGCTCGCTGTAGACGGCGATCATGAGCGCCGAAGTGTCGGCCACCACGAGGTCGTGGGTGGCCGCCGCGGCGGCGATGCGCGCGGCCTGCGCTTCGGCGATGCCGGCCTGCTCGTCGTGTCGCGGCGTGCGGCCATGCCGTGCGCAGAACTCGCGCAGGTATTCGTCCACGCGCGCCACGCGCAGGCCCTGCTGCGCGAGCGCGGCCGAGAGTTCGGCGGCGAGCGTGGTCTTGCCGGTGCTCTCGGCGCCCAGCAGGGTGACGATGCGCGCCGTCATGCCGCGTCGGCCAGGCGCCGCCACGCGCGCCACCCGGCGATCGACATGGCGATGAACACCGTGTAGAGGACCACGGTCAGCCACAGGCCCTTGTAGGCGAAGAGCGCGACGCTCACCGTGTTCACCACCAGCCAGACGGGCCAGTTCTCCACGTACTTGCGGCCGAGCAGCCACTGGCCGATGAGGCTCGCGGCGGTGGGAAAGGCATCCCACCAGGGCACGTCGGAGTCGGTTGCGCGTGCGAGGAAAAGGCCGGTCGCGGGCCACGCGATGGCGAGCACGGCCAGCACGAGCCACCGCGAGGTCGGCGCCAGGCGGCGCACCTGCAGCGGCCGACCGTCGTCCTGCGTGCCGCGCAGCCATTGCCACCAGCCCCAGGCCGCGATGGCGACAAAGAAGATCTGCAGGCTGGCCTCGCCATAGAGGCGGCTGTTCCAGAAGAGCAGGAAGTACAGCAGCGAGCTCACGATGGCCAGCGGCCAGGCGAGCGGGTTCACGCGCATGTTGAACACCACCATCTGCAGCGCCAGCACGAAGGCCACGATCTCCAGCCAGGTGACCGGCGAGCCGAGGAGGGTGAACGGTGCGGCGAAGAGGGGCTGCAGGGGCTGCAGCAGGGCGTTCATGCGCAGCGGCGGCGCAAGCTCATCGCTTGGTGGCCACCTGGACGTAGATCTCGTCCGGCTTGACCATGCCGAGTTCGAAGCGGGCCTTCTCCTCGACCATTTCCAGGCCTTCCTTGAGGTCGCTGACCTCGGCGAGCAGCTGCTCGTTGCGCTCGTGCGCCGCATCGTTCTGGGAGCGCTGCTCGATGAGCTGCGCCTCCAGCGCCATCACGCGCGGCACGCCCGAGCTGCCGAGCCAGAGCTCGGCATGCACCAGCGCGAGCAGCGCCAGCAGGGCGAGGGTGATGAGCCGCACGTGAGGGCCGGGATGGGCTCAGCGCAGGTTGTAGAACGCCGCGCGGCCGGGGTAGCTGGCCACGTCGCCCAGGTCTTCCTCGATGCGCAGCAGCT
>JBIQJS010000207.1:0-2475 GCA_044507405.1 Rubrivivax sp. | reverse complement strand
CCGACGTAGTTGGCGAGCAGCCCCACGAGCAGCGCGCCCACGAAACACCCGAAGGTCGATCCCAGCCCGCCGATGATGATGACGATGAAGATCAGCACGTTGACCTGCGCGCCGATCTGCGGGATCACGTTCTGCTGGTACAGGCCCCACAGCACGCCGCCCAGGCCGGCGAGCGCGGAGCCCGCGACGAAGACGCCAACGAACAGGCGGCGGATGCGATAGCCCAGGCTCTCGACCATCTCGCGGTCCTGCACGCCGGCGCGCACGAGCAGGCCGAGCTTGGTGCGGTTGAGCGTCCAGAGCATCGCGAAGAGCACCACCGCGCCGATCACCACCGCGACCAGGCGGTACTTCTCGACCGCGGCATCGCCGAAGAGGAACGACCCGCGCAGCGTGGCGGGCAGCGGCAGCGGCACCTGCTGCGGGCCCCACACGACCTTGATCAGCTCCTCGCCGATGATCATGCCGCCCATGGTCACGAGGATCTGCTTCAGGTGCTGGCCGTAGACCGGGCGCACCATCACCCGCTCGAAGCCCCAGCCGAGCGCCGCGGCCAGCGCCATCGCGGCCAGCATGGCGCAGAAGACCACGCCCAGGTTGAGCAGCACGTTGTCGGCCTCGGACCAGCCGGCCATCGCGCCGAACACGCTGGTGGCGACGAAGGCGCCGAAGGCGATGAAGACGCCGTGGCCGAAGTTCAGCACGTCCATCAGCCCGAAGACGAGCGTGAGGCCCGAGGCGATGATGAAGACGATCATGCCCATGGCCAGCCCCGCCACCGTGAGCGTGAGCCACGAGGAGGTGGAGCCGATGGCCGGCAGCGCGACAAGCGCGAGCAGCGGCACGAGCGCGAGCGGCACCCAGTCGAAGGCCGCCTTGGGGATGGCCTCCGCCGGCACGGGCGGCGCGGCCACGGGCGTGGTGGTCGTGTTCATTGGTGGGCTCCGAGCGAGAGGCCGAGCAGGCGGTGTTGCAGGTCTTCGTCGTCGGCCAGTTCGCGCATGTCGCCGTGGTGCACCACGCGGCCGTCGTCCATCACCGCGACGCGGTCGCCGAGCGCACGCGCCACGGCGAAGTTCTGCTCGACGAGCAGCACGGTGGTCTGCGTGCGCTTGAGTTCGCGCAGGGCCTCGATCAGGTTCTGCACGATGGCCGGCGCCAGGCCCTTGCTCGGCTCGTCGATCAGCAGCAGCCGGCGCGGCTCGACCATGGCGCGTGCGATCGCGAGCATCTGCTTCTGCCCGCCCGACAGCTTACCGGCCGGGTAGAGCCAGAACTTCTTCACCGCCGGGAAGAGGCCGAAGAGCCACTCCAGCCGCTGCGTGTCCATCTGCGATTCGGTGCGCGCGCCGCGCGCGGCCAGCAGCAGGTTCTCCTTCACCGAGAGGTCGGCAAAGATGCCCATGTTCTCGGGCACGTAGGCGATGCCGAGCTGCGCGATGTCGGGCGTGGGGCGGCCCGCGATGGGTTGGCCGTCGAAGGTGACGGTGCCTTGCGAGGCGGCCCACAGGCCCATGATGGTGCGCAGCGTCGTCGTCTTGCCGGCGCCGTTGCGGCCGAGCAGCATGGTCACCTCGCCGGTGGGCACCGTGAGGTCCACGCCGTGGAGGATGTGGTACTGGGCGATGTGGGTGTGCACGCCTGAGAGCTTGAGCAGCGACTCTCCCGTTCGGGCTGAGCCAGTCGAAGCCGGGGTGACATGCGCATGGGCTTCGACAAGCTCAGCCCGAACGGGGGTAGACGTCATGCCGCCACCCCCAGGTAAGCCTGCTGCACCACCGGCGAGGCGATCACCTCCGCCGGCTCGCCGTCGGCCACGAGCTGGCCGTTGTGCAGCACGATGATGCGGTCGGCGAGTTCGCGCACCACGTCCATCTTGTGCTCCACGAGCAGGATGGTCGCGTCGCGCCGTGCCTTGAGCGCGCGGATGAGGTCGAGGATCACCGGCACCTCGTCCACGCTCATGCCGGCGGTGGGTTCGTCGAACATGAACACCTGCGGGTCGAGCGCCATCAGCATCGCCACCTCGAGCTTGCGCTGGTCCCCGTGCGGCAGGCTGCTCGCGACCGCATCGGCGCGGTCGCCGAGCTGGACCTGCTGCACGAGCTCGCGCGCACGCTCCAGCGTCTCGCGCCGGTCCAGCCACACCGACCACAGGTTGAGCCCTTCGCGGCGGCGCGACTGCACCGCCAGGCGCACGTTCTCCAGCACCGTGAGGTTGGGAAAGAGCTGCGTCAACTGGAAGGCGCGCCCGAGCCCGCGGTGCGTGCGCGCCGAGGCGGCCTCGGCGGTGATGTCGTCGCCGCCCAGCAGCACCTGCCCTTCGGTCGCACGCAGCTGCCCCGAGATCAGGTTGAAGTACGTGGTCTTGCCGGCGCCGTTGGGGCCGACGATGGCGGTGAGCGTGCCGGGCGTGAAGGCACAGCTCACGCGGTCCACCGCCACGTGGCCGCCGAAGCGGATGGTGAGGTTGCG
>JBIQJS010000206.1:0-2481 GCA_044507405.1 Rubrivivax sp. | reverse complement strand
ACCGGCGTGGGCGTGGTCAACCGCATCATCACCGACCTCGCCGTGATGGACGTGACGCCCGAAGGCCTGAAGGTCGTGGAGATGGCGCCCGGCGTGACCCGCGAGGAGTTGCAGAGCAAGACCGGCGTGCAGCTGCACTGACCCCGAGGGGGGCTGAAGCCCCCGGGGCGTCAGCCCACCCGACCGCTACGCACCGCGCGTGCCGCCTCCGGCACCAGCGCTGGTCCCTTGTAGATCAAGCCGGTGTAGAGCTGCACCAGGTCGGCCCCGGCGGCGATCTTGGCGCGCGCATCGGCGCCGCTCATCACGCCGCCCACGCCGATGATGGGCACCGCCGGCCCGAGCGCCGCGCGCAACAGCGAGATCACGCGGTTGCTCGCCTCGAACACCGGCGCGCCCGAAAGGCCGCCGGTCTCGTCGCCATGTCGCAGGTGCTGCACCTTCTCGCGCGCGATGGTGGTGTTGGTGGCGATCACCCCGTCGATGCCGTTGCGGCGGATGGTCTCGGCGATCACCTGCACCTGTTCGCCCTCCAGGTCGGGCGCGATCTTCACGAACATCGGGACCTTGCGCTCGTGCTCCGCGGCGAGCGCCAGCCGGCGGGTTTGCAGCGCCGCAAGCAGGGCGTCCAGCGCCTCGTCGCTCTGCAGTTCGCGCAGGTTCTGGGTGTTGGGCGAGGAGATGTTGACCGTCACGTAGTCGGCGTGCGGGTAGACGCCGTCGAGCCCGATCAGGTAGTCGTCCACCGCGCGTTCGATGGGTGTGGCGGCGTTCTTGCCGATGTTGAGCCCGAGGATGCCGCCCTGCTGGCGGAAGCGGCTGCGTTTCACGTTCTCGACGAAGACGGCGAGCCCTTCGTTGTTGAAGCCCAGCCGGTTGATGAGTGCGTTGGCTTCGGGCAGGCGGAACATGCGCGGCTTGGGGTTGCCCGGCTGCGGCTGGGGCGTCACCGTGCCCACCTCCACGAAGCCGAAGCCCATCGCGCCGAAGGCATCGATGCAGCGGCCGTTCTTGTCGAGCCCGGCGGCAAGGCCAATGCGGTTCGGGAAGCGCAGGCCGGCGAGCGTCACCGGGTCGTCGATGCGCGCCTGCGCGACGGCGCAGATCAGCGGCGTGTGCTGGAGGCGCGCGAGCGCGCCGAGGGTGAGGTCATGGGCCTGCTCAGGGTCGAGGCCGAAGAGAAAAGGGCGCGTCAGCGCGTAGGGAACGAGGGGCATGAAAAGACGTCTTGGATAATCGCCCGATTGTCTTTCAAAGCCCTTCGCACACCATGACCCAGGACGAACTCAAGGCCCTCGTCGGGCAAGCCGCACTCGCACACGTGGTGCCCGGCAGCGTGGTCGGCGTGGGCACCGGCTCCACGGTCAACTGCTTCATCGATGCACTGGCCGGCATCAAGGACCGCATTGCCGGCGCCATCTCGAGCAGCGAGAAGAGCAGCGAGCGTCTGCGCGCGCACGGCATCCCGGTGCTCGACGGCAACACGGTCGAGCGGCTGCCGGTCTACATCGACGGCGCCGATGAGATCGACCGCCGCGGTCACATGGTGAAGGGCGGCGGCGCGGCGCTCACGCGCGAGAAGATCGTGGCCGACCTGGCCGAGCGCTTCATTTGCATTGCCGATGAGTCCAAACTCGTCGATACGCTGGGGAAATTTCCGCTGCCGGTGGAGGTGATCCCCATGGCCGCGGCGCAGGTCGCGCGGCGCTTCAAGGCGCTGGGTGGCGAGGCGACGCTGCGTGCCGGTGTCGTGACCGACAACGGCTGCCACATCCTCGACGTGCGGGGCCTGGCCATCACCGACCCGGCCGCGATGGAGCAGGAGATCAACCAGTGGGCCGGCGTGGTGACGGTGGGCATCTTCGCGCGGCACAAGGCCGCCGTGTGCCTGCTCGGCACGGCCCAGGGCGTCAAGACATTGATGTTCTGACGCCGGGGCTTCCAGCCTCGGGCCAAAAGCGCGTACCCTCGCGTCTTCCCACCTCAGGGCAGACCACAGGAAGGACGGCGCATGGCCAAACCCAATTACGCCTTCGAGAAGCGCCAGCGCGAGTTGGCGAAGAAGAAGAAGAAGGAAGAGAAGCTCAAAGAAAAAGCCGAGCGCAAGACCGTCGGCGACGGTGACCCGGCCGAGGCCGACGCGCCCGCGCAGCCCGACGACGCGACCCAGCCGCCGCGCGAAGACTAGGGCGGCGCCCCGACCCGGCGCGCTGCACGGCTCGTGTAGCGGGCGGGGTCGATGGCATCCAGCAGGCTGGCCTCGAGCGGCATGGGTGCACCCGCGATCCAGCCGGCGAGCGTCGTGGCCGCAAGCGGCGCCCAGGTGATGCCGCGCGAGGCCAAGGCGGTGCACACATGGAGCCCCGGCAACCGGGGCACGAAACGTGGCTGGTCCAGCCGCACATTCCCAGGTGTTGCGAGCGGCACACCCCCCACCACCGGCAGCCGATCGCGCGAGGTCACGCGCCAGCCCACACGGCC
>JBIQJS010000205.1:0-2523 GCA_044507405.1 Rubrivivax sp. | reverse complement strand
ACAGCCGCGAGTACTACGTGCCCAGCATGAGCTGCCGCACCATCATCTACAAGGGGCTGCTGCTGGCCGATCAGGTGGGCCGCTACTACCGCGACCTGCGCGACCCGCGCGTGGTCTCGGCGCTGGCACTCGTACACCAGCGCTTCTCCACCAACACCTTCCCTGAGTGGCCGCTCGCCCACCCTTACCGAATGGTGGCGCACAACGGCGAGATCAACACGGTCAAGGGCAACTTCAACTGGATGCGCGCCCGTGAAGGCGTGATGAAGTCGCCCGTGCTCGGCGACGACCTGCAAAAGCTCTACCCCATCACCTTCGAAGGGCAGAGCGACACCGCGACCTTCGACAACGCGCTGGAACTGCTCACCATGAGCGGCTACTCGCTCGCGCATGCGGCGATGATGATGATTCCCGAGGCCTGGGAACAGCACGCCACCATGGACGAACGCCGCCGCGCGTTCTACGAGTACCACGCCGCCATGCTGGAACCCTGGGACGGCCCGGCCGCCATGGTGTTCACCGACGGCCGCCAGATCGGCGCGACCCTGGACCGCAACGGCCTGCGTCCGGCGCGCTACATCGTCACCGACGACGACCTGGTGGTGATGGCCTCGGAGACCGGCGTGCTGCCCATTCCCGAGAACCGGATCGTCAAGAAGTGGCGGCTGCAGCCCGGCAAGATGTTCCTCATCGATCTGGAGCAGGGGCGCATCGTCGACGACGAGGAACTGAAGAACCAGTTCGCGTCCGCCAAGCCTTATCGGCAATGGATCGAGAGCGTGCGTGTCAAGCTCGAGGACCTGCCCGCAAGCGCACAGGCGCCGGCCTTCACCGAATCGCTGCTCGACCGCCAGCAAGCCTTCGGCTACACGCAGGAGGACATCAAGTTCCTGCTCAGCCCCATGGCCCAGGCGGGCGAGGAGGGCATCGGCTCCATGGGCAACGACTCGCCGCTCGCGGTGCTGTCGGACCGGGCGAAGCCGCTCTACAACTACTTCAAGCAGTTGTTCGCGCAGGTGACCAACCCGCCCATCGACCCGATCCGCGAGGCGATCGTGATGTCGCTGGTGTCCTTCATCGGCCCCAAGCCCAACCTGCTGGACATCAACCAGGTCAACCCGCCGATGCGCCTGGAGGTGAGCCAGCCCATCCTGGACTTCCAGGACATGGGCAAGCTGCGCGAGATCGAGACGCACACGCAGGGCAAGTTCAAGAGCTACACGCTGGACATCACCTACCCGCTGGCCTGGGGCCACGAGGGGGTGGAGGCCAAGCTCGCGTCGCTGTGCGCCGAGGCGGTGGACGCCATCAAGGGCGGCAGGAACATCCTGATCGTCAGCGACCGCGCGATGAGCCGCACGCAGGTCGCCATCCCGGCGCTGCTGGCGCTGTCGGCCATCCACCAGCACCTGGTGCGCGAGGGCCTGCGCACGACCGCGGGCCTGGTGGTCGAGACAGGCTCGGCGCGCGAGGTGCACCACTTCGCCGTGCTCGCCGGCTACGGTGCCGAGGCGGTGCACCCGTACCTCGCGATGGAGACGCTCGCCGAACTGCACAAGGAGCTGCCGGGCGCGCTGTCGCCGGAGAAGGCGGTCTACAACTACGTCAAGGCCATCGGCAAGGGCCTGTCGAAGATCATGTCGAAGATGGGCGTGTCGACCTACATGTCCTACTGCGGCGCGCAGCTCTTCGAGGCCATCGGGCTCGAGAAGGACCTGGTCGACAAGTACTTCCGCGGCACGGCCTCGCAGGTGGGCGGCATCGGCGTGTTCGAGGTGGCGCAGGAGGCCATCCGCATGCACCGCGCCGCCTTCGGCGACGACCCGGTGCTGGCCGGCATGCTCGACGCCGGCGGCGAATACGCCTGGCGCGTGCGCGGCGAAGAGCACATGTGGACGCCCGACGCCATCGCCAAGCTGCAGCACAGCACGCGCGCCAACCAGTTCGACACCTACAAGGACTACGCGCAGATCATCAACGACCAGTCGCGCCGCCACATGACGCTGCGCGGGCTGTTCGAGTTCAAGCTCGACCCGAGCAAGGCCATCCCGCTCGACGAGGTCGAGCCCGCCAAGGAGATCGTCAAGCGCTTCGCCACCGGCGCGATGTCGCTCGGCTCGATCAGCACCGAGGCGCATTCGACGCTGGCCATCGCCATGAACCGCCTGGGCGGCAAGAGCAACACCGGCGAAGGCGGCGAGGACCCGGCGCGCTACCGCAGCGAGCTCAAGGGCATCCCCGTCACCGCCGGCACCAAGGTGAGCGAGATCATCGGCGCCAAGGCGATCGAGGCCGACTACGAGTTGCAGGCCGGCGATTCGCTGCGCTCGCGCATCAAGCAGGTGGCCTCGGGCCGCTTCGGCGTGACGACGGAATACCTGGTCTCGGCCGACCAGATCCAGATCAAGATGGCCCAGGGCGCCAAGCCCGGCGAGGGCGGCCAGCTGCCCGGCGGCAAGGTGTCCGACTACATCGGCTTCCTGCGCTACTCGGTGCCGGGCGTGGGCCTCATCAGCCCGCCGC
>JBIQJS010000085.1:0-17056 GCA_044507405.1 Rubrivivax sp. | reverse complement strand
AGTCGCGCACCTGCTCGAAGCCGCGCAGGTTGGAGGCGAAGGAGCCCACCGACTCGGGCCGGTGCTCCAGGCGCATGCCCAGCACCTTCTCCATCAGCGTGGCGGAGATCTGCACGTCGATGCGCGCGCTGGCCTCGTCGACGAAGTGGCTGCGCAGCACGCGCATGAAGACGTCGGCGCACATGATGAGCACCACGCCGATCGACAGCGCCCAGAGCGTCTCGACCGCGTTGTTGGGCACCACGCGGTCGTAGACGTTCATGCTGAACATCGGGAAGGCGAGCGCGAAGAGGTTGACCAGCAGCGCGGCCCAGAGCACGTCGCGGTAGACGAAGCGCTGCTGCAGCACCGCGCTCCAGAACCAGTGCCGCATCCTGGGCTTGCTCGCCGCGGGGGTGCGCGCGTCGAAGCGGAAATGCGGCCGCACGAACAGCACGACGCCGGTATAGCGCGCCTGCAGGTCGGTGCGGGTGAGGGTGATGGAGCCCTGGCCGGTCTCGGGCAGCAGCACGCGGGCGGTGGCGCCGTCGGTGTCCCAGCCCATGAGCACGCAGGCCTGGTTGTCCTTGAGGATCAGGATGACGGGCAGCGCCGCGGTGTCGATGCGGTCGAGTGAGACGCGCTGCAGCCGGGCCGACATGCCTGCGCGGGACGCGGCGCGCTCGGCGAGCTCGAGCGTGAGGCGGCCCTTGCCGGTTTCGCTCTTGCCGTCCTTGCCGAGCGGCAGCCCGGCCGAGAGCGAGGCGCGCGAGGCGGCCTGGCCGTGCAGGCGGCAGACCTCGACCAGGCAGTCCAGCAGGGGGTCGGGGTTGATCAGGTCTTCACGCAGGTGCGTGGTCGCGCCGTGCGCCGCGGCGGCAGGGGTGGAGGCGGGGGGCTGACCTGGGGCGTGTTGCGACATGGATCAGCCGATATCGGCGCAATGCAATGCGAATTGACCCTGGCGGCGGTCGTCGAAGTAGTGCTGGAGGGTCTCTTTCACGGTTCGGAAGGCGAGCTGCTCCCAGGGGATTTCAGCCTCGCTGAAAAGTTGCGCCTCGATGGTCTCGGGGCCCGGGGCGAAGTCGGTATCGAGCAATCGTGCACGGTAAAAGAGATGCACCTGGCCGACGCGCGCCACGTTGAGCAGGGTGTAGAGGCCTTGCAGTTCGACGCGCGCGCCGGCTTCTTCGACCGTCTCGCGCACGGCGCCCTGCTCGGTGGTCTCACCGAGCTCCATGAAGCCGGCGGGCAGCGTCCAGTAGCCCAGGCGCGGCTCGATGTTGCGCCGGCACAGGAGCACCTTCTCTTCCCAGACGGGCACCGTGCCCACGACATTCAGCGGGTTTTCGTAGTGGACGGTGCCGCACGCCGTGCAGGTGGCGCGCTCGCGGTTGTCGTCGGCCGGGACGCGGTAGTCGACCTTCGACCCGCAGGCCTTGCAGTGCTTGTAGCTGCGGGGTTGGAACATGCCGGGCAGTTTAGGGCCTGCGTACCGGACAGGACGCCCGTGCAAGCCCGCACGCGACGTGGGGCGCACACACGCCGGATTCCCGTCAGGGCCTGTGGGAACAACGCATGCTCGCGCGCAGGCCGCGTGGCATCATGGCCCGCATCCTTCCCTGTGGAGCTGCACACGCCATGAGCCTCGTCGTCGTCGCCCCGAAGCCGCCCACCGTGCCCGTCGTGGGCGCGGGCGCCGGGGCCGAATTCCCCGTCCGCCGCATCTACTGCGTGGGCCGCAACTACGTGGACCACGCGATCGAGATGGGCCACAGCGGGCGCGAGCCGCCGTTCTTCTTCCTGAAGCCGGCCGATGCCGTGCTGCCGGTGCCCGAGGGCATGACCGGCGAGATGCGCTACCCGAGCCTCACGCGCGACCTGCACCATGAGGTCGAGCTGGTGGTGGCGATCGGCAAGGGCGGGCGCAACATCCCCGCCACCGACGCCTTCAGCCACATCTACGGTTACGCCGTCGGCCTGGACATGACCCGCCGCGACCTGCAAGGCGAAGCCAAGAAGCTCGGCCGGCCCTGGTGCATCGGCAAGGGTTTCGACGAATCGGCGCCCATCGGCCCCATCCGCCCGGCCGCGCAGTGCTACCTCAACGCCGCCACGCGCATCTCGCTCGACGTCAACGGCACCGAGCGCCAGCACAGCGTGATCGGCAAGATGATCTGGAGCGTGCCCGAGATCGTGGAGCAGCTCTCGATGGCCTGGGAGCTCGCACCCGGCGACCTCATCTACACCGGCACGCCCGAAGGTGTGGCCTCCGTGCTGGAGGGCGACCGGCTGCACGCGCAGATCGACGGCGTGGGCTCGCTCAAGCTCGAGATCGTGAGCGACTGACGCATGGAGCTCTACAGCTACTGGCGTTCCTCGGCGAGCTTTCGCGTGCGCATCGCGCTGGCGCTCAAGGGCCTGCCATACGACTACGTGCCGATCCACCTGGTCAGGCGCGAGCAGTTGCAGGCGCCGTACACCGGCCTGTCGCCCTCGCGCCTGGTGCCGCTCCTGAAAGACGGCGAGGCGCTGCTCGGGCAGTCGCTCGCCATCATCGAGTATCTCGACGAGACCCACCCCGAGCCGCCGCTGCTGCCGGCCGATGCGCTCGGGCGGGCGAGGGTGAGGGCGCTCGCGCTCGACATCGCCTGCGAGATCCACCCGCTGAACAACCTGCGCGTGCTGCGCCACCTCGTCCAGGAGCTCAAGGTGAGCGAGGACGACAAGGACCGCTGGTACCGCCACTGGGTCGAGACGGGTCTGGAAACCGTGGAGCGCCAGCTCGCCGGCCCGGGCACCGGCCGCTACTGCCATGGCGACACGCCGACGCTCGCCGACGTGGTGCTCGTCCCGCAGATCTTCAACGCGCGGCGCTACGACTGCCGGCTGGACCACGTGCCGACGGTGATGCGCGTCTTCGAAGCCTGCATGCAGCTGCCGGCCTTCCAGGCGGCGCAGCCCTTGGCCTGCCCGGACGCCGATGCACCCTGACTGGCTGCGCCCGACGTGGCGCACGCCCGGCGTGCAGGCGGTCATGACGACGCGGGCCGGTGGCGGCAGCCTGGCCCCCTGGGACCGCATGAACCTCGGCGCCGCCGTGGGGGACGACCCGGCGCAGGTCGCGCGCAACCGCGCGCTGCTGGCCGAGGCCACGGGCGCCGACCTCGTCTTCCTCAAGCAGGTCCACGGCACCCGGGTCGTGCGGATCACGCACGACGACGCGAACGGCCCGGTGATCGAGGCCGATGCCTGCATGACCACCGAGCACGGCCTCGGCTGCGTGGTGCAGGTCGCCGATTGCATGCCGGTCCTGCTGGCCGCGCCCGGCGGCGTGGCCGCGGCCCATGCCGGCTGGCGCGGGCTGGCGGGCGGCGTGATCGAGGCGGCGCTCGGCGGGCTGTGCCGCGCCACCGGCTGCACGCCGGCCGAGGTCGAATGCTGGCTCGGCCCTTGCGTAGGGCCGGAGGCATTCGAAGTGGGAGCCGATGTCCTCCAAGGTTTTGGTGTTCAGCCGTCGGCAGCCGATGCCGCACGCTTCAGGCCGCTGCGTCCCGGCAAGTGGCTCGCGAACCTGCCGCTGCTCGCGCGGGACCGCCTGGCAGCCGCCGGCGTCACACAGGTGTCGGGCGGCGCGTGGTGCACGGTCCGGGACCGCGACGAAGCGGGCTCACGGTTCTTCTCGTTCCGGCGCGACGGGGTCACCGGGCGCATGGCGGCCGTCATCTGGCGCCGCTGAGGCGGCCTGCCCCTGCTCGGCCAGCTTGCGCGCGCGCCGACGAGCCGGCGCGCCCATCACGTACAGCACGATCGACAGAGGCAGCACCCCGTACAGCAGCAGGGTGAAGAAGGCCCCGAGCACGCTGCCCACCGGGCTGATCGCCTCGGCTGCCGCCATGCACACCACCACGAACATCCAGCCTAGCGCAACGAGATACATTTCCGGTCCATTTCTGAGTCGGGGGCTGCGCCAGGTCATGACAAGGACACCATCCCCGGCGCACACTTTAAGTTCGCACCACGAACCGCAGGGACATCCATGAAGACCACCACCCGATCGGCTGCCCGTCCGGCAGCGACCGAGCACCCTGCCGAAGCCGCCGCGCAGGCCTTCGGCGCGACGGTCGGGGAGATGGTCAAGTCGATGACGAACCTCACCGTGCCCATGCCGGTGTTGACGCAGGTGCAGGCCGACTACGTGCAACAGGCCACCGACCTCTGGAACCGCTGGGTGCAGTCGCCCAACGGCGCTGCCATCGCACCGCAGGGCGACAAGCGCTTTGCCGACCCCGCCTGGGGGCAGAACCCGCTCGCGGCCTACACGGCGCAGATGTACCTGCTCAACGCGAACACGCTTGCCAGGCTCGCCGACAGCATGGAAGGCGACGAGAAGGCGCGCCAGCGCGTGCGCTTCGCCGTGCAGCAGTGGATTGCCGCCGCCTCGCCCAGCAACTACCTCGCGCTCAACCCCGAGGCGCAGGCGCTCGCGCTCAAGACCCGGGGCGAGAGCTTGGTCCACGGCCTGGAACACATGGTGGGCGACCTGCGCCAGGGCCACCTCTCGCAGACCGACGAGAGCGTCTTCGAGGTGGGCCGCAACGTCGCCGTGACGCCCGGCGACGTGGTGTTCGAGAATGCGCTCTTCCAGCTGATCGAGTACAAGCCGACCACGCCGAAGGTCTACGAGCGGCCGCTCCTGATGGTGCCGCCGTGCATCAACAAGTACTACATCCTCGACCTGCAGCCCGAGAACTCGCTCATCCGGCACGCCGTCGGCCAGGGCCACCGCGTCTTCGTGATGAGCTGGCGCAACCCCGACGAGAGCCTGGCGCAGAAGACGTGGGACGACTACATCGACGAAGGCGTGTTCACCGCCATCCGCACGGTGCAGGCGATCTCGGGCGCGAAGAAGATCAACACGCTCGGCTTCTGCGTGGGCGGCACGCTGCTCGGCGCGGCGCTCGCGGTGCTGGCCGCGCGCGGCGAGAAGCCAGCGCAGAGCATGACGCTGCTCACCACCTTCCTCGATTTCAGCAACACCGGCGTGCTCGACATCTTCGTCGACGAGGCCATGGTGCAGATGCGCGAGATGACCCTCGGCGCCCAGAGCCCGGGCGGCGGCAAGCTGCTCAAGGGCCAGGAGCTCGCCAGCACCTTCAGCGCGCTGCGGCCCAACGACCTGGTGTGGAACTATGTCGTGGGCAACTACCTCAAGGGCGAGACGCCGCCGGTGTTCGACCTGCTGTACTGGAACAGCGACAGCACCAACCTGCCGGGCCCGATGTACTGCTGGTACCTGCGCAACACCTACCTCGAGAACAACCTCGCCCAGCCCGGCAAGGCCGTCGTCTGCGGCGTGCCGGTCGACCTGGGGCGCATCGAGCTGCCCGTCTATGTGTACGGCTCGAAGGAGGACCACATCGTCCCGTGGGACGGCGCCTACCGCAACACGCAGGTCCTCAAAAAGTCCAGGTGCCGCTTCGTGCTCGGGGCCTCCGGCCACATCGCGGGCGTCATCAACCCGCCCGAGAAGAAGAAGCGCAGCCACTGGATCGGCAGCGGCGCCACGCTGCCCGCCTCCCACGAGGCCTGGTTCGAGAAGGCTCGCGAGTACCCCGGGAGCTGGTGGCCCGACTGGGACGCCTGGCTCAAGGCCCAGGCCGGCAAGCAGGTGCCGGCGCCCAGGACGCCGGGCAACCGCCAGCACAAGGCCATCGAGGCCGCGCCGGGTCGCTACGTCAGGCAGAAGGCCTGAGCCTCACGAAACCGATTCAACGCATACCGCCAACAGGAGCACCACCATGTCCGACATCGTCATCGTCGCAGCCGCCCGCACCGCCGTGGGCAAGTTCGGAGGCAGCCTGGCCAAGGTGCCGGCGCCGGAGCTCGGCGCCGCCGTCATCGCCGACCTGCTCAAGCGCGCCAGGCTGAGCGGCGACCAGGTGAGCGAGGTCATCCTCGGCCAGGTGCTGACCGCCGGCTCCGGCCAGAACGCCGCTCGCCAAGCCGTCATCAAGAGCGGCCTGCCGCAGAGCGTGCCCGCGCTGACCATCAACGCCGTGTGCGGCTCGGGCCTCAAGGCCGTGATGCTGGCCGCGCAGTCCATCCGCGATGGCGACAGCGAGATCGTGATCGCCGGCGGCCAGGAGAACATGAGCCTCGCACCGCACGTGCTGCCCAACTCGCGCGACGGCCAGCGCATGGGCGACTGGAAGCTCGTCGACACGATGATCACCGACGGCCTGTGGGACGTGTACAACCAGTACCACATGGGCATCACCGCCGAGAACGTGGGCAAGAAGTACGGCATCAGCCGCGAGGCCCAGGACGCGCTCGCGCTCGCCTCGCAGCAGAAGGCCGCGGCCGCGCAGGACGCCGGCAGGTTCAAGGACGAGATCGTGCCGGTGAGCATTCCGCAGAAGAAGGGCGACCCGGTCGTCTTCGCGGCCGACGAGTTCATCAACCGCAAGACCAACGCGGAAGCGCTGGCCGGCCTGCGCCCGGCGTTCGACAAGGCCGGCAACGTGACGGCGGGCAATGCCTCGGGCATCAACGACGGCGCCGCCGCCGTCCTCGTCATGAGCGCGAAGAAGGCCGACCAGCTCGGCCTCACGCCGCTCGCCCGCATCAAGAGCTACGCCACCACCGCCATCGATCCCGCCTACATGGGCATGGGCCCGGTCACCGCCTCGCAGAAGGCGCTCCAGCGCGCCGGATGGAAGCCCGCCGACCTCGACCTGCTCGAGATCAACGAGGCGTTTGCCGCGCAGGCCTGCGCCGTCAACAACGAGATGGGCTGGGACACGAGCAAGGTCAACGTCAATGGCGGCGCCATCGCGATCGGGCACCCGATCGGTGCGTCCGGTTGCCGCATCCTGGTGACGCTGCTGCACGAAATGCAGCGCCGCGACGCCAGGCGCGGCATCGCCAGCCTGTGCATCGGCGGCGGCATGGGCGTTGCTCTGACGGTGGAGCGCTGATCGCGCGCCGTTGATTGGTGGGAACCCCGTTGACCGCCCCGGGGCCCGCGCACACTCTAGGGATTCATACACACAGGAGAAGAAAAGTGGCCAAGAAGATTGCATACGTCACCGGGGGCATGGGTGGCATCGGCACCGCGATGTGCCAGCGGCTCCACCGTGACGGCTTCACCGTCGTGGCGGGCTGCGGCCCGAGCCGCGACTTCCAGAAGTGGCTCGACGAGCAGAAGGCGCTCGGCTACACCTTCCATGCCTCGGTGGGCAACGTGGGCGACTGGGATTCGACCGTCGCCGCCTTCCAGAAGACCAAGGCCGAGGTCGGCCCGATCGACGTGCTCGTCAACAATGCCGGCATCACGCGCGACGGCATGTTCCGCAAGATGAGCCGCGCCGACTGGGATGCGGTGATCGAGACCAACCTCACCAGCCTCTTCAACGTGACCAAGCAGGTCATCGACGACATGCTCGAGAAGGGCTGGGGCCGCATCATCAACATCTCGTCGGTCAACGGCGAGAAGGGCCAGTTCGGCCAGACCAACTACTCCGCGGCCAAGGCCGGCATGCACGGCTTCACCATGGCGCTGGCGCAGGAAGTCGCCAACAAGGGCGTGACGGTCAACACCGTGAGCCCCGGCTACATCGCAACCGACATGGTCAAGTCGATCCGCCAGGACGTGCTCGACAAGATCGTGGCGCAGATCCCCATCAAGCGACTGGGCACGCCCGAAGACATCGCCTCCATCGTGTCGTGGGTCGCATCCGACGAGTCGGGCTTTGCCACCGGAGCCGATTTCTCGGTCAACGGCGGCTTGCACATGGGGTGATGCCCGGCGTCCACACCGCCTTCTACAAGTTCGTGACCCTTGCCGACCCGGTGGCCGTGGCCGCCGGGTTGCGCGTTCTGGCGCGCGAACTGCTGGGCAGCGTGCTGGTCGCGCCCGAGGGTGTGAACGGCGTGCTGGCCGGCGAGGCGGGGGCGGTGGCGGCCTTCGAGCAGGCGCTGGTGCGCGACCCGCGCTTTGCCGGCATCACCTTCAAGCGCAGCGCCTGCCGCACGCCGCCGTTTGCGCGACTGGCGGTGCACGTCAAGCGCGAGGTGGTGGCGGTGGGCGTGCCCTATGCGCCCGCCACCGGCACGCAGCGCACGCCCCAGGAGTGGCGCGAGCTGATCGCGCGTGACGACGTGGTCGTGCTCGACAACCGCAACAGCTTCGAATACCGGCTCGGTCATTTCAGGGGCGCGCAGGATCCGGGCGTGACCACCTTCCGCGACTTTCCGCGTTACGTCGAGGCGCAGGCCGCCCAGTGGAAGGCCGAGGGCCGGCAGGTCGCGATGTACTGCACCGGCGGCATCCGCTGCGAGAAGACCGCGGCCTGGATGCAGAGCCTGGGCCTCGTCGTGCACGAACTGCAGGGCGGCATCCTTCACTACTTCCAGTCCATGGCCGACGCCGAGCACGACTGGCAGGGCGAGTGCTTCGTCTTCGACAACCGCATCGCGCTCGACACACGGCTGCAGGAGTCCGGCACCACGGCCGAGCAGGTGTATGGCGACGAGCCCGATGGGCAGTGGCGGCTCGCGCGCGCCCGGCGCCTCCATGCCGCGGCCTGACCGCTCGGCGCCGCTGCCGGTGCGCGATGGCGTGGGCCCGAGCTGCGTGGCGTTGCCGCCCGGGCCGTGGCCGACGATCGCGGCCTTTCTCGTCGAGCGCTACGCCCGCATCGGCGCGGCCACCTGGCAGGCGCGCATCGCTGCCGGCGAAGTGGTCGATGCGCTCGGCCGCGTGGTGCGCGAGGACACGCCCTACGAGCCGCAGCTCAAGCTCTACTACTACCGCTCGCCGCCGCCGGAGAGAGCGTTTCCGTACGAGGAGCGCGTGCTCTTCCAGGACGCGTGGATCGTCGTCGCCGACAAGCCGCACTACATGCCGGTCACGCCTTCGGGGCGGCACCTGCACGAGACGCTGCTCGTGCGGCTCAAGCGGCGCCTCGGCATCGACACCCTGGCCCCCGTGCACCGCATCGACCGCGACACCGCCGGTCTCGTGCTCTTCAGCATCCAGCCGCACACGCGCGGCGCCTACCAGGCGATATTCCGCGAGCAGCGCGCACGCAAGGTGTACGAGGCGATCGCGCCCGTGCGGGCCGATCTCGAGCTCCCGCGCACGCACCGCAGCCGGCTGGTCGATGGCGCCTCCTTCATGACGATGCGCGAGGCGCCGGGCGAGCCCAACAGCGAAACGCGCATCGAGCTCGTCGAGGCGCGCGGCGGGCTCGGCCGCTATCGCCTCATGCCCGTTTCCGGCAAGCGCCACCAGCTGAGGGTGCACATGGCCTCGCTCGGGCTGCCCCTGGTGAACGACGGCATCTACCCGGTGCTGAAGCCCGAGTGCGAGGTGCCCGATTTCGATCGGCCTTTGCAGCTCGTGGCGCGCGAGCTCGCCTTCACCGATCCGGTCACCGGCGCGGCGCGCGCCTTCGAGAGCGGCTACCGGCTCGTGTAGTTCGCCATCACCTCGCCGAGGCGGATCGCGCCACCCGGCTGCCACGCCGGGTTGAAGGCGAGGTCGCTGCGCGGGAAGAGCATCACCACGGTCGAGCCGAGCAGGAAGCGGCCCATCTCCTCGCCCTGCTTGATCGAGATCGGCTGGTCGTCGTAGCGCCAGTCGCGCACCTTGCGCACGCGCGGCGGGTTCACCACACCGTGCCACACGGTCGCCATGCTGCCGACGATGGTCGCGCCCACGAGCACCAGCACGAAGGGCCCGCGCGGACCCTCGAAGACGCACACCACGCGTTCGTTGCGCGCGAAAAGCTCGGGCACGCCACGCGCCGTGACCGGGTTGACCGAGAAGAGGTCGCCGGGCACATGGATCATGCGCGTGAGGCGCCCGTCGCACGGCATGTGGATGCGGTGGTAGTCGCGCGGGCTCAGGTAGAGCGTCGCGAAGTGGCCGTGCTCGTATTGCGCGGCGAGCGCGGCGTCGCCGCCCACCAGCGCCGTGGTCGAGTAGTTGTGGCCCTTGGCCTGGAAGATGAGGTCGCGCTCGATGGGGCCGAACTGGCTGATCGCGCCGTCGACCGGCGACACGAGGTCGGCCGCGGCGATGGGCCGCGCGCCCGGCTTGAGGGCGCGCGTGAAGAACTCGTTGAAGGTCGGGTAGCGCGTGATGTCGGGCTCGGCGGCCTCGCTCATGTCCACCTTGTAGCGGCGCACGAACCACTCGATGAAATTGGTGGTGAGCCGCCCGGCGCGGGCCGAGGCGCCGCGGCCGGCGAGGGCGGTGAGCATGCCCTTGGGCATCACGTATTGCGGCAAGACGACGAGTCGGTCCGTCACTTCGGTCCTCGGAGGTGGGTCTGGCGTGAAAGAGGCGCGGATTCTAGGCAGGCACTGCGTGTCCCTGGCAACGGGCTTGCCGCACTCGGAAAGCGCAGATGGGGGTGACATAGTCAAAGTTAATTGACCATCTTGCCGTAATCAATTGCGTCAATGTTGCAACGCACTTACCATCTTCCCTGGTTCAACGAGCACGACACCTTGTCGTGCTGGTTTGAAGCCTTTTTCATCCATCTTTGTTCAGGAGGCGATCAATGTCCATCATCAACACGCAAGTCCCTGCTTTCAAGACCACCGCTTTCCACAACGGCAAGTTCATCGACGTTTCCGAAGAAACGCTCAAGGGCAAGTGGTCCGTCCTGATCTTCATGCCGGCCGCCTTCACCTTCAACTGCCCGACGGAAGTGGAAGATGCTGCCGACAACTACGGCGAATTCCAGAAGCTGGGTGCCGAGGTCTACATCGTCACGACCGACACGCACTTCTCGCACAAGGTGTGGCACGAGACCTCGCCGGCCGTCGGCAAGGCCAAGTTCCCGCTGGTGGGCGACCCCACCCACGTGCTGACCAACGCCTTCGGCGTGCACATCCCCGAAGAAGGCCTGGCCCTGCGCGGCACCTTCGTGATCAACCCCGAGGGTGTGGTCAAGACCGCCGAGATCCACTCGAACGAGATCGCCCGTGACGTGAAGGAAACGCTGCGCAAGCTGAAGGCGGCCCAGTACACCGCCGCTCACCCGGGTGAAGTCTGCCCGGCCAAGTGGAACGAAGGCGCCAAGACCATTGCGCCGTCGCTGGACCTCGTCGGCAAGATCTGATCGACGTCACGGTCCTCACGAGGGACCTGCTGTACACGTAGTACCTGCGGCCACCGCAGTCCCGAGCCCGCCCGCGCGGCGGGCTCTTCCCCGATTCGAGAAGTTCAGGAGATCACCATGTTGGACGCCAACCTCACTGCCCAGTTGAAGGCCTACCTCGAGCGGGTCCGCGAGCCGTTCGAGATGGTGGCCTCGCTGGACGATTCGCAGAATTCGCGTGACATGCGCGAGCTGCTCGAAGAGATCGTCGCGCTCTCACCGCAGATCACGCTGCGCACCGACGGCCAGGACGCACGCCGCCCGTCGTTCGCGCTGAACCGCGTGGGCGCCGACATGAGCCTGCGCTTCGCCGCCATTCCGCTCGGCCACGAGTTCACGTCGCTCGTGCTCGCGCTGCTGTGGGTGGGCGGCCACCCGCCCAAGGCAGAGCAGGACACGATCGACCAGATCAAGGCGCTCGACGGCGACTTCAACTTCGAGGTCTACATGTCGCTCACCTGCCACAACTGCCCGGACGTGGTGCAGGCGCTCAGCCTCATGGCCGTGCTCAACCCGAAGGTGAAGGTCACCGTGATCGACGGTGGCCTCTTCCAGCAGGAAGTGGAAGAGCGCCAGGTGATGGCCGTGCCGGCCGTGTTCATGAACGGCCAGATGTTTGCCTCGGGTCGCATGACGGTCGAGGAGATCGTCGCCAAGCTCGACACCAAGGCCGGTGAACGCGAGGCCGCCAAGCTCGACGCGCGCGCGCCGTTCGATGTGCTGGTGGTGGGCGGTGGCCCCGCCGGCGCCGCGGCGGCCGTGTATGCGGCGCGCAAGGGCATCCGCACCGGCGTGGCGGCCGAACGCTTCGGCGGCCAGGTCAACGACACGCTCGCGATCGAGAACTACATCTCCGTGCTCGAGACGGACGGCCCGAAGTTCGCCATGTCGCTGGAGCAGCACGTGAAGGCGTACGACGTCGACGTGATGAACCTTCAGCGCGCCGAGAAGCTGATCCCGGCCGCCGAGCCGGGCGGCCTGGTCGAGGTGCAGTTCGCCGGCGGCGGCTCGCTCAGGAGCAAGACGGTGATCATCTCCACCGGCGCGCGCTGGCGCGAAGTGAACGTGCCCGGCGAGAAGGAATACAAGAACAAGGGCGTGGCCTACTGCCCGCACTGCGACGGCCCGCTCTTCAAGGGCAAGCGTGTGGCGGTAATCGGCGGCGGCAACTCCGGCATCGAGGCGGCGATCGACCTCGCCGGCGTGGTGGCCCATGTGACGGTCTTCGAGTTCGCCGACAAGCTCCGCGCCGACGCCGTGCTCGTGAAGAAGCTGCAGAGCCTGCCCAACGTGGTGATCCACACCAACGCGCAGACCACCGAGATCACCGGCGACGGCCAGAAGGTGAACGGCCTGACCTACACCGACCGTGCGAGCGGCGAGTCGCGCCACGTCGAGCTCGAGGGTGTGTTCGTGCAGATCGGCCTGGTGCCCAACACCGAGTGGCTCAAGGGCACGCTGGAGCTCTCGCGCTTCGGCGAGATCGTGGTCGATCCCAAGGGCGCGACCTCGGTGCCGGGCGTGTTCGCGGCCGGCGACGTGACCACGGTGCCGTTCAAGCAGATCATCATCGCCGCGGGCGATGGTGCGAAGGCGGCACTCGGTGCGTTCGACCACCTGATGCGCAGCTAAGGGATCAAGCGACACCCCAGGAACCGGCTTTGCCGGGCCTGCGGGTGTGCCCCCTTGAGGGGGCGGCCGAAGGCCGTAGGGGGTGGGTCAGTCCTAGGGGGTGATGGCGTCCAGCAGCTCGGTTTCCACCTGAAGCTGCAGCCGGTTCTGCTGCAGCGCCGAGCCGTCGATCAGGAAGGTGTCTTCCACCCGCTCGCCGAGCGTCGTGATCTTGGCGAGTTGCAGGTTGATGTGGTGCTGCGCCAGCACGCGCGCAATCGAATAGAGCAGGCCGGAGCGGTCGCTCGTCGACACCCCCAGCAGCCAGCGCTGGCCGCGCTCGTCCGGCCGCAGCGTCACGCGCGGCGTGACGGGGAACGACTTCACGCGCCGCGACAGCCGCCCGCGTGAGGGCTCGGGCAGCGGCCCTTCGGCCTTGAGCGCCTGCGTGGCCTGCGTCTCCACCAGCGAGATGAGGTCGCGGTAGTGGTGGTCGAGCGCGGGGCTGATCACCTGGAAGGTGTCGAGCGCATAACCCGCCCTGGTGGTGTGCACCTTGGCGTCGAGGATGTTGAAGCCGGCGCTGTCGAAGTAGCCGCAGATGCGCGCGAAGAGATCGGGCCGGTCGGGCGCGTAGACGAGCACCTGCAGGCCTTCGCCGAGCGACGACAGGCGCGCGCGCACGACCGGCTCGCGGCTGTCGACGTGGCGGAAGAGCGAGCGCGCATGCCAGGCGATGTCTCCGGCGTCGTGGCGCACGAAGTAGCTCAGCTCCAGCGTGTCCCACAGCGCCTTTTCCGTGCCGGGCAGCATGGAATAGAGGTTGAGCGTGTGACGCGCCTCCTGCTTGCGCGACTCGATCTCGGCGTCGACGTTGGGGCGCGCGCCGCCCAGGGCGCGCAGCGTGAGCCGGTACAGGTCCTCGAGGAGCTTGCCCTTCCAGGCGTTCCACACCTTGGGGCTGGTGCCGCGGATGTCGGCGACCGTCAGCAGGTAGAGCGCGGTCAGGCGCCGCTCCGTGCCCACGAGGCGGGCGAAGCCTTCGATGACTTCCGGGTCGGAGAGGTCTTCCTTCTGCGCCATGCGCGACATGGTCAGGTGGCCCTTGACCAGGAACTCGATGAGCTGCGTGTCCTCGCGGTCGATGCCGTGGTCGCGGCAGAAGCGGCGCACCTCGACCGCGCCGAGGTCGGAATGGTCGCCGCCGCGGCCCTTGGCGACGTCGTGGAAGAGGGCGGCCACGTAGAGCACCCACGGCCGGTCGAAGGTCGAGGCGAGCTGCGAGCAGAACGGGTACTCGTGCGCGTGGTCGGCGATGAAGAAGCGGCGCACGTTGCGCAGCACCATGAGGATGTGCTGGTCCACGGTGTAGACGTGGAAGAGGTCGTGCTGCATCTGCCCGACGATGCGGCGGAAGACCCAGAGGTAGCGGCCGAGCACGCTCGTCTGGTTCATCAGCCGGAAGGCATGCGTCTGGCCTTCCGGCTGCTGGAGGATGGCCACGAAGGTGGCGCGGTTCACCGGATCGCGGCGGAACTCGGCATCCATCACCTCGCGGGCGTTGTAGAGCGCGCGCAGCGTGCGCGCCGACAGGCCCTCGATGCCGTGCGTCTGCTGGAAGATGAGGAAGGTCTCGAGGATGGCGTGCGGATTGCGCTCGTAGAGGTCGTCGCTCGCCACCTCGAGCAGGCCGCCGCGGTCGAGGAAGCGCTCGTTGATCGGCTGCATGGGCGCATCGGCCACGCCGTGGATGCGCTCCTCGATGTTGAGGATGAGGATCTGGTTGAGCTGGGCCACCGCCTTGGCCACCCAGTAGTAGCGGCGCATCAGCACCTCGCTCACGCGCTGGCCCTTGGGTGCGGTGTAGCCGAAGCTTTCGGCCACCGCCGTCTGCAGGTCGAAGACGAGGCGGTCTTCGCGCCGACCGGCCACCATGTGCAGCCGCGCGCGGATGAGCCGCAGCACACCTTCGTTGCGCTGCAGCTGCTTCACCTCGAAGGGCGTGATGAGGCCGCGGGCGGCGAGCTCGGTCCAGCTGCGCCCGAGGCCTGCGGCGCGCGCCACCCAGATCAGCACCTGCAGGTCGCGCAGGCCGCCCGGGCTTTCCTTGCAGTTGGGCTCCAGCGAGTAGGGCGTGTCCTCGTACTTCTGGTGGCGCTGGCGCATCTCGAGCGTCTTGGCGCGGAAGAAGGCACGCGGGTCCATCGCCTGGTCGTAGGCGCTGCAGAAGTGCTTGTAGAGCCGCTTCGCGCCGCAGAGGAAGCGTGACTCGAGCAGCGCCGTCTGCACGGTGACGTCGTTCGCGCTCTCGGCCAGGCACTCGTCGACGGTGCGCACGCTGGAGCCGATCTCCACGCCGATGTCCCAGCAGGCGGTGATGAAGCCTTCGACCGACGACTTGAGCGCGTCGTTCGCGCCGAGGGCCGCCTGCTCGGGCGGCAGCAGCACCAGCACGTCCACGTCGGAGTGCGGGTACAGCTCACCGCGGCCGTAGCCGCCGACGGCGATCAGGGCCGCGCCGGGCGGCATCATCGCGTGCTGCCACAGCTCGGCGAGCGTCTGGTCCACGTGGCGCGCAAGCGCCCGCAACAGCCGGCTGGCGGCGTGGGCCGACGGGCGCGCGGCGCGGAACTGCTCCAGCAGCGCCGCCTTGCCCTCGCGGAAGCGGGCCCGTTGATCGCTGATGCTGCGCCCGGCGGGGGCACCCGGCGGCGGCACGAGCACGACCGACATGGCCCCTTACGCGCTGGCGGTGGCCGGGGCCGCGAAGGCCGGCGGGGGCGGGCTGCCGGCCGAAAGGGTGAGCACCTCGTAGCCCGTCTCGGTGACGAGCACCGTGTGCTCCCACTGCGCCGAGAGCGAGCGGTCGCGCGTGACGATGGTCCAGCCGTCGCCGGTCTCGCGGATGTCGCGCTTGCCGGCGTTGATCATGGGCTCGATGGTGAACACCATGCCGGGCACCAGCTCCTCGAGCGTGCCGGGGCGGCCGTAGTGCAGCACCTGCGGCTCCTCGTGGAACTTCTGGCCGATGCCGTGGCCGCAGAACTCGCGCACGACGGAGAAGCCCGCGTTCTCGGCAAAGACCTGGATGGCATGGCCGATGTCGCCCAGGCGCACGCCGGGCTTGACCTTGACGATGCCCTTCCACATGGCTTCGTAGGTGAAGCTGCACAGCCGCCTGGCGGCGATCGAGCCCTCGCCGACGACGAACATGCGGCTGGTGTCGCCGTGCCAGCCGTCCTTGATGACGGTCACGTCGATGTTGACGATGTCGCCGTTCTTGAGCGGGCGGTCGTTCGGGATGCCGTGGCACACCTGATGGTTGATCGAGGTGCAGATCGACTTCGGGTAGGGCGTATAGCCGGGCGGCGCGTAGTTCAGCGGCGCGGGGATCGCGCCTTGCACGTTGACGATGTGGTCATGCGCGAGCCGGTCGAGCTCTTCGGTGGTCACGCCGGGCTTGACGTGGGGCGTGAGCATGTCCAGCACCTCGGAGGCGAGGCGGCCTGCGACGCGCATCTTCGCGACGTCTTCGGCGGTCTTGATGGTGATCGTCATAAGGCAGGGATTGTGCCACCCGGCCCCCGTAAAATCGCCCGTTTCCACCGCGCCCCCACTCCCGGCCGGGCGACTGCCGCATCCAAGGCTTCCAGCGTGACCTCCACACCCCAGCATCTGTTGCACTTCGAGGGCGGCAACGCCCTGTCCGCCTTCCGCGCCCAGGCCCTGCTGCCCCGGCTGCAGGAGGTCCAGGCCCGCATCACCGGCGTCCACGCCCGGCATGTGCACTGGGTGTGGAGCGACCAGGCGCTGGATGCGGCCACCGCCGACAGGCTGCGCTCGCTGCTGACCTACGGCGACGCCTACATCGGGCCGGACGAGGGCACGCTGGTCGTGGTGGCGCCGCGCCTCGGCACGGTTTCGCCGTGGGCCTCCAAGGCGACCGACATCGCGCACAACTGCGGCCTGGCGATCCGGCGCGTGGAGCGCGTCACGGAATACCGGCTCACCCTCAAGAGCGGCCTGCTCGGTGGCGCCAAGGCGCTCACGCCCGAGGAACTGCAGGCTGCCGCCGCGCTGCTCCACGACCGCATGACCGAAAGCGTGCTGCTCGCCCGCGACGATGCCCGCCATCTCTTCGACGAGCAGCCCGGCAAGCCCATGGAGCACGTGGACGTGCTGGGGCAGGGCCGCGCGGCGCTGGAGAAGGCGAACGTCGAATTCGGCCTGGCGCTCAGCGACGACGAGATCGAGTACCTGGTCGCCGCGTTCACGGGCTTGAAGCGCAA
>JBIQJS010000204.1:0-2534 GCA_044507405.1 Rubrivivax sp. | reverse complement strand
TGGGGGCGCCGCTCAGAAAGTAGACCAGTCGGCCGCTCGGAAAGTGATCCACCCGAGGGGCCTCGATTGTACGCGGAGCGAGCCTCGGGGCCCGCTGTCCCGCCCTCGTGTGAGGGTGGTCCTGACGGCCTGCGGGCGGGCTGGCCCCCGCTCTGAGGGGCCAGGCCGGCTGCAGGCCGGGCGCCGCGTCACGCGGCGCTGGTTCTCCGTTTCTTCATGCGGTAGCTCTTGCCCTTGGTGGTGATCACCGTCGCGTGATGCGCGAGTCGATCGAGCAGGGCGGTGGTCAGCTTCTCGTCGCCACCAAAGACGGTGACCCACTCAGCAAACGCCAGATTGGTGGTCACCACGGTGGCGCGGCGCTCGTAGCGATCGGCGAGCAGGTTGAAGAGCAGTTCGCCGCCGACCCGATCAAACGGGACGAAGCCCAGTTCGTCGACGATCAGCACGTCCTGCACGAGCAGCCGCCGCTGCAGCCGCCCGAGCTCACGTCCATCACGCGCTTCGAGCAGCTGGCGCACCAGGTCGGCCGCGCGCGCAAAGAGGACGCGCCGCTTCTGGCGCGTGGCCTCGACGCCCAGCGCGATCGCCAGATGCGTCTTGCCCGTGCCGATCGGGCCCGCCAGGATCAGGTTCTCCGGGCGCGTCACCCACTCGCCGCGCGCGAGCGTCTGGATCTGCGCCGGGTTGACGCCTTCGGCCGACGCAAAGTCAAAGGTGTCGAGCGTCTTGACCTCCGGGAAACGGGCCTCGCGGAGTCGCTGCCGGATCACCGACTCATGACGCGAGCCCTGCTCGGCGCTGAGCACCTCGTGCAGGTAGTCCTCGTAGGTCCAGTGGGCCTCCTGCGCCTGCCGCGCGAGCGCCTCAAAGTGCCGGGCCACGCCCGGCAGCTTGAGCGCCCGTGTGTGCGCCACGACGAGGTCGCGCGTGATCGACGGCGCACTCATGCCGCACCGTCCTGCAGCCATTGGTCGTAGTCGGCGGCGATCCCGCTGGCGACCTCGACGTCACGCAGCGTCGCCGGCAGCGCGTCCTCGTCGAGGGCGACGGCGCGCGTGGTGCGCCGCGGGAGGCGCACCGGGGCACCGGTCCGCAGGGCCTCCTCGAGACGCGGGATCACCGCCGACGCGCCCTCGGCCGTCAGCACCCCGAGGATCGTGGCCAGTTGCCGCGCCGCATCGAGCGGCGTGTGATCGGCGACGAGCTGATCCCACACCGCCGGAAACGGTGCGCCGAGATCCCGCAGCAGATCAGGCAGGATCTCGCGCACGGCCTTCGGCTTGGTTGCAAGCGCACGGAGGTAGTGACGGTAGTCGATCGACCGGCCGCCAAAGGGCTGGCGCGGATGCGTGATGCGCGTGCCGTCGCGGCCCACGATCGTGACCGTCGTCGCGCCCACCCACGCGACCAGGTCCAGGTCGGCCCACTCACAGGGCACCGAGTACCACGCTCCGTGCACCTTGGCCAGCGCCCGCGGGGCGATGTGGACGGGCGTGGGCGCCTCGGCGACAAACGGCACGTCGAGCGGCCGGAGCCGGCCCGCTTCCTCGGCGAAGCGCGCGGCGATGGTCTCCGTGGTGCCGGCACGGCGCGTCTCGAGCCGGCCGTCGAGCTGCGCCAGCAGCGCCGTGTTGATCGCCGCGAGCGAGTCGGCCGAGGGAATCGGCGTCAGCGCCTGCAAGCGCACGGCTTTGCCGCGCGCTTCCACGCCGCCCTTGTCGTGGCCGACGCCCGGCCGACAGAAGCTCGGCTCGAAGAGGTAGTGCGACACCAGCGCCGCAAAGCGCAGCGTCAGCGCCCGCTCGCGGCCCGCCAGGATCTTGGCCACCGCCGGCTTGAGATTGTCGTACGCGACGCGCGCGGGCACGCCGCCCAGGTGCGCAAACGCACGCACGTGGCCGTCGAGGAAACTGATCTGGTCCTGCCGTTCGTAGACCCAGCCGAAGTCCCGGCCGGAGTACATCAGGCGCAGCAGAAACAGCCACGCCTTGCGGCGGGTCCCCGCGACGTCGACCACGACCTCGAAGAAGTCGACCTGCGCGAGCTCGCCGGGGCGGTACGTCAGCGGGATCAGCGGCTCGCGCTGCTGCCGCTTCCACTCGGCCACGGCCTCTTTGACCACCGTCACGCCGACCGCGTAGCCCTCGGCGCGCAGCAGCGCGTGCAGGCGCGTCGCGGTCAGCCGCTGCTTGGCCGTCGTCCAGCGCGGCGACTCCTCGAGCAGCGCCGCGATGCGCGGGCCTACGGCCTCGCTCACGGGCCGCGGCCGCGGCTGCGCCTCGTGCCGTACCGGCGCCGCCTGCGCCAGGTACTTCTTCACGGTCACCCGCGAGATCCCCAGCTCCCGCGCCACGGCCCGCTGCGTCCGCCCCTCCACCAGCACCTTGTGCCGGATCACATGCACCTGATCCATCCTGAGCATCCTCTCCAGCGGACCCCGGCGCCGCGCCCGCCGGCAAGCCCGCTCACGGGACCCTCAGGTGGTCTACTTTCCGAGCGGCGAGTGGATCACTTTCCGAGCGGCGCGCCCA
>JBIQJS010000084.1:0-17137 GCA_044507405.1 Rubrivivax sp. | reverse complement strand
GCGGCACCTTCCGCACCGCCGACGTGGTGGGCCTGGACACCATGGCCCACGTCATGAAGACGATGCAGGACAACCTGAAGGACGACCCCTTCTACAGCGCCTACGCCACGCCCAAGGCCGTGGCCGCGCTGATCGAGAAGGGCGCGCTCGGCCAGAAGACCGGCGCCGGCTTCTACAAGAAGGTGGGCAAGGACATCCTGCGCCTCGACCCGGCGACGGGCGAATATGTCAAGGGCGGCGGCAAGGCCGACGAGATCGTCGCCCGCATGCTCAAGAAGGCGCCGGCCGAGCGCCTGAAGCTGCTGCGTGAATCGAGCAACCCGCAGGCGCAGTTCCTGTGGGCCATCCTGCGCAACGGCTTCCACTACGCCGCGGTGCACCTGGGCGAGGTGGCCGACTCGGCGCGCGAGATCGACCTCGCGCTGCGCTGGGGCTTCGGCATGAGCCAGGGCCCGTTCGAGCTGTGGCAGCAGGCCGGCTGGAAGCAGGTCGCGCAGTGGGTGAAGGAAGACATCGACGCGGGCAAGGCGCTGTCGACCGCGCCGCTGCCGGCGTGGGTGTTCGACGGCCGCGAGGGCGTGCACACGCCGGAAGGCTCGTGGAGCGCCTCGCAAGGCAAGTACCTGCCCAAGAGCGACCTGCCGGTGTACCAGCGCCAGCACTTCCCCGAAGCCCTCTTCGGCTCGGGCGCGCAGGACGCGCTCAAGTCGGGCACCGAGGAGTTCAAGAACGACGAAGTGCGCGCCTGGACGCTCGACGGCGAGGTGCTCATCCTCAGCATCACCTCCAAGCTGCACCTGATCGGCGAAGGCGTGATGGAAGGCCTGGTCAAGGCCGTGGAACTCGCCGAGGCCAAGTACAAGGGCCTCGTGATCTGGTCGCCGGACGACGTCTTCTCGGCCGGTGCCAACCTCGAATCCATGCTGCCGGTCTTCATGAAGAGCGGCGCCAAGGGCATCGCCCCCATGGTCAAGAAGCTGCAGGACGCCATGCTGCGCATGCGCTACGCCAACGTGCCGGTGGTCGCCGCGCTGCGCGGTATCGCCCTCGGCGGCGGCTGCGAGATCGCGGTCTACACGAGCAAGCGCGTGGCGGCGATGGAAAGCTACATGGGCCTGGTGGAAGTGGGCGTGGGCCTGATCCCGGGCGGCGGCGGCCTGACCTACATCGCGCGCCGCGCCGCCGAGATGGCCAGCGCCGGCAATGCGAACGCCGATGTCCTGAAGTTCCTGACCGAAGGCTTCACCGCCGCGGCCATGGCCAAGGTGGGCACCAGCGCCATCGAGAACCGCAAGAACGGCTACCTGCTGTGGAGCGACGTGATCGTCCCGAACAAGGACGAGCTGCTCTACGTTGCCTCGCAACAGGCCAAGGCCCTGTACGAGAGCGGCTACCGCGCGCCGGCCAAGGCGGTGTTCCCGGTCGCCGGCCGCAACGGCATCGCCACCATCAAGGCACAGCTCGTCAACATGCGCGACGGCGGCTTCATCAGCGCGCACGACTTCCACATCGCCTCGTTGATCGCCGACGTGGTCTGCGGTGGTGACGTGGATGCCGGTTCGCTGGTCACCGAGGAGTACCTGATGGCGCTGGAGCGCAAGCACTTCTGCGCGCTGCTGGAGCACCCGAAGTCGCAGGAGCGTGCGATGGGCATGCTCTCGACCGGCAAGCCGGTGCGCAACTAAACAGCGGCCTCACAAGGAATCATCATCATGAGCAAGCAAGTTCAAGACGCCTACATCGTTGCCGCCACCCGCACGCCCATTGGCCGCTCGGGCCGCGGCTACTTCAAGAACACCCGCCCGGACGACCTGCTGATCGCCGCCATCAAGAGCGCGCTCGCCCAAGCCCCCGGCCTGGACCCGGCCGCCATCGAAGACGCGATCATCGGCTGCTCCTTCCCGGAAGGTGAGCAGGGCATGAACATGGCGCGCATCGCCGCGGGCCTCGCCCTGCCCAAGCCCGTGGGCGGCGTGACCGTCAACCGCTTCTGCGCCTCGGGCGTGACGGCCATCCAGATGGCCGCCGACCGCATCCGCGTGGGCGAGGCCGACATCCTGATCGCCGGCGGCGCCGAGTCCATGAGCCTGGTGCCCATGGGCGGCAACAAGCCGTCGTTCAACCCCGAGATCTTCGCCAAGGACGAGAACGTCGGCATCGCCTACGGCATGGGCCTGACCGCCGAGAAGGTGGCGGCGCAGTGGAAGGTGTCGCGCGAGGCGCAGGACGCCTTTGCCTACGAGTCGCACATGCGCGCGCTCAAGGCCATCCAGTCGGGTGAGTTCAAGGACGAGATCACGCCGATCGACGTGATCTCGCGCACGCCCAACCTCGAAACCGGCGAGCAGGTCGCCAAGACCCGCACGGTCGACATCGACGAAGGCCCGCGCCCCGACACCTCGCTCGAGGGCCTCGCCAAGCTCAAGCCCGTGTTCGCGGCCAAGGGCAGCGTGACCGCCGGCAACAGCTCGCAGACCTCCGACGGCGCCGGTGCGCTCATCCTCGCGAGCGAGAAGGCCGTGAAGCAGTTCGGCCTCCAGCCGCTGGCCCGCTTCGTGAGCTTCGCCGCCCGGGGCGTGCCGCCCGAGATCATGGGCATCGGCCCGATCGAGGCCATCCCGGCCGCGCTCAAGTACGCCGGCCTGACGAAGGACCAGATCGACTGGATCGAGCTCAACGAAGCCTTTGCCGCCCAGTCGCTCGCCGTGCTCAACACGCTGGAGCTGGACCCGAAGAAGGTCAACCCCATGGGCGGCGCGATCGCGCTGGGCCATCCGCTGGGCGCGACCGGGGCCATCCGTGCCGCGACCGTGGTGCACGCGCTGCGTCGCCACAACCTGAAGTACGGCATGGTGACGATGTGCATCGGCACCGGCCAGGGCGCGGCCGGCATCTTCGAGCGCGTCTGACCGTACGGCCCGGTCGCCATGGCGGGGCGCCTTAAGGCGCCCCGCGCTGCAAGGAGCATGCGATGGTAAACGTGCAGTTCAACGCCCGCGACGGTTTCATGCTGCACGGGCGGCTCTACGGCGACGTCACGACGGCACCCTCGGCGGTGCTCATCGTGCCCGCCATGGGCGTGCCGCAGCGTTATTACGGCGACTTCGCCCAGTGGCTCGCCGACCAGGGCCATGCGGTGATGAGCTTCGACTACCGCGGGGTGGGTGACTCGCGACCCGCCCGGATGAAACGTACGCTGCGCGGCTTCGACACCGACATCGACACCTGGGCCCGGCAGGACACGGCGGCGGCGCTGGCCTGGCTGGACACGCAGGTCGGCCAGAGCACGCCCATCCACTGGCTCGGCCACAGCCTCGGCGGCCAGATCTTCGGCATGGTGCCCAACCGTGAGCGCGTGTCGAGCGTCGTGACCATCGGGGTGGGCACCGGCTACTGGCTGCGGCAGGCGCCGCTCGTGCGCAGCTACGTGTGGTGGCTGTGGTACGTGGTGGCGCCGCTGTCCATGACGCTGTGCGGCTACTTCCCCGGCAGGCGGCTCAGGAAGGTGGGTGACCTGCCGCTCGGCGTGATGCAGCAGTGGCGCCGCGCCTGCCTGCATCGCGACTACCTGGTCGGCGTGGGCGGCGAGGCCCTGCGACGCGACTACGCCGAGGTGCGCACGCCCATCCTCTCGCTCTCGTTCACCGACGACGAGTACATGTCGGCGCGCAACACCGCCGACATGCACGCCTTCTACGCCAGTGCGCCGCGCGAGATGCGCCGCTACGCGCCCCGTGACGTGGGCGCGAAGCGCATCGGCCACTTCGGCTTCTTCCGCCAGCGCTTCGCCTCCACGCTCTGGCCGCAGGTGTCGCATTGGTTGACGCCCGAGGCCGCACGCTGACGCCACAATCGCCGACCTACAGGAGACTCCCATGACCATCAAGACTGCGGTGCTGAACGGCGTCTACACCATCGAGATCGCCCGCCCCGAGAAGAAGAACGCGCTCACGAGCGAGATGTACCTCGGCATGGCCGAAGGCCTGCGCATCGCCCAGGCCGACGGCGCCGTGCGCAGCGTGCTCATCACCGGGCAGCCGGGCATCTTCACCTCGGGCAACGACATCGAGGACTTCGCCAAGCGCTCGGGCGACAGCGCGGCCGTCTCGCCGGCCCGCGCCTTCATGGAGGCGCTCATCGGCTGCGACAAGCCGGTGATCGCCGCCGTCACCGGTGCGGCCATCGGCATTGGCACCACCCTGCTGCTGCACTGCGACTTCGTCTACGTCTCCGACGAGGCGCGTCTGGTGATGCCCTTCGTCGGGCTCGGCCTGGTGCCCGAGTTCGCCTCCAGCCAGCTCATCCCGCAACTCATGGGCCAGCGCAAGGCGGCCGAGAAGCTGATGCTCGGCGACCCGTTCACCGGCGCCGAAGCGGTGGAGTGCGGCATCGCCAACGCGGTGCTGCCGGCCAACGAAGTCGCGCCGCACGCGCGCCGCGTGGCCGAGCGCTTCAACGCGCTGCCGCCGGGCGCCATCCGCGCGACCAAGAAGCTGATGCGTGGCCGCCTGAGCAGCGAGCTCTTCAAGACCATCGACGCCGAGAACGCCGTCTTCGCGGCGCAGCTGCAGAGCCCCGAGGCCAAGGAAGCGTTCAGCGCGTTCTTCCAGAAGCGCAAGCCCGACTTCAGCCAGTTCTCCTGAGGCCGCCCGGCTGAGCGCCGTGCGGGACGCGCGGCGTTGCGGTTATCTTCGCGTGCATGAATCGCTGGCTCTACAAGGCCGTCAAGGTCCTGCTCGTGCCGTTGCTGCTGTGGCAGGGCCGGCAGGTGCGCGCCCGGGCGTTGCGGCTGCCGGAGCCCGCAGGCCCGCGCGAGGGCGTGGCCGGCACGGGCCGCGTGTGCCTGCGCATCCTGATCGTCGGTGACTCCTCGGCGGCGGGTGTCGGTGCCAAGAACCAGATCCAGGCGCTGGCCGGCCGCCTGAGCGAGGCGCTGTCGCAGCGCCTCGAGGGCGCGGTGGTGTGGCAGCTCATCGCACGCAGCGGCGACAACACGCGCGCGTCGCTCGGCGCCGTGCGCCAGCTCTCGCTGCACCCCGCCGACGTGATGGTCACCGCGCTCGGCCTGAACGACGTGATCGAGCAGGTGCCGGTGGACATCTGGCTGCGCCAGCTCGACCGGCTCGACCGCACCGCGGCGCGCCGTGCCGGCGTCCGCCACGTGGTGCATGCCGGCATCCCGCCGCTCCACACGTTCACGCTGCTGCCGCACCCGCTGCGCTGGGTGCTGGGCACCGATGCGCACGCCTACAACCAGGCGCTTTCCGCGTGGGTCGAGCGCTGGCCCGACCGCTGGTGGCTGCCGGTGCCCATCGAGCCCGACGCGCCGCTGCCGGGCGGCGACACGAGCGTGCTCATGGCGGAGGACGGCTTCCACCCCGGCCCGGCGGCCTATGCGCTGTGGGCCGAGCAGCTGGCGGGCATGATCGCGCGCGAGATCGTGCCCCGCCTGCCCGAGACGCTGCCCACGCGGGCGCGGCGCATGCGCGCCTAGGCTTCACGGCTCCCGCGGCAGCGGCCGCGGCTTGCCCTGCATGTCGATCGCCACATAGGTGAGGCTGGCCTCGGTGACCTTCACCACCTTGAGGTCCTCCGGGTTGCGTTCGGCGTAGACCTCGACGTGCACCGTGATGGAGGTGCGGCCGATGCGCTCCACGCGGGCGTAGAAGCTCAGCAGGTCGCCCATGGAGACCGGCTGCTTGAAGACGAACTGGTTGACCGCCACGGTGGCGATGCGGCCCTTGGCGATGCGGTTGGGCAGCACGGAGCCGGCCAGGTCGACCTGCGCCATGATCCAGCCGCCGAAGATGTCGCCGTTGCCGTTGGCGTCCGCCGGCATGGGCATGACGCGCATGACCAGGTCCATGTCGGTGGGCAGGGTGGTGGGCGGCGTGGCGGGAGACGGGCTTTCGGAATTCATGCCCGCCATTGTGGAACGCTTCGCGCTGGCACACTGCCTTCATGCGCCGAGTCTCCGTGTCGTCTTCCATGCCGCCGGCCCCGGCCGACACCGGCCCCCGTTCCGACTGGGCCACGCTGCGCAAGCTGCTGCCGTACCTCTGGCGCTACCGCTGGCGCGTGGTGTTCGCGCTGGCCTTCATGGTGGGGGCCAAGGTGGCCAACGTGGGCGTGCCGCTGCTGCTCAAGGAGCTGGTGGACAGCATGTCGATCCCCGCGGGCGATGTGCGCGCCGTGCTCGTCGTGCCGATCGGTCTGCTGCTCGCCTACGGCGGCCTGCGCCTGTCGACCACGCTCTTCACCGAGCTGCGCGAGCTCGTCTTCGCGCGCGCCACCGAGGGCACGGCGCGCAGCATCTCGCTGCAGGTCTTCCGGCACCTGCATTCGCTCAGCCTGCGCTTCCACCTGGAGCGCCAGACCGGCGGCATGACGCGCGACATCGAGCGCGGCACGCGCGCGGTGCACTCGCTCATCTCGTACTCCCTCTACAGCATCGTGCCCACGCTGATCGAGGTGGCGATGGTGCTCACGCTGCTGGGCGTGAAGTTCGATGCCCGCTTCGCCTGGATCACGATCGCCGCGCTGGTCTGCTACATCGTCTTCACGATCACCGTCACCAACTGGCGCACGCAGTTCCGCCGGCAGGTGAACGAGCTCGATTCGACCAGCCACACCCGGGCCATCGACTCGCTGCTCAACTACGAGACGGTCAAGTACTTCAACAACGAGGACTTCGAGGCCGGGCGCTACGACGAGAGCCTCGAACGCCTGCGGCGCGCGCAGCTGAAGGCCCAGACCACGCTGTCCATGCTCAACACCGGCCAGCAGCTCATCATCGCCACGGGCCTCGTGGCCATGCTCTGGCTGGCGACGAGCGGGGTGGTCGAAGGGCGCCTCACGCTCGGTGACCTGGTGATGGTCAACGCCTTCATGATCCAGCTCTACATTCCGCTCAACTTCCTCGGCGTGATCTACCGCGAGATCAAGCAGTCGCTCACCGACCTCGACAAGATGTTCACGCTCATGAGCCGCGCGCGCGAGGTCGACGACGCGCCGGGGGCGCCGGCGCTTGCGGTGCGCGAAGGCGTGGTGGCGTTCAGCCACGTGCGCTTCGCCTACGAGCCGGCGCGACCCATCCTGCACGACGTGAGCTTCGAGATCCCGGCCGGCAGGACGGTGGCGGTGGTCGGCCCTTCGGGCTCGGGCAAGAGCACGCTCGCTCGGCTGCTCTACCGCTTCTACGACGTCGGCCAGGGCAGCATCACCATCGACGGGCAGGACATCCGCACCATCACGCAATCGAGCCTGCGCCAGGCGATCGGCATCGTCCCGCAGGACACCGTGCTCTTCAACGACACCGTGGCCTACAACATCGCCTACGGCCGCCCCGGTGCCACCCGCGAGGAGATCGAGGCGGCGGCCCGCGCCGCGCGCATCCACGACTTCATCGTGAGCACCCCCAAGGGCTACGACACCGCGGTGGGCGAGCGCGGGCTCAAGCTTTCGGGCGGCGAGAAGCAGCGCGTGGCCATCGCCCGCACGCTGCTCAAGAACCCGCCGATCATGATCTTCGACGAGGCCACCTCGGCGCTCGATTCGGCCAACGAGCGCGCCATCCAGGCCGAGCTGCAGGGCGTCGCGCGCAACAAGACGGCGCTCGTGATCGCGCATCGCCTCTCCACCGTGGTGGATGCGCACCAGATCCTCGTGATGGAGCACGGCCGCATCGTCGAACGCGGCACGCACGCCGAGCTGCTGCAACTCGATGGCCGCTACGCGAGCATGTGGCGGCTGCAGCAGAACACGCCCGACGCCGCCGAGGCGCAGTGACGCCCGCGCTGTGCTGAAATCCCGCCCCGTCACCCCTGCGACGAGCGATCGACGATGGAAACCAAGTGGCTGGAAGACTTCGTGAGCCTGGCCGAGACGCGCAGCTTCTCCCGCTCGGCCCAGCTGCGGCATGTCACGCAGCCGGCGTTCTCGCGCCGGATCCAGGCGCTGGAGGCCTGGGCGGGCATCGACCTCGTGGACCGGTCGTCCTACCCCACGCGGCTCACGCCGGCCGGCGAGACCTTCCGCTCGCAGGCGCTCGAGATCCTCGGCGCCCTGCAGACCACGCGCAACATGATGCATGCGCACCAGGCGGCCTCGCAGGACACGATCGAGTTCGCCGTGCCGCATTCGCTCGCGGTCACCTTCTTCCCGCACTGGGTGATGGACCTGCGCCGCCGCTTCGGCGCGCTCAAGAGCCGCCTGATGGCGCTCAACGTGCACGACGCGGTGATGCTGCTGACCGAAGGCAGCTGCGACCTGCTCATCGCCTACCACCACCCCAGCCAGCCGCTGCAGCTCAACCCCGACCGCTACGAGATGCTCGCGATCGGCCACGAGACGCTCGCCCCCTACGCACGTGCCGATGCGCTCGGCCAGCCGATGTTCCGGCTGGCGGCGGGGCGGGGCGAGAAGGTGCCCTTCCTCAGCTACGCCTCGGGCGCGTACCTCGGGCGGCTGGTGGAGCAGATCATCAAGCTCTCGCCTGTGCCGCTCGTGCTGGACCCGATCTACGAGACCGACATGGCCGAGGGCCTGAAGGCGATGGCCCTCGAAGGCCACGGGCTCGCGTTCCTGCCCACGAGTTCGGTCGACAAGGAGACGCGCAGCAGCCGGCTGGTGCGCGCGACGGCGCCGGGCGACTGCGAGCTCTCCATGGAAGTGCGGCTGTACCGCGAGCGGCCCGAGATGGCGCGCCACACCAAGCCGCAGGCTCAGGCCTTGTGGGACTTCCTGCAGGCCGGCGGGGCCGCCGCGCCGGCCTAGAACTTGCGGGCTTCTACGTGGTTCCACGCAGGCCACCGTCCCTAGAATGCATTTTCCGGCGCCCCGCCGCTAACCCGATTCCTACCGAAGGAGTTCCCATGAAGAAGACCCTGCTTGCCCTGTCGGCCGTGCTCGCCGTCGGCGTCGCCCAAGCCGACACGCTCAAGAAGATCAAGGACAGCGGCTCCATCACGATGGGCGTGCGCGAGTCCTCCGGCCTCTCCTACACGCTGGGCGATGGCAAGTACGTCGGCTTCCACATCGACGTGTGCACCAAGGTGATCTCCGACCTGGAGAAGGCCGTCGGCAAGAAGCTCGCCGTGAAGTACCAGCCGGTCACCTCGCAGAACCGCATTCCGCTGGTGCAGAACGGCACCGTCGACCTCGAGTGCGGCTCCACCACCAACAACGAAGCCCGCCAGAAGGACGTCGCCTTCGCCGTGACCACCTACGTGGAAGAAGTGCGCATGGCCGTCAAGGCCAACTCGGGCATCAAGAGCATCGCCGACCTCAACGGCAAGACGCTCGCCACCACCACCGGCACCACCTCGGTCCAGACCCTGCGCAAGAACAAGCGCGCCGAGAACCTGACCTTCCGCGAGGTCTTCGGCAAGGACCACGCCGACAGCTTCCTGCTGCTGGAGTCGGGCCGCGCCGATGCCTTCGTGATGGACGGCTCCATCCTGGCCAAGAACATCGCCACCTCGAAGAACCCGAAGGACTTCGCCATCGTCGGTGAAGTGCTGTCGGTCGAGCCGATCGCCATCATGATCCGCAAGGACGACGCAGCCTTCAAGAAGGCGGTCGACGACAGCATCAAGGCCCAGATGAAGTCGGGCGAACTGGCCAAGACCTACGACAAGTGGTTCATGCAGCCGATCCCGCCCGCGGGCGCCAAGATCGGCCTGCCGCTGTCGGAAGCCACCAAGGAAGCCTGGGCGAATCCGAACGACAAGCCGATGGAGGCTTACGCCATCAAGTAAGCCGGCTCGATGCGAACCGCTTGTCGCTGGCAGGTTGTTTGCATAGGCTCACGGCGCGGCACCGCAAGGTGACCGCGCCATTTCATTAGAGGCGTAGGCACAACGAAGGGACGGACCACGTGGCGACCTGGGATTGGCAGGTGTTCTGCAAGGACACCATCTCGCAGGAGGTGTCGCCGCGCTGCTTCGGCAGCGGCGGCGACGTCACCTATCTCGACTGGATGATGTCGGCCTGGGGCTGGACGCTCTCGGTCTCGCTGCTGGCGCTGGTCCTTGCGCTGGTGCTCGGATCGCTGGTGGGCATCATGCGCACCACGCCGAGCAAGACGCTGGTGCGGATCGGCAACGCCTGGACCGAGCTCTTCCGCAACATCCCGATCCTGGTCCAGATCTTCCTCTGGTACCACGTCGTGCCGCAGCTCTACCTGCCGCTGCAGAAGGTGCCCAGCTTCCTGCTGGTGGTGGTGGCGCTCGGGCTCTTCACGTCGGCGCGTGTCTCCGAGCAGGTGCGCGCCGGCATCCAGAGCCTGCCGCGTGGCCAGAGCTATGCCGGCCTCGCGCTCGGCCTCACGCTGCCGCAGACCTACCGCTACGTGCTGCTGCCCATGGCCTTCCGCATCGTCGTGCCGCCGCTCACCAGCGAGTCGATGAACATCGTCAAGAACTCGTCGGTGGCCTTTGCGGTGTCGATCGCGGAGCTCACGATGTTCGCGCTGCAGGCCCAGGAGGAGACCTCGCGCGGCATCGAGATCTACCTGGCCGTCACGGCGCTCTATTTCATCTCGGCGTTCGCCATCAACCGGCTCGCCAAGGTGCTGGAGGTGCGCATGCGCGTGCCCGGCGTGGCGGGAGGGGGGCGCTGATGCTCGGCAATCTCGATTTCAGCTGGCTCACCGCGGCCACCCTGCAGAGCTACATCCTCAAGGGCCTGCTCTTCTCGCTGCAGCTCACCTTCATCGCGATGGTGGGCGGCATCATCCTCGGCACCCTGCTCGCGCTCATGCGCCTGTCGGGCCGCAAGTGGCTGGAGGTGCCGGCCGCGGCCTACGTGAACACCATGCGCAGCATTCCGCTCGTGATGGTGATCCTGTGGTTCTTCCTGCTCATCCCGACGGTCTTCTACACCTCGATCGCGGGCAGCTACGGCGCCGCCTACCGCGCCGAGATCTCGGCCATCGTGACGTTCACGCTGTTCGAGGCCGCCTACTACTCGGAGATCATGCGCGCGGGCATCCAGAGCGTCTCCCGCGGGCAGACGCAGGCGGGGTACGCGATGGGCATGAGCTACCGCCAGACCATGCAGCTGGTGGTGCTGCCGCAGGCCTTCCGCAACATGCTGCCGGTGCTGCTCACGCAGACCATCATCCTGTTCCAGGACACCTCGCTCGTGTATGCCATCGGCGCCTACGACCTGCTCAAGGGCTTCGAGATCGCGGGCAAGAACTTCAACCGCCCGGTGGAGACCTACCTCGTCGCCGCCGCCGTGTACTTCGTGATCTGCTTCAGCCTGTCGATGCTCGTGCGCCAGCTGCAGAAGAAGATCCAGATCATCCGATGAGCCGGGAGAACGCTGGTGATTGAGATCAAGAACGTCAGCAAGTGGTACGGAAGCTTCCAGGTCCTGACCGACTGCACGACCAGCATCGAGAAGGGCGAGGTCGTGGTGGTATGCGGCCCGTCGGGCTCGGGCAAGTCGACGCTCATCAAGACGGTGAACGCCCTCGAGCCCTTCCAGAAGGGCGACGTGGTGGTCGACGGCATCAGCATCATGAACCCGAAGACCGACCTGCCCAAGCTGCGCGCGCGCGTGGGCATGGTGTTCCAGCACTTCGAGCTGTTCCCGCACCTGAGCGTGACGGAGAACCTGACGCTCGCGCAGATCAAGGTGCTCGGGCGCGGCAAGGACGAGGCCACGCAGCGCGGCCTGAAGATGCTCGACCGCGTGGGCCTGATGGCGCACAAGGACAAGTTCCCCGGCCAGCTCTCCGGCGGGCAGCAGCAGCGCGTGGCGATCGCCCGCGCGCTCAGCATGGACCCGATCGTGATGCTGTTCGACGAGCCCACCTCGGCGCTCGACCCCGAGATGGTGGGCGAGGTGCTCGACGTGATGGTCAAGCTCGCGCAGGAAGGCATGACCATGATGGTCGTCACCCACGAGATGGGCTTCGCCAGGAAGGTGAGCCACCGCGTGATCTTCATGGACGCCGGCAAGATCGTCGAGGACTGCCGCAAGGAGGAGTTCTTCGGCAACCCCGAGGCCCGCTCGCCGCGTGCGAAAGACTTCCTCTCCAAGATCCTCCAGCACTGAAATCACTGGGCCCCCAGTCGCTCCCGCTCCTGCCCCCAAGGGGCGCCACCCATCGGGCCGGGGGATCCGTCCCTTGGGCGTTGCCTGAAGTGGCGCGACGCTGCGCGCGCGCATGTCCGCCCCCTGCGTCTCCACGCTGCGCCGCCAGCCACGGCTGACGCGAGTGAGAGAATTTGGCATGACCCAATCTCTCTCGATCACCCGCCCCGACGACTGGCACCTGCACCTGCGTGACGGTGCCGCGCTCGCGGCCGTGCTGCCCCACTCGGCGCGCCAGTTCGCGCGTGCCATCGTGATGCCCAACCTCAAGCCGCCGATCACCACGGCGGCGCTCGCGCTCGCGTACCGCGAGCGCATCCTCGCGGCGCGCCCGGCCGGCAGCGACTTCGAGCCGCTGATGGCGCTCTACCTGACCGAGCGTCTTGCGCCGGAAGAGATCGTCCGCGCGAAGCAGGCGGGCGTGAAGGCCGTGAAGCTCTATCCGGCCGGCGCCACCACCAACAGCGACGAAGGCGTGACCGACATCCGCAAGGTCTATCCCACGCTCGAGGCGATGCAGCGCGAGGGCCTGCTGCTGCTGGTGCACGGCGAAGTGACCGATCCGGCGGTCGACCTCTTCGACCGCGAGGCCGTCTTCATCGACCGCGTGATGACGCCGCTGCGCCGCGACTTCCCCGAGCTCAAGGTGGTCTTCGAGCACCTCACCACGCGCGAGGGTGCGCAGTACGTGGCCGGCGCCGATGCGTACACCGCGGCCACGATCACCCCGCAGCATCTGCTCTACAACCGCAACGCCATCTTCACCGGCGGTCTGCGCCCGCACTTCTACTGCCTGCCGGTGTTGAAGAGCGAGGAGCACCGCGTGGCGCTCGTTCGGGCCGCGACCTCGGGCAGCGAGAAGTTCTTCCTCGGCACCGACAGCGCGCCCCATGCCGCGCACCTGAAGGAGCATGCGAGCGGCCACGCCGGCTGCTACACCGCACTCACCGCGCTGGAGCTGTATGCCGAGGTGTTCGAGGCGCAGGGCGCGCTCGACAAGCTCGAGGCCTTCGCCTCGTTCAACGGGGCCAATTTCTACGGCCTGCCGCGCAACACCGGCACGGTGACGCTGAAGAAAGAAACCTGGACGGTGCCCGAGGCCCTGCCTTTCGGCGATGCGCAGCTCAAGCCGCTGCGCGGTGGTGAGACGCTCACCTGGAGACTCGCATGAGCAAGCGCGTGATGCTGCTGATCGACGCCGACAACGTGTCGGCCGGCGTGATCGAACAGGCCATCGCCAAGGCCAAGGCCGAACACGGCGCGGTGCACGTGCGCCGCGCCTATTGCACGGCCGAGACGGCGGTGGCGCACCAGAAGCTCTTCAAGAAGTGCTCGATCCGCCCCATCGTCAACCTCTCGAGCGGCAAGAACGCCAACGACATCGCGCTGGCGATCGACGCCATGGACCTCGCGGTGAGCGAGCGGCCCGAGGTGGCCGTGATCGTGTCCTCGGACTCCGACTTCGCGCCGCTCGTCATCCGCCTGCGCGAGAAGGGCTGCCGCGTCGAGGGCATCGGCCAGCTCGGCAAGACGGGCGACGAGTCCAAGCACGTCTACGACGATTTCGTCGACCTGCCGCACCAGCGGCCGCAGGCCGCGGCGACGCGCCCCACGGCCGACGCCGCGGCGCCGGCCGCGCCGCGCAAGCAGGCCACGTCGCGCAAGCGCGCGGCCGCGGCCCCCAAGCCGCCCGCGGAGCCGCCGGCACCCGTGCTGCCCGAGGAGGTGCAACGCATCCTCGCGGCCCTCTCCGAGCTGCGCGGCGGCGCCAAGGTCGCCATCCAGCTGGCGGCCGAGCGCCTGCGGGCCGGCGGCCTGCTCGCCAAGAACGCGTCGTCGACGCGCCTCTTCAGCAAGCACCCGGAGTACTTCGCCCTCACGCCGGAGAAGCGGCCGAACAAGGTGCAGTACCTCGGCCGCTGATCCGGGCGCGGTCCACAAAAAAAGGGCGCCATCTGCATGGCGCCCTTCTGCTTGCTTGCCTGCGGCCGGGGCCGCGAGGCAGCGTCAGCTCATCACGAGCAGCGTGCGACGCGGAAGTCCGACACGTCCAGGCTGCTTTCCTGGTTGGTGCAGGCGAACGAGGTGAAGCGGGTGTCGTTGTCCATGAACCGCTTCATCCAGGCCACGCCCTTCTTGCCCAGGATGTCGCGGTCGCTGTTGCCGCTGTTGGCGCAGCTGTGGCCTTCGTTGCGGACCTCGAGGAACTGCTTCGGGTTGCGCGTCATGCTGTTGTAGAACGGCGAGGCGTGCGATCTGACCGGGGCGATCAGGTCGTCCTGGCAGGCGATGATGAAGGTCGGCACCGTCACGCTCGAGAAGTTCGAGCTGCTGTTCCAGGGCGCGAACGGGATCGAGGCCTTGATCGACGGACGCGTCTGCGTCGAGATCAGCGAGCCGCCACCGCCCATCGACCAGCCCATCACGCCCATGCGGCTGGTGTCCACCATGTTGTAGATCGGGCTGCTGCTGGTGCGGCTGAGCGTGGCGACCTGGTCGAGCGCGGCAAGCTGCTGGCGCGAGCGGGCCGACGGCTGGTCCAGGGTGGAGTTGGTGTCGATCGTGATCACGACGAAGCCCCAGGAGGCCAGGCGCGGGCCCCACCAGTTGATGCTGCTCTGGCGGGCGGTGTAGCCCGGCACCACGGCGATGGCGCCCACGGTGCCGCCGGCGTTGGTCGGGTAGTACACGGTGCCGCCGCCATAGCCGCTCGGGCGGCTGACGGTGAAGTTGCGCACCGTGAAGGGGCCGCTGCTGGCTTCGAGCGACGAGGTCGTCGGAGCCGGACCGCGCTGGTAGGGGTTGCTCTGGGCCATGGCGGTGGCCGAGACGGCCAGGAGGCCGCCGAGCAGGCTGGCCTGGAGGTAGCGCGCGGCGCGTTGTGGAATACCCATGTGTCTGTCTCCTAATGCGGTCTGTGAGGCGGTTGCGGCTGGCGCCGCGGCTTGGCCCGAATCGGGGGCTGGGCGGATTCTTGTTGGACGCCCGTCTTTTTTAATCCGCACTTGCGAGCTACCGTTCCGATCTATCCGAACGCCGTCTTTTGTGTTACGCGCGCGGCAGGGGCACTCTCCCTCTGGAAAGGCACTCCCGACGACTTCACGCGGGCTTTGACCGGAGCGCGGCGATGGGTATGCTGGATGGCAGTTTTGGATGACCGTGCAGTCTCATGAACATCAAGCCCATGCCGCTCCTGCTTGCCGCCAGTGCCGTGGTGGTCGTCGCCGCCATCGGCTATGGCGCGTGGGGCCCCGATCCGGCGCCCGTCGTCGTCGAGCCGCAGGCCACCGCGGGCGCCGCGCCACCCGCGGCCTACGAGCCGGCCGGCATGCCGCGCTTTGCCTCGGGGCATGTGCAGGGGGCGGGCCCGGTGATGGTGGCCGATGCCTTCGGTGCGACGCTCGATGCCTCGCGCCTCTTCGAGCTCGGCTTCTCGGGCGGGCTGGTGATCGACAAGGACACCCGCGCCACGATCGAGGCGGTGCTCAACTCCATGCCCGAGCAGCCCACGGAAGACGACATCCAGCGCCTGGAGCGCACCTTGCGGGAGGGCCTGCCGCGTGAGGACGCCGAGCGTGCCATCGGCCTCTTCAGCGCCTACCGCGGCTACACCGCCGACGTCGGCCAGCAGCTGGCGCCCATGGGCATCCCGAAGAACCTTCAGGAGATGAACGCCATGTTCGACCAGGCCGATGCGATCAAGCGGCGTCATTTCGACGCCGCCACGGCGCAGGCCCTGTTCGGCTCGGCCGACCGGCATGCGCGCGTCACGATGGAAGCGATGTTCGTCGAGCAGGACGCCTCGCTCACCTTCGAGCAGAAGAAGGCGCGCCTGGACGAGCTGCGCGCCCAGCTCCCGCCGGACCAGCGCGATCTGATCGCCGAGCCCGCCGCGCCCGACGCCGCCGCTCAGCCGGCGTCCTGATCGTCCGGGGCCAGGCGCTGGTTGCTGGCGCCGTGCACGAACACGCGCACATGCCGCGGGTCGCGCGCCGCCGATGGCGAGACGCCGTACCAGCGCTGGAAGGTGCGCGTGAACTGCGGCGAGTCGGTGAAGCCCGCGTGATGCGCCACCTCGGTCAGCGAGCGGCGGCTGTAGAGCGTGTCGTACACGCGGCGCTGCTTGAGCCAGTTCTGGTAATCGCGCAGCGACATGCCCACGGCCGAGCGGAACAGCCGCGACATCACCTGCTGCGAGTAGCCGAGCCGCTGTGCCAGTGCGGGCAGGCTGAGTTCGGGGTCGGCGTCCAGCATGCGGATGAGCGGCAGCGCGCGCGGGTCGGGCGGCGGGGCCGGCGGCAGCAGGCGCTGCGCCTCGCTCACCACGCGCGAGAAGGTGAGCTCCGCGTCCACGATGTGGGCGCGCGCATGCAGGGCGGCCTCGAACTCGTCGTTGAGCGCGTTGAAGCAATGGCGGTCGAGCGCGCGCACGCCGCCCGGTTGCATCGCGCGGAAGACGTGGTAGGCGCTGTGCGCCGGCATCACGTTCACGCTCACGATGGGCACGCCCTCGGCCCGCAGGCGGCGCTCCACGCGCGGGGGCACCAGCGCCGCCGCGGCGCTGAGCAGGCGCCCGTCGGGCAGCACCAGGTCGAACGGGCGGCCGTGCACGCTCAGCAGCAGCACGGCGGCGTGGCGTGAGGTGGGCGTGGGCGGGAGGTGCGAGCTCGTGTAGAGGAACCCGTGGTGCCCGAGCACGTAGGCGTTGTCGAGCGGGATGCTGATCTCGGGCGCTGGCGCGCCGGGCGTTCGTGCAGGGTGATCGGGCGCGGCCATGGTGCCTTTCAGCGAGGAGGTGATGGCGCTCCCCCCGGCACGCCGCGGCGGACGATAGGCGCCGGTTCGTGGGCCCGCTTGTATGGAGTTGCCGTCGCACACGAGGTGTTTCCCGGGGGGCCGATAATCGCGCCCGTGAAGCAAGCCAGATCGCCGCTGGTGCAACCCTCGTGGCGGCGCGCAAGCGCCGGGCCGAAAGGCCGCACTGGAGGAAGGTCCGGACTGCACAGGGCGGCGTAGCAGCTAACGGCTGTCC
>JBIQJS010000203.1:0-2591 GCA_044507405.1 Rubrivivax sp. | reverse complement strand
CCGCGATGAAGCACGAAGCCACGAAGGCACGAAGGAAATCCTTGGGTTGACCGCCTGGTGGCGCCGCTCGGAAATTAGACCAGTCCGCCGCTCGGAAAGTGATCCACCTGGAGGCGGTTCATTCTACGCTCTCTCTTCTTCGTTCGGGCTCTGCCGTGGTCGGGCGCTGAGATCGGCCGTTCTTCAGGCCGATCTCAGCGCCTGACCACGGACGCGCGCGGCTAGCCCGGGCTGCGCCGCTTGCGCATCCGATAGCTCTTCCCCTTCGTGGTGATGACCGTGGCGTGATGCGCCAGGCGGTCGAGCAGCGCCGTGGTGAGCTTCTCGTCCCCGGCGAAGACGGTGACCCATTCGGCAAACGTGAGATTCGTGGTGACCACCGTCGCCCGCCGCTCGTAGCGATCGGTGATCAGATTGAAGAGCAGCTCCCCGCCGGCCCGATCGAAGGGGACGAAGCCCAGCTCGTCGATGATGAGGACCTCGACGCGCCGCAGCCGCTGCTGCAGGCGCGTGAGCTCGCGCGCATCGCGCGCCTCGAGCAGCTGCCGGACGAGATCGGCGGCTCGCGTGAAGAGTACGCGGCGCTTCTGCTTGGTGGCTTCGACGCCGAGCGCAATCGCCAGATGCGTTTTGCCGGTACCAATCGGGCCGGCCAGAATGAGATTCTCGGGCGCGGTGACCCACTCGCCACGGGCGAGCGTGTGGACCTGCGTGGCGTTGAGCCCCTCGGCGGCGGCGAACTCAAACGTGTCGAGGGTCTTGACCTCGGGGAAGCGCGCGTCGCGCAGGCGCTGGCGCATGACCGACTCGTGGCGGGACGCCAGCTCGGCGCTGAGCACCTCTTGCAAGTAGTCTTCGTGCGGCCAGTGCCCATCACGCGCCTGGCGTGCGAGACCGTCAAAGACACGGGCGATGCCCGGTAACTTCAACGCCCGGGTGTGGGCGACGACGAGCTCGCGGGTGAGGGCCGTTGCGCTCATGCCGACACCGCCGTGAGCCAGCCGTCGTAATCGGCGGCGCAGCCGCTGGCGATGTCTACGTCGCGCAACGCCGCGGGGACCTCGACCGGTGGCGGCGCCTCGTGCGGGGCGCCCACGATCGTCAGCGGCGCGCCGCTCGTCAGCGCGGCCTGCAGCCATGGCACGACGTCGGCCGCCCCGCGCGTCTCCAGTGCGCCGAGGATCCTGGCGAACAGCCGGGCGGCCTCACGCGCGTCGTGCGCCCCTTGCAGGCGCGCCCACACGGCCGGAAACGGCTCGCCCAGATCGCGCAGCAGATCCGGCAGCACCTGCCGCACGGCCTGCGGTTTGCGCGCCAGCTCTGGCAGATAGTGCCGGTAGTCGATCGCGCGCTCGCCGAAGCGCTTGCGCGGGTGCCGTATCCGCGTGCCGTCGCGCCCGACGATCGTCACCGTCGTCGGGCCGGTGCGCACGGTCAGGTCGAGGCCCGCCCAGCGACACGGGACCGAGTAGTACGCGCCGTCGAGGCGCACCAACGCACGCGGGCTGACCGTGGCGAGCGTCGTGGCCTCGGCGGCAAACGGCTCGGGCACCGCGCGCCACACCTGCTGCTCCTCGGCGAACCGCGTCGCGATCGTCGGCGTCGTCGTCGCGCGCGCGTCGAGGCGCGCCAGCAGCGCCGCATTGATGGCGTCGAGCGTCTGGCCGCTCGGAATCGGCACGAGCGCTTGGCGACGCAGGGCCTTGCCCCGGGCTTCGACGCCGCCCTTGTCGTGGCCTTCGCCCGGGCGACAGAAGCACGGCTCAAGCAGGTAGTGCGAGGCCAGGGCCGCGAAGCGCGGGGTGAGCTGCCGCTCGCCCCCCACCTGGATCCGCACGACGGCGGGTCGGAGATTGTCGTAGGCCACGCGGGCTGGCACGCCACCAAAGTGCGCCAGGGCCCGAACATGCCCGTCGAGGAAGCTGACCTGGTCCTGCCGCTCGTAGATCCACGCGAAGTCGCGGCCCGAGTACATCAGCCGCAGCAGGAACAGCCACGCCTTGCGCCGCGTGCCGGCGATATCCACCAGCACCTCGAAGAAGTCGACCTCGGCGAGTTCGCCGGGCCGGTACGTCAGCGGCACAAAGACCTCGCGCCGCTGCCGTTTCCTCTCGGCCACGGCCTCCTTGACCAGCGTGACGCCGACGCGATGGCCCTCAGCCACCAGCAATTCATGCAGGCGCGTGGCCGTCAGCTGCTGCTTGCCGCCGGTCCAGCGGCTCGACTCGGCCAGCAACGCCTCGACGCGGCCGCGGACCGCGTCCCACACCGGCCGTGCCCGGGGCTGCGTCTCGCGTCGCACCGGCGCCGCCTCCTGGAGATACTTCACGACCGTGCGCCGCGAGACGCCCAGCTCGCGCGCGACCTGCCGCCGCGAGCGGCCTTCCACCAACACCTTGTGACGAATGACATGCACCTGATCCACCTTGAGCACCCCCCAGCGGACCCGAAGCCCCACGCTTCGGGCAACCGCCCGTTAGGCCTCCAGGTGGATCACTTTCCGAGCGGCGAGTGGATCACTTTACGAGCGGCGCGCCCACGCCGCGCGGGATTCGCGGACTGAAACCCTGCCAGACCGACGAATGGAAGCC
>JBIQJS010000083.1:0-17600 GCA_044507405.1 Rubrivivax sp. | reverse complement strand
GCGGGCGCACCTTCCTCAACAAGTTCGTCATCATCGACGAGGCGCAGAACCTCACGCCCAAGCAGATGAAGACGCTCATCACGCGCGCCGGCCCCGGCACCAAGATCGTCTGCCTGGGCAACCTCGCGCAGATCGACACGCCCTACCTCACCGAGGGCAGCTCGGGGCTCACCTACGCAGTGGACCGGTTCAAGGGCTGGCCGCATTCGGGCCACGTCACCCTCGCGCGGGGCGAGCGTTCGCGCCTGGCGGACTTCGCCTCCGAGGTGCTCTGACCGCGCGGCCATAACCGCACTGCTTTCGTGCGGTATTGCCGCATCGGTACCATGACCACATGAATCGGCTTTCGCTAGGCATGCGCTTCGACGCAAACGGCCTCGCAGCGTCTCGCGCTGCGGTCGGCGCGATGCTGCGCGCGCGCCATCAGCGAAGCCCCATTCCCCAGATCGCCGCACTCCCCTGAGCCCGGCGATCCCCCACACCCCTCCTCCACGTTTGCGCAACTCTGGATCGCCGGGCCTCAGCCCAGCGCGATGGCGTGCGCCGGTCTTTCCGGTGGCGCCGCTACCCAGAGGTGAACCATGGAATCCACGCTCACGCTCGAACGCACGCTGACCGAGCTCGACCACGTCCGCATCACGCGGCTGATCCAACGCAACCCGCGCACCGGCCTGCCCTCGGCCGAGACGCTCGAATTCGAAGAGGTGCTCGAGGCCGCGACCGTCGTGCCGGCGCGCGAGGTGTCTCCCGACATCGTCACGATGTACACCAAGGTGGCGCTCGCCGATCTCGACAGCGGCGAGCGCAGCGAGTTCACGGTGTGCTACCCGGAGGACGCGGAACCCGAGGCGGGCTTCGTTTCGGTGCTCTCGCCCATCGGCTGGGCGCTGCTGGGCATGCGGGTCGGCTCCACCGTGAGCTGGCCCAGGCCGGGCGGCGGGCAGCGCCACGTGGAGATCACGGCGATCCTCTTCCAGCCCGAGGCCAGCGGCGACTACCTGATGTAGCCGCTGCCGAGGTGGCTCAGATGACGCCTTGCGCCAGCATGGCGTCGGCCACCTTCACGAAGCCAGCCACGTTGGCGCCATCGACGTAGCTCACCGAGCCGTCGGGGCGCCGGCCGTGGCGCAGGCAGGCCTCGTGGATGCCGCGCATGATCACGTGCAGGCGGCCATCCACCTCATCGCGCGTCCACGACAGGCGCATCGCGTTCTGGCTCATCTCGAGGCCCGAGGTCGCCACGCCGCCGGCATTGCTCGCCTTGCCGGGCGCATAGAGCACGCCGGCCCGCTCGAAGACCTGCACGGCCTCCAGCGTCGAGGGCATGTTGGCGCCTTCGGCCACGCACTTGACGCCGTTGCGCACCAGCACCTCGGCGTCATTGCCGTCGAGTTCGTTCTGCGTCGCACACGGCAGCGCCACGTCCACCGGCACCTGCCAGGGGCGCATGCCCTCATGGAACTTGGCCCCGACGCGTTTGGCGTAGTCGCTCACGCGGCCGTACTGGTGGTTCTTGACCTCCATCAGTTCGGCGAGCTTGGCGGGCGTGAAGCCGTTCTCGTCCACCACGGTGCCGCTGGAGTCGGAGACCGTCACCACCTTGGCTCCCAGCGCCATGGCCTTCTCGACCGCGTACTGCGCGACGTTGCCCGAGCCCGAGACGCTCACGCGCAGCCCCTGCAGGCCCATGCTCCTGTGGTTGAGCATTTCCTCGGCAAAGTAGACGGTGCCATAGCCGGTCGCCTCGGGGCGGATCAGCGAACCACCGAACGAGAGGCCCTTGCCGGTGAACACGCAGTCGGCGCGATTCGACAGCTTCTTCATCATGCCGGCCATGTAGCCGACCTCGCGGCCACCCACGCCGATGTCGCCGGCCGGCACGTCGGTGTCGGCGCCCACGTGGCGGAAGAGCTCGCTCACGAAGGCCTGGCAGAAGCGCATCACCTCGCCGGGGCTCTTGCCCTTGGGATCGAAGTCGGCGCCGCCCTTGCCGCCGCCCATGGGCAGCGTGGTCAGGGCATTCTTGAGCGTCTGCTCGAAGGCGAGGAACTTGAGGATGGACAGGTTCACCGACGGATGGAAGCGCAGGCCGCCCTTGTAGGGGCCGATCGCCAGGCTGTGCTGGATGCGGTAGCCGCGGTTGACCTGTACGTCACCGTGATCGTTGACCCAGGAGACGCGGAACATGATCACGCGCTCGGGCTCGACCAGCCGGTCGAGCAGGCCCTGCTCCGCGTACTTGGGATGTTGCTCGATGTACGGCCACAGGCTCTCCACCACTTCGGAGACAGCCTGCAGGTATTCAGGCTGCCCAGGGTTGCGGTGACCGACATGGACGAGGAAATCGTGGGCGGAGGCGTATTTCATGGCAGTGGTGGATCAAACGCGAAACCGGCGATTCTCCCACCAGCCTCCCACCACGGTGCAGCGCCCGGCTGAACGCACGCTTTTGGGGCGCATTTCGCCCCAAAAGCGGTCCGCACCTAGTATGCGTTAGCCCAGGAGATCGCGGATCTGCTGCAGCGCCGCGGGGTCTTCCATGGTCGTGAGGTCGCCCGGATCGCGCTGCTCGCACACCGCCTGGATGGCGCGGCGCAGCAGCTTGCCGGATCGGGTCTTGGGCAGTGCCGTCACGAAGCGCACCCGTGCCGGCCGCGCGACCGCGCCCAGCCGCTGGTCCACGGTCTTCATGATGTCGCCTTCGAGCGCGAGTCTCGCGGGCTCGTCGGCGATGGCGGCCGGGTCCTTGACCACCGCAAATGCCATCGCGACCTGTCCCTTGAGGGTGTCGGCCACGCCCACCACCGCCACCTCCGCCACGGCCGGGTGGCTGGAGATGCTCTCTTCGATCTCGCGCGTGCCCAGGCGGTGGCCCGCGACGTTGATCACGTCGTCGGTGCGGCCGAGGATGAAGTGGTAGCCGTCCGCGTCGCGGATGCCCCAGTCGAAGGTGCTGTAGACCATGCGACCGGGCACCGTGCTCCAGTACGTCTTGACGAAGCGCTCGTCGTCGCCCCAGACCGTCTGCATGCAGCCGGGCGGCAGCGGGCCCTCGATCGCGAGCACGCCTTTCTGGTGGGCGCCGGTGAGCTCTTCGCCGGTGGTCTCGTCGAGCAGCTTCACGTCGTAGCCGTACATGGCGAAGCCGGGGCTGCCGAAGCGGCTGGGCGCCTTCTCGACGCCGTTGGCGATGGTGAGGATGGGCCAGCCGGTCTCGGTCTGCCAGTAGTTGTCGATCACCGGCTTGCCGAGCGCCTGCGCGATCCAGGTGGCGGTCGGCTCGTCCAGCGGCTCGCCGGCCAGAAAGAGCGTGCGCAGCGAGCTCAGGTCGCGCTCGCGCAGGTAGCGCTCGTCGTGCTTCTTGAGCACGCGCACCGCGGTGGGCGCAGTGAACATGAGGTTGACCTTGTACTTCTCGACGAGCCGCCACCAGATGCCGGCATCCGGGCGGATGGGCACGCCCTCGTACATCAGCGTGGCCATGCCCGCGATCAACGGGCCGTAGACGATGTAGCTGTGGCCAACGACCCAGCCGATGTCGCTCGCGCTGAAGAAGGTCTCGCCCGCCTGGCCCTGGAAGATGTGCTTCATGCTCGCGGCCAGCGCCACGGCGTAGCCGCCGGTGTCGCGCTGCACGCCCTTGGGCTTGCCGGTCGTGCCGCTGGTGTAGAGCGTGTAGCTGGGATCGGTGGCGGCGAGCCAGGTGCAGGGCACCTTCGCGTCGAGGTGCTGCGCTCGCAGGGTGGCGTGGTCGACGTCGCGCCCTTCGGTGCGATCGAAGGCAGCGAGCTGGCGATCGACCATCAGCACATGCCGCGGCTGGTGCGTGGCGATGCGCAGGGCCTCGTCGAGCAGCGGCTTGTAGGGCACGACCTTGCCGCTGCGGCTGCCGGCATCGGCACTCACGATGACGGCCGGCGTGGCATCGTCGATGCGGCTCGCCAGGCTGCCGCTCGCGAAGCCGCCGAACACCACCGAGTGGATGGCGCCGATGCGCACGCTGGCGAGCATGGCGAAGAGCGCCTCCGGGATCATCGGCATGTAGATCAGCACGCGGTCGCCGCGCTTCACGCCGAGCGCCTGCAGGCAGGCGGCCATGCGCTGCACCTCGGCATGCAGTTCGCGATAGCTGTAGACCCGTTCCTGGTCCACCTCGGTGGAGACCCAGATCAGCGCATCGGCGTCGGGCCGGCTCGACGCGTGGCGGTCCACGGCGTTGTGGCACAGGTTGGTCTCGCCGCCGACGAACCACTTCGCAAAGGGCGGGTGGCTGTAGTCGCAGATGGTCTGCGGCGGCTTGTGCCAGTCGATGAGCGCGGCCTGCTCTCGCCAGAAGCCGTCTCGATCCTGCAGCGAACGGCGGTGGAAATCGGCGTACCGGCTCATGCTCGTCTCCTTCGTGGTGCTATCGGATGCGCACGACGATGCGGCCGCGGACCTGGCCGGCCATCAGGGCTTCGGCCTGCGCGGGCGCCTCGTCGAGCGCGATCTCCTGCGTCATGCGCTCGAGGAGCTTAGGGTCCAAATCTTGCGCCAACCTGTCCCAGGCCTGCTGGCGCAGCGCGAGCGGCGCCATCACGCTGTCGACCCCCGCGAGCGTGACGCTGCGCAGGATGAAGGGCAGCACCGTGCCGGGGAAATCGTTGCCCTGGGCGAGCCCGCACGCCGCCACCACGCCGCCGTAGCGGACCTGCGCGCACGCGTTGACAAGCGTGTGGCTGCCCACGGCATCGACCACCGCCGCCCATCGCTCCTTCTGCAGCGGCTTGCCGGGCGCCGAGAGCTCGGCCCGGTCGATCACACCCGTCGCGCCCAGCGCTTGCAGATAGGCCGCTTCCGACGCCTTGCCCGTGGAGGCGGTGACGCGGTAGCCCAGCTTCGCGAGCAATGCCGTCGCGACGCTGCCCACGCCGCCGGTCGCCCCCGTCACCAGCACATCGCCCTCTCCGGGCCGCACGCCGTGGCGCTCCAGCGCCAGCACGCACAGCATCGCGGTGTAGCCGGCCGTGCCGATCGCCATGGCCTGACGGGTCGTGAAGGCCTGCGGCAGCTTCACCAGCCATTCACCCTGGAGGCGCGCCTTTTCGGCCAGGCATCCCCAGTGCGTCTCACCCACTCCCCAGCCGTTGAGCACATAGCGGTCGCCGGGTTTCCAGGCGCCGTGGCGGCTCTCCAGCACCGTGCCGGCGCCATCGATGCCCGCCACCATGGGCCATTGCCGCACGACGGGCGCGCGGTGGGTGATCGCGAGGCCATCCTTGTAGTTGAGGGTCGAGTGGTCGACCTGCACCAGCACGTCGCCTTCGGGCAGGCGCGCCTCATCGATGTCCTGGACACGGGCGGCAAAGCCCGCCTCGGTCTTCTCCAGCAGCAAAGCCCTGAACATGCGTGACTCCTCGTTTGAAGAAGCCGAGGCTAACCGTTGAGGCCGTCGGCTGCATGGGGCAGCCCTCCCGAAAGCGATGCCGCAACGCATGAACAATGCCGTCCAAGTCCTTGTCTTGATTGATATTTCTGTTGCGACAGCGCGCGTCGCCCACTATGCTTGCGCCCCATGCCCGACCACCGCCCTGCCCCGCTGCGCCACGCGCTTCTCGCGCTGGCATGCGCCGGCGCGGCCGCGGGCAGCCACGCAGCCCCCCAGGACGGCCTTGCCGAGCTCCTGGCCGAGCGCGGGCTCATCGAGAGCGGTGCAGATCTCGGCCGCCAGATGCGCGACACCACCTCCGGCCTGGTCGTGGCGGCGATGAACTTCCTCGGCGTGCCCTACAAGCGTGGCGGCAACAGCTCCGAAGACGGCTTCGACTGCAGCGGGTTCACCCGTCACATCTACGAGAGCGTGCTCGGCCTCGTGCTGCCGCGCCGCGTCGACGAGCAGGCCAAGGCGCCGGGCTTCGCGCCCGTGAAGCGCGACGAACTCCAGCCAGGCGACCTCGTCTTCTTCAACACCCTGCGGCGCACCTTCTCGCACGTCGGCATCTACATCGGCGACGGCAAGTTCATCCACGCGCCTCGCTCGGGCGCCGAGATCCGCGTGGAGAGCATGCGCGTCAAGTACTGGGCGCAGCGCTACACCGGTGCGCGCCGCGCCGGCCACGCCCAGCCCCCCGTGGTGGCCGCCGCGGCCGAGTCGCGGGCGGCCGCGGCCATTCCGAACGACTACTCGCCTTGACGCGGCACAGGCCCTCGCCGCCCTGCGGGGGCACAATCGCCCGATGACCGAAAAAGTCATTCCGCTCGCCGACCACCGCTACGCCGCGGCCGTGCCGCAGATCCCGGCGCAGGCGATTGCACCGACCGGGCTGATCGCTGACACGCTCGGCCGCCCCCTGCGGGATCTGCGCATTTCGGTCACCGACCGCTGCAACTTCCGCTGCGGCTACTGCATGCCGAAGGAAATCTTCGACAAGCACTACCAGTTCCTGCCGCAGGGCTCGCTGCTGAGCTTCGAGGAGATCACGCGCACCGCGCGGCTCTTCGCCGCCCACGGCGTGCAGAAGATCCGCCTCACCGGGGGCGAGCCGCTGCTGCGCAAGAACGTCGAGGTGCTGATCGAGATGCTCGCGGCCCTGCGCACCTGGGACGGCCAGCCGCTCGACCTCACGCTCACCACCAACGGCTCGCTGCTCGCCCGCAAGGCCCAGGTGCTGAAAGCCGCCGGCCTGCAGCGCGTCACGGTCAGCCTGGACGCGCTCGACGACGCCGTCTTCCGCCGCATGAACGACGCCGATTTCCCGGTGGCCGACGTGCTGGAGGGCATAGAGGCCGCCCTGCGCGCCGGACTCGGGCCGATCAAGGTCAACATGGTCGTGCAGCGCGGCGTGAACGACCACGAGATCGTGCCCATGGCGCGGCACTTCCGCGAGCACTACGACGGGCGCGTCGTCCTGCGCTTCATCGAGTTCATGGACGTGGGCGCGACCAACGGCTGGCGCATGGACCAGGTGCTGCCCTCGGCCGAACTCATCGCGCGCCTGGGCGAGGCCTTTCCCCTGCGGCCGCTCGATGCGAGCCAGCCGGGCGAAACCGCCGAGCGCTACGCCTATGCCGACGGCCGCGGCGAGATCGGCGTGATCTCGAGCGTGACGCGCGCCTTCTGCCGCGACTGCAACCGCGCGCGGCTGTCGACCGAAGGCAAGCTCTTCCTCTGCCTCTTCGCCTCGCATGGCCACGACCTGCGCGCGCTGCTGCGCGGCCACTACAGCGACGAGCAGATCGCCAGCGCCATCGGCCTCATCTGGCAGGGCCGCGGCGACCGCTACTCCGAGCTGCGCGGCGCACAGGCCGCCGACACCGGCAGCGGCAGCCGTCGCGTCGAGATGCACTACATCGGTGGCTGACGCCGCCACGCCCACGCGCGAGCAGATCACCGGCCTCGTGCTCGCCGGCGGCCAGGGCACGCGGCTGGGCGGCATCGACAAAGGCCTGCAGGACTGGAAAGGCGAGCCGCTGGCCCGGCGCGCCGCCGAGCGGCTCGCGCCGCAGGTGTCGCAGGTGATGCTGAGCGCGAACCGCCATCTCGGCACCTACCGCGCCTGGGGCCTGCCGGTCTGGCCCGATCCGCCCGAGCTCGCGGGATATCAGGGGCCGCTTGCGGGCGTGCTGGCGGGGCTCAGGCGCTGCGCGACACCGTGGATGGTGGTGGTGCCCTGCGACTGCCCGCACTTTCCGCTGGACCTGGTGACGCGCCTCGCGCAGGCCGTGCGAGCCGACACCGAGATCGCCATGGCCGGCACGGCCACCGGCCTCGAGCCGGCCTTCTGCCTCATGCGCCGCGAGGTCGAGGCGTCGCTTGCGCGGCAGCTTCAGGCGGGTCAGCGCAAGGTGGAGCGCTGGGCGTCAACGATGCGATGTGTCGGCGTCGCCTTCGACGACGCCGCCGCCTTCTTCAACATCAACACCCCCGGCGACCTCGCGCGCGGCTGAGGCGCTCCTCAGGCGTGCGCGGCGTGCGTGCCGTCCTCGGCCGGCGTCTCGTTCGCCCCCGGCACCGCCTTGCGGGCGAAGAGCGAGTACACCGTCGGCACCACGAAGACGGTGAGCAGCGTGCCCAGCGACATGCCGCCCACGATCACCCAGCCGATCTGCTGACGGCTCTCGGCGCCGGCACCCGTGGCGATGGCCAGCGGCACCGCACCGAGCACCATGGCGCCGGTGGTCATGAGGATGGGGCGCAGCCGCAGCGTGGCCGCCTCGACCACCGCCTCGCCGAGCGCCTTGCCCTGCTGGCGCAGCTGGTTGCTGAACTCCACGATCAGGATGCCGTGCTTGGTGATGAGGCCCACGAGCGTGATGAGGCCGATCTGTGAATAGACGTTGAGCGTGCCACCGGTGAGCCTCAGCGCCAGCAGCGCTCCCACCATCGACAACGGCACCGCGAGCAGGATCACCAGCGGATCGACGAAGCTCTCGAACTGCGCGGCGAGCACCAGGAAGATGAACAGCAGCGCGAGCACGAAGACGAGGCCGAGCGCGCCGCTGGACGAGCGGAACTCGCGCGAGACGCCATTGAGCTCGGTCGAGTAGCCGGGCTTGAGCACCTTGGCCGCCGTCTCGTCCATGAACTTGAGTGCGTCGCCCAGCGCATAGCCCGGCGCGAGGTTGGCGGTGATCGAGACGGAGCGGCGCTGGTTGAAGTGGTTGAGCTCGCGCGGGCTCACGGCCTCGCGCACCTTCACGAGCGACGACAGCGGCACCATCACCTCGTTGCGCCCGCGCACGAAGAGCTTGTCGATGTCTTCCGGCGTGGTGCGCCCGCGCATCTCGGTCTGCACCAGCACGTCGTACTGCTCGGCATCGCGCTTGTAGCGCGTGACGGCGCGACCGCCCAGCATGGTCTCGACCGTGCGCGCCACCTGGTCCACGCTCACGCCGGCATCGGCGGCGCGGTCACGATCCACCTCCAGGAAGATCTCGGGCTTGTTCAGGCGCAGGTCGGTGTCCGGCTGGGTGAGTCCCGGGTTCTTGGCGATCTCGCCCATGAACTGCTGCACCACGCGCGAGAGGTTCTCGTAGCTGTCGCTCGTGACGATCACGAAGTTGATCGGCCGCTCGCGGAAGCCCTGCCCCAGGCTCGGCGGCGTGACGGGGAACGCCGTGACGCCCGGCAGCGACGCGAAGCGCGGCTGCAGCTGGCGCGCGAGCTCCTGCGTGCTGCGCTCGCGTTCGCTCCAGTCCACCGTGCGCATGACGGCGATGCCCTGAGAGACGCTCGGGTTGCCGGCCACGACGAACACGCGATCGAACTCGGAATAGTCCTTGGCCACGTCTTCCATGGCGCGCAGATAGCGCGAGGTGTAGTCGAGCGTGGAGCCGTCGGGCGCGTTGACGGTGGCGAGGATCACGCCGCGGTCTTCCATCGGTGCGAGTTCGCTCTTGGCGGTGCTGAAGAGCCACCAGCTGCCGCCGGCGCAGGCCAGCATGCCCAGGACCACCACCCAGCGGTGCGCGAGCGTCCAGCGCAGGCTCCTGCCATAGGCACGGGTGAGCCCGTCGAGCCGCGCTTCCATCCACACGTCGAAGCGCGTGGGCTTGGCCTCGTGGCGCAGCAGCTTGCTGCACATCATCGGCGTGAGCGTGAGCGCGACGAAGCCCGACACGATCACCGCGCCCGCGAGCGTCAGCGCGAACTCGGTGAAGAGCCGCCCGGTGCGGCCCGGCGCAAACGCGAGCGGCGCGAACACGGCCGCGAGCGTCATGGTCATCGCGACCACCGCGAAGCCGATCTCCTTCGCGCCCTTGAGCGCCGCCTGGAAGGGCGCCATGCCCTCCTCGATGTGGCGGAAGATGTTCTCGAGCACCACGATCGCGTCGTCGACCACGAGGCCGATCGCAAGCACCAGCGCCAGCAGCGTGAGCGTGTTGATGGTGAAGCCGGCAAGCGACATGATCGCGAAGCTGCCGATCAGGCTCACCGGGATGGTGACGAGCGGGATGATCGCCGCGCGCAGGTGCCGCAGGAAGATGAACACCACCAGCGCCACCAGCACCACGGCCTCGGTGATGGTGCTGAACACCGACTTCACCGAGCGGTCGATGAAGACCGAGTTGTCGTTGGCGACCTGCACGTTCACCCCGGGCGGCAGGTCCTGCTTGAGCCGCGGCAGCATCTCGCGCACCCCGGCGGCCACTTCGAGCGGGTTGGCGGTCGCCTGGCGGATCACGCCGAGCGAGACGGCCGACTGGCCGTTGAGCCGCACGCTGCTGCGCTCGCTGGCGGCGGCCTGCTCGATGCGCGCGACGTCGCGCAGGCGCACGGTGTAGCCCGCCGCCTGCTTGAGCGTGACGGCCGAGAACTGCTCGACGGTGTTGAGGTCGGTGCGCGCCGTGACGCTGAATTCGCGCTGCTGGCTCTCGATGCGGCCAGCCGGCACTTCGAGGTTCTGGCGGCGCAGCGCGTCTTCGACGTCCTGCACCGTGAGGCGGTAGGAGGCGAGCTTGTCCGGGTCCAGCCAGATGCGCATGGCGAACTTGCGGTCGCCGTTGATCTGCACATCGGCCACGCCGGGGACGGTCTGCAGGCGCGGCTTGACGACGCGGTTGACGAGGTCGGTCACCTCGAGCGGCGTGAGGTTCTCGCTCGTGAAGGCGAGCCAGACCGTCGGCGTGGCGTCGGCCTCCACCTTGGCGATCACCGGCTCGTCGATCGCGTCGGGCAGGCGGGCCCGCACGCGCGAGACGCGGTCGCGCACGTCGGCGGCGGCGTCGTCGGGGTCCTTCTCGAGCTTGAAGCGCACCGTGATGCGGCTTTCTTCGGATCGCGAGACCGAGGTGATGATCTCCACGCCGTCGATTCCGGCGATCGAGTCCTCGAGGGGCTTGGTGACCTGCGTCTCGATGACCTCGGACGACGCGCCGACGAGCTTGGTGGCCACGTTGACCACGGGCTCGTCGATGCGCGGGTATTCGCGCACCTGCAGCCGCGAGAAGGAGACGATCCCCACCAGCACGATGAGCAGGGACAGCACGGTGGCGAACACCGGGCGGCGGATGGTGGTGTCGGACAGGCGCATGGCGTTCCCCGTTTGAGCGGCAGTGCGCCTAGAGCGCCACGCCGGCCCGCGGCGCGCTCGCGCCCGAAGCGGCGCCGGCTGCACCGGCCGCGGCACGCCGGCTCGTGCCGATCTCCACGATGCGCACCGGCAGCGATTCGCGCATCAACCTGGCCTGCCCTGCCGTCACGACCAGGTCGCCGGGCGCCACGCCTTCGAGGATCTCGACCTTGCCCGGCAGGCGTGTGCCCAGCCGCGCCTCGATGCGCTGCGACTGCTTGCCCTGCGGGCCATCGACCACCTTCACGAGGTACTGCTTGCCGGCCAGCGGCACCAGCGCCTCTTCGGGCACCACCATCGCGTTGGCGCGCGTGGAGAAGACGATGCGCGTGCGCGCGAACATGCCCGAGCGCAGCTCGCCGCCGGGGTTCTGCAGCCGGGCACGCACGAGCAGCGAGCGGCCGTTGGCGTCGAGCACCGAATCGACCGCATCGACCTGGCCCTTGAAGGTCCGCCCAGGCATGGCGTCGAGCTGCGCCTCCACCGGCTGGCCGGAGCGGATGCGCGAGACATAGCGCTCGGCCAGGCGGAAGTCGAGCAGCACCGAGGAGATGTCTTCGACATTGACGAGATCCGCGCCATCCTTGACGTAGTCGCCGAGGTTGACCGAGCGGATGCCCACCACACCGTCGAAGGGCGCCTCGATGCGCATGCGTGCGAGCTGCGCACGCGCAAGCGCCACCTGCGCCTCGGCCACTTCGAGCGCGGCGCCGGACTGGTCCACCATGCTCTGGCTCACGAAGTTGGCGGCGAGCAGCTCGCGGTTGCGTTGCAGGTTGGTGCGCGCGATGGTCGCCTGCGCCTCGGCCTGCTGGAGTTGTGCGCGCTGCAGCGTGTCGTCGAGCTGCACGAGCAACTGGCCGCGCTTCACGCGCTGCCCGTCGGCGAAGTTGAGCCGCGAGATGCGCCCGCTGACCTCGGGGCGGAGCGTGACGCCCTGGCGCGAGCGCAGCGAGCCCACGCCCTGTGCATCGTCGGCGATGGCGATGGCCTCGACCTTGCCCACTTCCACCGGCACAGGGCCGCCGGGTGCGGCCGCCGCCGACCTGCCTGCGGGGCCGCTGGCGGCAGCAGCGCCGGCGCTGCCGGCCTCTGCGCTCACGCCCGTAGCGCCCGGGCCCTTGTGCTGGTACCACCAGGCCGCGCCACCGGCCAAGGAGATGCCCACCAGCGCCACCACCGTATGCAAAATCTTCACGCTGTACCCTGAATTGTTGCCCTGGGACTGTAGTCCCCGGGCCCACTGCCCGCGAGACTGGAAATCACGTAGCGGCCGCATTCACCCCACGGTTTGCCAATGCATCCGCACGCTCGTTGCCGGGGTCGCCAGCATGGCCGCGCACCCATCGCCAATCGACATGGTGCAAGGCCCGCAGCGCATCCAGGCGCTGCCACAGGTCGGCATTCTTCACCGGTTTGCGATCGGCCGTCGTCCAGCCCCGCTTCTTCCAGCCATGGATCCACTCGGTGATGCCTTTTCTCACGTATTCGCTGTCCGTGTAGATCGTCACGTCGCAGCTGCGCTTGAGACTGGCCAGAGCCTCGATCACCGCCGTGAGTTCCATGCGGTTGTTGGTCGTCTGGCGCTCACCGCCAAAGAGTTCCTTCTCGTGCCCGCCGGTGCTGAGCCAGGCCCCCCAGCCGCCGGGGCCCGGGTTGCCCTTGCAGGCGCCGTCGGTGTAGATGGTGACGACCGGGCGGCGGATGGCCGCCGGCGCGTCAGTCGATGCAGGCGTCGATGTCATGTCGTTGTGTGGAGTTCTGTGTGGTCGTGCTGTTGCTGATGACGGCCGGGGCTGCCTTGGCGCCCACGCGCTGGCGCCGAACCAGGCCGACCAGTCGCATGCCGCGCACGCGCTTGACGGCCACGAGCATGTAGGCCGCGCCCAGCACCGGCCACCAGCGACCGCCGGTGGCCTCCATCCATTCGACCCGCGCCAGCCAGGGCTCGGATGCGAACGGCAGGCGATAGCAGCCGAAGCGCCCTTCCTCGATGTCGAAGCTGAGCAGGCGCAGCCAGTCGCGCAGCCGCCAATAGCCAAGAAGCTCGCCCTCGTCCGGCATGAACAGTGGCCGGCCTCGCGCAAGACCCATGCCACGCAGCATGCGCCCCATGCGCTGGCGCAAGGCCCAGAGCCCGCCGGGGTTGAAGCCGAGGATCACGACCTTGCCTTCGGGCATCAGCACCCGCTCCACTTCGCGCAGCGCCTGGTGCGGATCGCGCGCGCGCTCCAGCGCATGCGGCAGCACGACGAGGTCGAGGCTCTGGCCGTCGAAGGGCAGCGCATCGAAATCGCAATGCAGGACGACGGCGCGCGGCGCCGCGGGAACTTCGCCGCCCGCACCCGACTCCACCGCCGCAGCCGGCGCATGGTCCACCGCTTGCCAGCGGTGCGGCATGCGATTCGCGCGCAGCGCATCCAGCTCGGGCAGGCCGAGCTGCAGGGCGTGAAAGCCGAAGACGTCGGCCAGGCAGCGGTCCAGCTGGGCCTGCTCCCAGGCCAGGAGCACGCGGCCCGCAGGCGTCTTCAGCCAGGGGGCCAAACCTATAATCCCGCCGCTTTGCGCCATGAGATTTGCGCCATGAACCTGCAAGCACTGCCAGCCTTCTCGGACAACTACATCTGGATGCTTCACGATGGCCGGCAGGCGCTCGTTGTCGATCCGGGGGAATCGGCTCCGGTCGAGCAGGCGCTCGATGCCCAGGGCCTGGTGCTCGGCGGGATTGTAGTGACCCATCACCACGGCGATCACGTGGGCGGTCTTTCGGCCCTGCGAGCGCGCCTGCAAGGTCCGGTCTTCGGGCCGGCGCGCGAGAAGATCCCCGAGCCCTACACCGCCGTCAACGGCGGTGACACGGTCGAGTTGCTCGGCCTGCGCTTCGAGGTGATCGACGTGCCTGGCCACACCGCCGGCCACATCGCCTACTTCCACGCCCCGGCCGATGGCGAGGCGCCCCTCCTCTTCTGCGGCGACACGCTCTTTTCCGGCGGCTGCGGGCGCCTCTTCGAAGGCACCCCGGCGCAGATGCACGCCTCGCTCGCCCGCCTGGCCGGGCTTCCGGGCGACACACGCGTGTGCTGCGCGCACGAATACACGCTTTCCAATCTGCGGTTCGCCCACGCAGTGGAACCCCACAACGACAATCTGCAGGCCTACACCGCCCACTGCGAGCAACTGCGCGCGCGGGGCGAGCCCACATTGCCCAGCACCATCGAGCAGGAGCGTCGCATCAACCCCTTCATGCGCTGCGACGTGCCCGACGTGCAGCGCTCGGCCCTGGACCAGGGCGCTGCGAGCGCGAGCGAGGTGGACGTCCTGGCCGCGTTGCGCGAATGGAAGAACAACTTCAGATGACCTTGACCCGATCGATGCGCCGCGCCACCGCGCTCTCGCTCGCCGTGCTGCTGGCGGCCTGCGCCCACATCGAGGCGCCCGACCAGAGCGGCGACATCCCGGCGGTGATCGCCAAGGCCGAACTGCCCGCGCCGGCCGGCTCCGCGGCGGCTGCCGCGCCGGCCGCCTCGGCCCCGGTGGCGGCCTCTGCCCCCACGGCCGCCGCGTCGACGCCTGCCGAGGAATCCGGGCCCGTCGCCGCTGCCCCGGTCGACCCGCTGCGGCCCGAAGAGCCGGTGGACCTCGAATCCAAGACCGCCGGCAGCGACCTCTGGGAACGCCTGCGCCGCGGCTTCGCCATGCCCGAGCTCGACGCGCCGCTCGTGCGCACCGCCGAGCAGTGGTACGCAAGCCGCCCCGACTACGTGGCCCGCATGACCGAACGCGGCAGCCGCTACCTCTTCCACATCGTCGAGGAGGTCGAGCGCCGCGGCATGCCGACCGAGCTCGCGCTGCTGCCCTTCATCGAGAGCGCCTTCAACCCGCAGGCGGTGTCGTCGGCCAAGGCCTCGGGCATGTGGCAGTTCATGCCGGCCACCGGCCGCCATTTCGAGCTCACGCAGAACGTCTTCCGTGACGATCGCCGCAACGTGCTCGCTTCGACGCGCGCAGCACTCGACTACCTGCAAAAGCTCTACAACATGTTCGGCGACTGGCACCTGGCGCTCGCGGCCTACAACTGGGGCGAAGGCAGCGTGCAGCGCGCCCAGGCCCGCAACCGCCGCGCCGGCAAGCCCACCGACTACCTGAGCCTGCGCATGCCCAACGAGACGGCGTACTACGTGCCCAAGCTGCAGGCCGTGATCAACATCGTCTCGCGTCCGGCCGACTACTCGCTCACCCTGCCGCCGCTGGAGAACCACCCCTACTTCCTGAGCGTGCCGATCGAGCGCGACATCGACGTGGACGTGGCCGTGAAGCTCGCCGGCATCTCGCGCGAGGAGTTCATGACGCTCAACCCGCAGATGAACAAGCCGGTGATCCTCGCGGCCGGCACGCCCCAGATCCTGCTGCCCTACGACAACGCCAGCCTCTTCATGCGCAACCTCGCTGCGCACACCGGCCCCTTCGCCAGCTGGACGGCCTGGGTCGCGCCGCGCACCGTGAAGCCGACCGAAGCGGCCAAGCAGTTCGGCATCAGCGAAGCCGAGCTGCGCGAGGTCAACAAGATCCCGCCGCGCATGCTGGTGCGCGCCGGCTCCACCCTGCTGGTGCCGCGGGCGAAGCACCTGCAGAAAGACGTCTCGGTCGAACTGGCCGACAACGCGGTGATGACGCTCGCGCCGGAGGCATCGCCGCCGCGGCGCATCACGCACCGCGCGGCCAAGGGCGACACGGTGGCCTCCATCGCGCGCCGCTACCGCGTGACGGTCGCGCAGGTGGCGAGCTGGAACAAGGTCGCCAGGACGGCGAGCTTTGCCGCCGGCCGCAGCGTCATCGTCTATGTGCCGCAGCGCACGCCCAAGGTGCGTGCGTCGTCCAAGGTCAAGAAGAAGCCGGCCGTCGTCCAGCGCAAGGCTGCGGCGCGCAAGACCAAGCGGCGCTGAGCCGGCTCAGCGCCGGTCCACCAGCGCGTGCGCGATGGTGCCGAGGTCCACGTATTCGAGCTCGCTGCCGATCGGCACGCCGCGCGCGAGCCGCGTGACCTTCACGCCGCGCGGCTTGAGCGCCTCGGCGATCACGTGCGCGGTGGCCTCGCCCTCGGCCGTGAAGCTGGTCGCGACGATCACCTCGTCCACGCCGCCCTCGCCGGCGCGCTGGACCAGCTGCTGCAAGCCGATGTCACGCACGCCGATGCCGTCCAGCGGGCTCAGCCGCCCCATCAGCACGAAGTAGAGGCCACGGTAGCTGCCGGTGCGCTCCATCGCGGCCTGGTCCGCAGGCGTCTCCACGACGCAGAGCAGCCGCTGTTCGCGCGTCTCGTCGAGGCAGGTGCGGCACACCGGCAACTCGGTGAACGTGTGGCAGCGCTCGCAGTGGCGCACGTCGTCGACGGCGGACGCGAGTGCGCGCGCGAGGCGCTGAGCGCCCTCGCGGTCGTGCTGCAGCAGGTGGAAGGCCATGCGCTGCGCCGACTTCTGCCCGACGCCCGGCAGTCGGCGCAAGGCCTCGATCAGGCCTTCGAGAGCGGGCTCGGCCACGGCGTCGTGCGCAGGTCGATCAGAACGGGAACTTCATCCCCGGCGGCAGCGGCATGCCGGCGGTGAGCTTGCCCATCTTCTCCTGAGACACCGCCTCGGCGCGGCGCACCGCGTCGTTGAAGGCGGCGGCGACCAGGTCTTCGAGCATGTCCTTGTCATCGGCGAGCAGGGTCGGGTCGATGGCCACGCGCTTGACGTCGTGCTTGCAGGTCATGGTGACCTTCACGAGGCCGGCGCCCGACTGGCCTTCGACCTCCAGCAGCGCCAGCTCTTCCTGCGCCTTCTTGAGGTTGTCCTGCATCGCCTGGGCCTGCTTCATCAAGCCGGCGAGTTGGTTCTTCATCATGGTGGGTTCTCCGGTAAATCAATGCGGCTTGACGGAGCCGGGCACGATGCGGGCCGTCTTGAACTGCTTCATCAAGGCCTGCACCAGCGGGTCGTTGTGGATGATCTGCTCGGCCTCGTTCTGGCGGCGCGCGCGCTCGACGGCGGCCCGCTGCGCGGGCGTGTCGCTGGCGGCGCCCGGCTCGATCTCAATCTGCACGGGACGCGACAGCAGATCGGCAAGCGCGGCCTGCAGCTTGTCGCGCTGGGTGGGCGCGCGCAGCGTCTCACGTTCCACGCGCAGTCGCCACCGGCCGGAGGCCTCGTCGACGCCCACGCATTGCGCCTGAAGGGCGAGCTCGCGCGCCAGCGCGGTGATGCTGCCCGCCTCGACCATGCGGCCCACGACCTCGGCCCAGCGATCGCCGAGCGGCGTGGGCTCGAAGCTGGGCACGGGCGCGGCAAAGGGCCGCGGCGGCTCGCGCACCTCGGGGGCGGCCGGCGCGGCCGAGACATCTTCGTCGGGCACGTCGTCGAGCCAGGGCGGCGGCTCGTCGCTCGCCGCGGGTGCAGGGGCGGGCGCGGGGGGCTTGGGCACGGGCGCCGGGACCGCCGCGCGCGCCACCGGTGGCGGCGCGACGGCGGCCGGCACGCGCACGTGGTTGATCCACGGCGGCCGCCCGGGCGG
>JBIQJS010000082.1:0-17819 GCA_044507405.1 Rubrivivax sp. | reverse complement strand
CGGGCACCGGGCGCAGGTTGGCCGTGCGCGCCCAGAGGGCGGCGATGTCGGCAGGGGTGGCGGTGCGCAGGTCCAGGAACTCCATCACCACGCCCTCGGGCAGTTGCACGAGGAAGGCCTCGGCGGTGGCCTCGGCGTGGCGGGTGACGGTGTGGGAGAGGAGGGCCAGTTCCATCGCAGGCGCGGTGCTTGTCGACGGGTGATTGTCCGGCCTCGGCGCATGAAAAAGGCCCCTCGCGGGGCCTTTCGATCGGTCGGGCGCTTCGCCCTCAGACGCGGTGGCGCGAGCCCTTCACGGCTTCGCGTGCGTTGCCGACGGTCTTCTGGGCCTTGCCTTCGACCTGCTTGGCCGCGCCGCGCGCTTCCTGCTTGGGGCTGCCGATCATTTCGCCGGTCTTGCGTTGCACCTTGCCGGCGGCGTCCTTGGCGGCGCCCTTGACTTGGTCTCGGTTCATATCCACTCCTTCGGTCGGTTGGTTGCCATACGAAGCACTCGTCTCGTCGTGCTTCACCGTGAGCCGTAGGCTACGCGCCTCGTCGTGCGCTGGCTGCGAGAGGGCAGCCCGGCTTGCGGTCGGAGCGCTCCTACGGTGCCGGCCTATTCGCGCTTGCCTTTCGCGAGGTCCTTCTCTTCGCCGGAGCGCGTCTGCGCGTCCAGGCCGCGGTCGGGCGACTCGAAGACCTGCTGCTCCTCGCCGCTCGGCTCGATCAGCTCCTCGATGATGAAGTTGCCGTAGCGCTGCGCGCGTTCGGCGTGGAAGCGCCGCGCGATCTCGGCGACCTGCGTCCACTGCGGCTCCTCGGGGGCGTGCACCACGAGGAAGCTGTAGCCTTGGTCGGCGAGCTCACCGTGGGCGCGCACGAGGTTGATCTCCTGGCCAAGGGCGGCGATGGGGCTCGCCTTGGCGAGGTCGATGTCGACCTGCTCGCGCATCTGGTCGGCGGTGTAGCGGGTGACGCTGTCGGCGGCAAAGCCGGCGTCGGCCAGCGCATCGGCCGCGCTGCTCATGTCCTGCGCGGTGGGGAACGACACGATCACATGACCGACGGGGGCGAACACGCCCAGCGTCTTCGGGGGCTTCTGGCTGTCCATGGGGCGACTCCTGTTGGGCCCGGCGGGCCGTTGCGGCCATGGTCGGACAAGGGGGCGCCGGCCGTCATCCGGACGTTGTCGCGCAGCGCTGTCGGCGATTGCCTACGCCGCGGCGAGGCCGCTCACGGCTCGCGGGTCGGGTGCAGCCCGCGCTGCCACAGCGGCCAGGCGGCCTCGAAGGGGCTCGCGGCGCCGACGAAGACGCGCGGGTCGGCGGCCAGGCGCACCCAGGCCAGCGTGTCGTGGTGGTGTCCGGAGGGCCCGCCGTCGTCGCGGAAGGCGGCCAGCCACGCATGCACGTCGGCGTAACGCTCGGGGTGGCGGTGCTGCGTCCAGGCAAGGCCGACGAGATCGGCGTAGCCCTCCTCGCGGCGGGTCTGCTGCATCTCGTGCCACTGCCGGCGCAGCGCCTCGTCGTCGATCTCGCGCGCCGGGGCGCTGAAGCCGGCCGGCACGGTGTGCCAGGCGCCGCGCACGTAGCGCCAGCAGTGGCCGAGCTCGTGGGCGGCCATGGCTTCCACGGCCGGCGCGAGCAGCCCGGCGGGAATGGCGCCGAGCGTGTCCGCCGCCTGCGGATTGCCGCGCATGGAGAGCACCAGCTTGCAGCGGCCCTCCACATGCGCCATGGCCAGCGGTGCGAGCCCCGGCGTGGGCTGCGGCTGCACGACGATGTCCAGCGGCAGGCCCTGGTGGCGCGCGTAGGCGACGACCGGCCAGGCGAGCTCGAGCCAGCGCTGCTCCAGGGCGGTGAGGCCGGCGTCGGCATGCGCGGCGCGGGGCACGGAGTAGCTCAGGAGGGCGCAGGCGGCCAGCAGGGCGGTCTTCCACATGCACCGATTGGACAGAGAAGCACGCGCGGCCAAGCCCGGAAGAGTGCGCAGTAAGCACGACTTTTCGCCGCCATGCGCGCATCATCCGGAACGCCGAGCGGCTACCCTAGGGCCGCCCCGTTTCGATGCCCATGACCCCATTCCAGGCGCTGCTCGACCAGCTCACGGCCGGGCTCGACAACCAGCAGTACACGCTCGACCAGACGTCGGAGCGGGTGTGCCGCCACATCCAGGCCGAACTGGGCTGCACGCAGGTGAGCGTGTGGATGCTGGAAACGCTCGAGGGCGGCCCCTTCCTGCGCCATCGCATCGGCTACGACGGCCCGGCCGACCGCGTGCTGCTCGGCGACAGCATGGTGAGCCACCCCAACGTGATGCCCTACGTGGCCGAACTCACGCGCCAGGGGGTGTTCGCGAGCGACGATGCGCTCGCCGACGAGCGCCTGGGCAGCCTGCGCGAGGAGTTCCTGGCGCCGCTGGACCTGCGCTCGGTGCTCTACGCGACCATCGGCGCCAACGGCAGCACGACCTCGCTGCTGTGCTGCGCCGAGCGCGGCCGGACGCGTCACTGGACGGGCGCGGAGATCCGCAAGCTCAAGGGGTATGCCGATGCGATCTCGCTGCGCCGCGCGCGCCGGCGCATGCGCGAGGCCGAGGTGGCCACGCTGGGCCAGCGCCTGCTGGCCGACCCCCCGCCACCCGACAGGCGCTGAGCCTCAGAGGCCCAGGCGCCGGGGCGAGAGGTACTCCTGGCGGAAGACCTCGAAGGGCATGGAGTCGCCCGCTTCGACCGCCTTCTGTTCTTCGAGCGAGGCCTGCGCGAGCCGCTCGAAGCGGGCCGCGTCGTCGGCGCTGTAGGGCAGGGCGAGCAGGCTCGACTGCACCTGGCGGCTCTGCGCCAGCGTGAACTGCGCGAAGCTGTGCCGGAAATCCTGCGCCATGGCGGCGAGCACGCGCGCCGAGGGCGTGAGGCTCGCATCGGCCAGCAGCTCGCGCGCGGCCACGAGTGCCGCCTGGTGCAGCTCGCCGCCGTGCGCCGCATCGAGCGCGGCGGCGATCGGGCGGCACTCCTCGACGATCTGCAGGCCCCACTCGACGAGCGTCACCTCGCGCGCGCCACGCTCGAGCGTGAGGCCCGGCTCCCGACCGCGCGCGGCGGTGCGATGCTGGTTGCGGCCCAGCGCCTCGATCTCCTCGGGCGTGTCGGGCGGGCTCTCGCTCAGCAGGCAGTGCATGAGGAAGATGTCGAGGAAGCGCACCGTCTCGGCGGTGATGCCGATGGGGACGAAGGGGTTGAGGTCCATCAGCCGCACCTCGACGTACTCGACGCCCCGCTCGCGCAGCGCGTGCAGCGGGCGCTCGCCGGGGAAGATCACGCGCTTGGGGCGGATGGTCCCGTAGAACTCGTTCTCGATCTGCAGCAGGCTCGTCGCCAGCTGGTTGTACTCGCCGCCCGGGTTCTGCACGCCAATGGCGGCATAGGCCGGGTAGGGGCGCGTGAGCGCCTCCTGCAGCGAGGCGCCGTAGCTCGCGAGGCTGTTGTAGCTGACCTTGAGGCTCGCCTGCGCATCGCTCTGGTAGCCCAGGCGCCCCATGCGCAGCGAGGTGCCGTGCGGCATGTAGAGCGTGCCGTCGGCGAGCGGCTGCAGCTCGTGCGGCCGGCCTTCGACGAAGCTCGCGCCCACCGCCGGCGACGCGCCGAAGAGGTAGAGCAGCAGGAAGGAGTGGCGGCGGAAGTTGCGGATGAGCGCGAAGTAGGCCTCGTCCGAGACGCCCGGCAGCGACCAGTTGTAGTGGATGCCCGAGATGGTCTGCATGCGCCGGCCGTAGCGGTGGCCGAGGCCCATGCGGTAGACGCTCTTGGCGCGGCCCACGTTGGAGTTGCCGTAGCGCCCGAGCGGGATCGTCTCGTCGGTGGGCAGCTCGCAGGGCATGCTCGACACCCACAGCAGCTCGTCGCCCGCGGCCTTCAGCACCTGGTAGACGGCCTGGTGGATCTGCGTGAGCTCGCCGAGGCAGGCCTCGATGGCGCCGTGCGCACCGGTCACGAGCTCGAGCTGCGACTCGCTGAAGTCGGTGGTGATGTGCGGATGCGTGAGCGCCGAGCCGAGCGCCGCCGGGTGCGGCGTGAGCGCGAGCGCGGCGTCGGGCCGTACGCGCAGGCTCTCCTTCTCGATGCCTCGGCGCATGCCGGCCAGTGCCTGCTTCGGCAGGGCTTGCAATCGCTCCTGGAGCTGGCTCATGGGGGGTCTCTCCTCGTTCCTTCCTCGTGCGGGGTGCGCAAGGTAGCAGAGCCGCCCCGTTGCTGCCTGCGACGGGTTGATCGGAACTGTGCTAACCCGCCGGCCGGCCGGGCGCGTCAGGCGGCCTTGGGCAGCGGCTTGACCGTGAGGCGCCCGCCCTGCGCGACGAGCTGCAGCAGGCGGTCGATGTTGGGGTGCTTGCCGGGGTGGGCGCGTGCGTCGGCTGTGTGCTCGGCGTAGAGCGCGAGGCCCTCGTGCGCGGCTTCGGCCCCGAGGGTGCCGTGGCGCTGCGCGAGCGCGTGGTAGACGGCCACCGAGCCCGCCGAGCCGGGCTGGTTGAGCAGGGTGGCGACGAGCTGGCCGTGTTCGTCGTGCAGCTCGAGGCCCGCCAGGTGCTCGATGCCGGGCAGGGCCTTGAGGTTGTCGCTGAAGCTCGTGGTCATGCGTGTCTCCTCAGGTCACCGACTGGAAGAGGGCCAGCGTGCGCTCGAACGCCAGGCGCGCACTCTCGGGCTCGTAGTCCTTGCGGCGGTCGGACTGGAAGCCGTGGCCGGCGTCGTAGAGGTAGACCGGCACCTCGGGGTGCGCGTCGATGACCTTCTGCACGCCCTCGAGCGGGATGCCCGCATCGTGCTTGCCGAAGTGCAGGATGGTGGGGCACCTGGGCGTCTCGTTCGCGAACTGCGGCACGAGGCTGCCGTAGTAGCCCGAGGCGGCGGCCAGGCCGTTGCAGCGGCAGGCGGCGGCCCAGGTGACCGAGCCGCCGTAGCAGTAGCCGGTGATGAAGACCTTGCCCTTCGGGGCGAGCGCATCGATGCAGGTCTGCGCATCGGCCACCGAGAGCTGGAAGGGGTGCAGCTCGCGTGCGATCTTCACGGCCTGGGCGCGGTCCTCGTCGCTGTAGCTCGCCTGGAAGCCCGGCGCCTCGCGGTCGTAGATGGCGGGGGCGAGCACCTCGTAGCCCTGGTCGGCGAAACGGTCGGCCTGCTCCTTGATGTGCTCGGTGACGCCGAAGATCTCCTGGATCAGCACCAGCCCGCCGCGGCGCTGGCCACGTGGCGCCACGTGGTAGACGCCGATGGTCGCGCCGTCGCTCATGGTCATCTGGGTCATGCTGCCGCGTGTGCTCATGGTGGCCTCGTTGCGTGTGGTGGGGATGAAGGGCTCGCAATATACGGCCACACCCCGCCGTGCACCGGTGCAGGGGTACCCGTTCCGCCATGCGGGCTGCGGGGGCAAGGAAATATAAGTTGTACAAAACAACTTGCCTCGCTATGCTGGCTTCACCCGATCGAAAGGAGCCCGAGATGTCCCGCCTGCACCTCCTCGTCATCGACCCGCAGAACGACTTCTGCGACCTGCCCGAGGCCTATCGTCCCGCCGACGCCATCACCGGCCAGCGCGTGAGCCCGACGCTGCCCGTGGCCGGCGCCCACGCCGACATGCAGCGCCTGGCCGGCTTCATCCGCGAGACGAGTGCCGCCTGGAGCGACATCACGATCACGCTCGACTCGCACAACCGCCTGCACATCGCCCACCCGACGTTCTGGCAGACGGGCGATGGCGGGCCGGTCGCGCCCTACACCGCCATCCGGGCCGCGCAGGTGCATGCCGGCGAGTACGCACCGCGCGACCCGGCGATGCGCGACCGGGCGCTCGCCTACCTCGACGCGCTGGACGCGCGCGGCCGCTACACGCTCATGGTCTGGCCGGTGCACTGCGAGGTGGGCAGCTGGGGCCACAACGTGCACGTGGACGTGCGCAACGCCTACAACGTGTGGGAAAGCCAGGAGCTGAAGGTGGTGAAGAAGGTGATGAAGGGCGGCAACACCTGCACCGAGCACTACAGCGCGCTGCAGGCCGAGGTGCCCGACCCGGCCGACCCCGAGACGCAGCTCAACCGCGCGCTGCTCGCGGCGCTCGCCACCGCCGACCTGCTCGTGATCGCAGGCGAGGCCAGCAGCCACTGCGTGAAGGCGACCACCGAAGACATCGTGGCCCACCTCCCCGGCGGCCGGCCGGACCGCATCGTGCTGCTCACCGATGGCATGAGCCCGGTGGCCGGATTCCAGGCGCAGCACGAGGCCTTTCTCGCCGACATGGCGGCACGCGGGGTTCAATTGGCCACCACCTCCGAGCTGCTGCCCCGCATCCTCGCCGCCCGCTGAAGCCCGCCGCCACCGCACCCGAAAGCGCGACATGACGCCCGTCATCCGGACCCTGCTCGAGACCGACCTCTACAAGTTCACGATGTGGCAGACGCTGCTGCACGGGCATCCGCAGGCGCAGGCCGAATACCGCTTCGTGTGCCGCAACACGCCCGCGTATCCGCTGGCCGAGCTGCTGCCCGAGGTGAACGCGCAGCTCGACCACCTGTGCAGCCTGGCCTTGCGCGAAGAGGAGCTCGCCTACCTCGGCGGCCTGCGCTTCATCAAGAGCGACTTCGTCGACTTCCTGCGCATCTTCCGCTTCCAGCGCCGCTTCATCGAGGCACGCGCGAACGGCCCGGTGCTGGAGATCGTGGCGCGCGGGCCGCAGGTGCACGTGATGGGCTTCGAGATCTACGTGCTCGCGATCGTCAACGAGCTCTACTTCCGCCGCTTCGACCCCGCTGCCGCACTCGCCGAAGGGCGCAGTCGCCTGCAGGCCAAGATCGCGCAGCTGCGCGCCTTCGAGGCCGAGCCGGCGCGCGCCCACCCCTTCGAGTTCTTCGACTTCGGCGTGCGCCGCCGCCACAGCGGCGCCTGGCAGGAAGAGGTGCTCGCCACGCTCAAGGACGCGGTGCCGCAGTTCTTCAAGGGCAGCTCCAACGTGCACCTCGCGCGCACGCTCGGCCTCGTGCCCATCGGCACCATGGCGCACGAGTACCTGCAGGCGTACCAGGCCTTCGGCGTGCGGCTGCGCGATTTCCAGAAGGCGGCGCTCGAAGACTGGGTGCAGGAGTACCGCGGCGACCTCGGGGTCGCGCTCACCGACGTGGTGGGCATGGACGCCTTCCTCGCCGACTTCGACCTCTACTTCGCCAAGCTCTTCGATGGCCTGCGCCACGACTCCGGCGACCCGGTCGAGTGGGGCGAGAAGGCGCTCGCGCACTACGCGAAGCTGCGCATTGACGCGCGCACCAAGCGACTCGTCTTCAGCGACGGGCTGGATCTGCCGCGCGCGTTCGCGCTCTACCGCCACTTCGCCGACCGCACCCAGCTCGGCTTCGGCATCGGCACCTCGCTCACCAACGACGTGGGCCTGGTGCCGCTCAACATCGTGATGAAGCTCACCCACTGCAACGGCCAGCCGGTGGCCAAGCTCTCCGATTCGCCCGGCAAGACGCTGTGCGAGGACGAGACCTTCCTCGCCTACCTGCGCCAGGTCTTCAACGTGAAGCACAACTTCTGAAGGGATCGCCCGATGCTCCACATCGCGGTTGCGCAACTCAACTATTTCGTGGGCGACATCGAGGGCAACGCCCAGAAGATGATCGCCGCCGCCCGGCAGGCCGCGCTCGACGGCGCCGAGCTCATCGTCTACTCCGAGCTCTCGCTCACCGGCTACTACCCCGGCGACCTGCTCGACGAGCCGCACTTCATGGACCGCGTGGCCGCCGGCATCGAGAGCCTGCGCGACGCCTCGCGGCAGCTGCCCGGGCTGCGCTGGGTGTTCGGCGCGCCGGTGCCGCGCGAGGGCCCGGGCAAGCGGCTGCACAACATGCTGCTCGTGATCCACGCCGGCGAGATCGTGCTGCGCTACGCCAAGCAGCTGCTGCCGACCTACAACATCTTCGACGAGCACCGCCACTTCGAGCCCGGGCCGGACGTGGCCAAGGTGCTGCGCATCGGCAGCACGCAGGTGGGCCTCATGATCTGCGAGGACGGCTGGAACGACGAAGGCCTGGACTACACCGTCAACCCGTTCCAGCGCATGCGCGATGCCGCGCCCGACCTCGTGGTGAGCCTCAACGCGAGCCCCTCCAACATCGGCAAGCGCGAGCAGCGCCACCAGGTCTTCGGCGACGCGAGCCGGCGCCACGGCCTGCCCATCCTCTACGTCAACCAGGTGGGCGGGCAGGACCAGGTGGTGTTCGACGGCGCGTCCTTCGCAGTGGAGCCGGCGCGCGGCGTGGTCTACGAGGCGCAGCGCTTCGTGGAAGACCTGCGGGTGCTGCGCTTCGACAACGGGCACTTCCTCGGCCGCGGCGGCGAGGCGCTGCCGCCGGTGGATGCGCGCGGCCTTGCGACCAGCGCCTTCTACCGCGCGCAGATCGTGCTCGGCCTGCGCGACTACGCGCGCCGCTGCGGCTTCGGCCGCGTGGTGGTCGGCTCCTCGGGCGGCATCGACAGCGCGCTCACGCTCGCGCTCGCCGCCGAGGCGCTGGGCCCCGACCAGGTGGTGGGCGTGACCATGCCGTCCAGGTTCTCGTCCTCCGGTTCGGTGGACGACTCGGTGGTGCTCGCGCGCAACCTCGGCATCGCGCTGCACACCCACCCCATCGCCGAGCTGGTGCAGGGCTATGCGCAGCAGTTCGAGGCAAGCTTCGGCCCGCCGCTCACCGGCCTGCCGCTGGAGAACCTGCAGGCGCGCATCCGCGGCACCATCCTCATGGAGTACAGCAACCATTTCGGCCACCTGCTGCTGACCACCGGCAACAAGTCCGAGATCTCGGTGGGCTACTGCACGCTCTACGGCGACACCAACGGCGGCCTCGGCCTGCTCGGCGATCTCTACAAGACCGAAGTCTTCGCGCTCTCGCGGCATGTGAACGAGGCAGCGGGGCGCGAGGTGATCCCGATGTCCATCATCGACAAGCCGCCCTCGGCCGAACTCGCCCCGGACCAGAAGGACACCGACAGCCTGCCGCCCTACGAGGTGCTCGACGAGGTGCTCAAGGTGCTGATCGAAGGCCCGCGCCTCGCGCGCGACGAGTACGAGAAAGCCACCGCCTTCGTCGCGCAGCTGACCGCCACGCCCGACGGCGCCGCGCTCGTGCACAAGGTGCGCATGATGGTCGCGCGCAACGAGTACAAGCGCCGCCAGTCGCCGCCCATCATCCGGGTGCGCGCGCGGGCCTTCGGCACCGGGCGGCAGATGCCGATCGCGGCCCGGCATGTGTGAAAGGCATCTCATGAAATCTCGGATCCCCTTGGAGGATCGGCCGACGTACCGGTCGGACGAGGGGCTGTGGGCCGAGCGCCGGGCCGCTCCCAAGCCGGCCCGCATCCCCTCGGGGGATCGGCCGACGTACCCGTCGGACGAGGGGCTCTCATGACACCCGCCGACGTCGCCGTCTACATCGGCCGCTTCCAGCCCTTCCACCTCGGCCACCTCGCGCTGCTGCAGCACGCGCTCGAACTCGCGCCGACGGTGGTCGTCGTGATCGGCTCGGCCTGGCAGGCGCGCACGCCCAGGAACCCCTGCACCTGGCAGGAGCGCGCCGAGATGATCCGCCTCGCGCTGCCGGACGACGCGCGTGAGCGCGTGAGGTTCCTCCCCATGCGCGACTACTACGACGAAGCGCGCTGGGTGCAGGCGGTGCAGCGCGGCGTGCGCGATCTCTGCGGCGAGGCGGTCCGGGTCGCGCTCGTCGGCCACTACAAGGACGCGACCAGCGAGTACCTGCGCGCGTTCCAGGGCTGGACGGTGATCTCGGTCGAACCGGTGCCCGGCGCCGACGGCACGGCGTTGCGCGATGCGCTCTATGCCGCCGCCGCGCACAACCCCGAGGCCACGCTCGCCGCGCTCGTCGGCCAGGCGCCCGCCAGCACGCTCGACTTCCTGCGCGCCTGGCTGCGGCTGCCGCACCTGGCCGCGCTGCGCGAGGAGTGGCGGCTGCTGCGCGAGGAGAAGGAGAAGTGGGCCGGCTCGCCGTACCCGCCGGTCTTCGTGACGGTCGATGCGGTGGTGCGCTGCGCCGGCCACGTGCTGCTCATCCAGCGTGGCAAGGCGCCGGGCAAGGGGCTGTACGCCGTGCCCGGCGGCTTCATCGAACGGCGCGAGACGGTCTACCAGTCGTGCCTGCGCGAGCTGGCGGAAGAGACGCACCTCTCGCTGCTCGACGTCACGATGCGCGCCGCCCTCGTCGACGTGGCCGTCTTCGACCACCCCGAGCGCAGCCAGCGCGGGCGCGTGATCACCCATGCGCACTACTTCGACCTCGGCGAGCGCGAGCTGCCCGAGGTGGAAGCCGACGACGATGCGCAGTCGGTCGAGTGGCTGCCGATCGCGCGCCTGCCCGCGATGGAAGACCGCTTCCACGACGACCACTTCCACATGCTCGATCACTTCCTCGACCTGACCGACGCCTGAATGCCCGCGCGACCCCACGACTTCCCCCTGCCCTACACCACGGTCGACGTCGTCATCTTCACGGTGATGGACGAACGCCTGCAGGTGCTCCTGGTGCAGCGCCCCGAGGCACGCGGCGAGCCCTGCCCGGGGCAGTGGGCGCTGCCCGGCGGCTACGTGGACATCGTGCGCGACGCCAGCCTCGAAGCGTGCGCGCGCCGCAAGCTGCACGAGAAGACGGGCGTGGCGAGCCCGTATCTCGAGCAGCTCGGCAGCTGGGGCGACGCGGTGCGCGACCCGCGCGGCTGGTCGGCCACGCATGTGTACTTCGCGCTCCTGTGTGCACAGGGCCTCGCGCTCAGCAAGGGCGCCAACGCGGCCGACGTGCGCTGGTTCGACGCCGAGGCGGCGCTGCGCCGCCCGAAGCTCGCCTTCGACCATGCCCGGATCCTGCGCGCGGCGCTCGAGCGCCTGCGCGGCAAGGTCGAGTACACCTCGCTGCCGGCCTTCCTGCTCGCCGAGCCCTTCACGCTGCCGCAGCTGCAGCGCATCTACGAGATCGTGCTCGGCCGCGCGCTCGACAAGAGCGGCTTTCGCACCCGCATGCTCGCCGCCGGCTTCCTGCAGGAGGTGGGCGTGGTGGACAGCGACTCCAACCGCCCGCCCATGGGCTACCGGCTGCGGCAGCGCGAGCCGATCGTGTTCCCGCGGACCTTCGGCTCGCGGGGGGCGGCGTAGGCGCTCGGCTCACGCCTGCCACACACCCCAGCCCTTCTCGCGCAGCGCGATCGCGAGCTCCACCTCCATCTCCTTCGCGCCGGCATGGGGCATGGGGTTGTAGACCTCGTAGACCTGCGGCAGCAGGCGCAGGCCGTGCGCCTGCACGTAGCGGTTGGCCTGGATGCCGGCCTTGTGCCTGTCGAAGCGCAGGTCGGGGTCCAGGCCCGTCATGCCGACGTAGACGAAAGGCTTGCCGTGCTGGTAGCCCGGGTTGGCGGCGCGAAAGCGCGCGTGGTTCCACACGCGGTCGTCGAGCTCGACCACGTACACGTGGTAGTGGTGCGTGCGCGGGTGTTTGCGGGGCGGTGTGCGCGGCATGCGTCCCTACAATTCTCGCCGCCCCGAAGCCAACCCCAGACCCCGGATGCCGCGCGTCCCCAAGCCCAAGACCGTCAGCATCCGCGACGTGGCCGAGCTGGCCGGCGTGTCGCTCGGCAGCGCCTCGCGCGTCATCAACAAGGTCGAGAACGTGAGCGCCGGCACGCGCGAGAAGGTGGAGCGCGCCATCGCGCAGCTCGGCTACCGGCCCAACCATGCGGCGCAGTCGCTGCGCCTGCGCAGCTCTCGCACCGTGGGCTGCCTGCTCACCGACGTGGCCAACCCGCTCTACGCCAAGCTCTACCGCGCGCTCGAGGAGCGGCTGCGCCCGGCCGGCTACATGATGCTGCTCGCCAACAGCCTCAACCGCGCCGACCGCGAGGTCGAGATCCTCTCCACCTTCGCCGCGCGCGGCATGGACGGCCTGCTGATCGCGCCCGGCAACGAGCGCGACCGCGAGGTGCTGGCGGCGGTGCGCGCGCTGCCGGTGCCGGCCGTGATCCTCGACCGCGACATGGACACGCCCAACGACAGCGTGCTCTTCGAGCATGCGCCCGGCGTGCAGAAGGTGGTGCAGCACCTGGCCGGCCTCGGCCACCGGCGCCTCGCGCTCGTGCTCTCGCAGTCGCCCAACCGGCCGATCCGCCGCCGCACCGAGGGCTTTCGCGCCGGGCACGAGGCGGCGGGGCTGCCGCTCGACGACGCGTTCATCGTGCACCTGCCCTCGGCCACCACCCCGGCCTTCGATGCGGTGAGCACGCTGCTGCGCCGCGACGACCGGCCCACCGCGCTGGTGGTGATGGGCACGACCATCCTCCACGACACGCTCAACGCGATCGGCGCCCTGCGCCTGCGCATCCCGCAGGACGTGTCGGTGGTCTGCCTCGGCGACTCGGATTTCGCGGCCAGCCATGTGCCGGTGATCTCGTCGCTGCGCTTCGACCTGGAGCGCGCCGCCGATGCCGCGGCAACGCTGCTGCTGGCGCGCATGCGCGGCGAGGCCGGCCCGCCGAAGAGCGTGACGCTGCTGAGCGATTTCCTGCTGCGCGAGTCCTGCGGGCCGGCGCCCAGGGGCCGCTGACGGCGTGCAGCGTCACGCCTCGCCGCGCGAGAGGCCGACGAAGCACAGCAGCGAGAGCGCCCCCATCGCGGCCACCAGCAGGCCGAGGCTCACGCCGCCGTGCACCGGCAGGCTCGCCACCACCAGGCTGCCGAGCGCGCCCGCGCCCATGCGCAGGAAGCTGGAGAGCGCGGCCGACGAGCCCACCAGCATCGGCGAGACGCTCATGCTGCGCAGCATGGCGTTGGGCATGAGCAGGCCGTTGCCGAGGCCGAAGAGCAGCATGGGCACGGCGATCATCGCGGCGACGTCGCCGAAGAGCCCGGAGAGCAGCGCCACCGTGCCGCCGGCCACGCCCAGCAGCGAGCAGCCCACCTCGATCAGCTTGCGCTGGGTGACCTGGCCGGTCAGCCGCGTGACGCAGAAGTTGCCGAGCACGTAGCCGATGGGCGGCAGCGCGCCGTAGATGCCGAAGGCGGCCGCACTCACGTGCAGCTCCTCGATCAGCAGCACCGGCGCCTGCGTGTTGTACGCAAAGATGCCGAGGGCGCCGATCGCCACCGGCAGCGTGTTGGCCATGAAGCGGCGGGTGCGCAGGAGCTCGGTGTAGCCGGTCACGAGGCGCAGGCCGCCCTGCGTCTGGCGGCGTGCGACGGGCAGCGTCTCGACCAGCCCGCGCAGCGACGCGGCGGCCAGCACCAGCCCCAGCACCGCGAAGAGCAGCAGGTTGGCGCGCCAGCCGAAGGCCTCCTGCACCAGCCCGCCGACCATGGGCGCCACGATGGGGGCGACCGCGATGCTCATGCCCAGGTGCGCGTTGGCGCGCGCGGCGTCCTGGTCGCTCATCGCATCGCGCACCATCGAGCGCGAGAGCACCATGCCGCCGCTCGCGCCCATGCCCTGCGCCACGCGCGCGGCGATCAGCCACTCGATGGTCGGTGCCCACGAGGCGGCGAGGCTGCCGGCGAAGAAGACGATCAGCGTGACGAGCCCCACCGGGCGCCGGCCGGAGCGGTCGCTCCAGGGGCCGACGACGAGCATGAAGGCCGCCATCGCGGCGAGGTAGGCCGTCACGGTGAGCTGCACCTGGCCGATGGGCACGCCGAAGTCGCGCGCCATCGCCGGCAGCGAGGGCAGGTAGGCCGAGGAGGAGAAGAGGCCGACGGCCGGCAGCGCGCTCAGCAGCCAGAGCGGGGCGATGCGCCGCTGCACCGGCGCGCTCACGCGAGCGTCAGCACGATCTTGCCGAAGTGGGCGTTGCGGGCCATGTGGGCCAGCGCCTCGGCCGCCTGGTCGAAGGGGAAGGTGCGGTCCAGCGGCAGTCGCAGCTGGCCGTCGGCGAGGGCTGCGCCCAGGTCGGCGCGCATGCGGCGGTTGATCTCGCGCACCTCCTCCACGCTGCGCGTGCGGAAGGTGACGCCGATGTACTGGATGCGCCGGAGCGCATGCAGGTCGAAATCGAACTCGGCCCGTGCGCCCGCCAGCCGGCCGACGTTGACGATGCGCCCGAGCACGCGCGTGGCCTTGAGGTTCTGGTTGGCCTGGCTGCCGGAGAGCTGGTCGACGATGAGGTGCACGCCCTGGCCGTCGGTGGCTTCGAGCACGCGCTCGGGCCAGTCGGCCTGCGTGGTGTCGATCGCGAGGTGCGCGCCGAACTCGGCCAGCCGCTCGCGCCGCGCCGCGGTGGTGGAGCTGCCGATCACGAGGCCCGCCCCCATGAGGCGGGCGATCTGCAGGCCCATCAGGCCCACGCCCGAGGAGGCGCCCTGGATCAGCACCGCCTCGCCGGCCTGCAGGCGGCCGTTGGTGACCACGGCGTCGTGCATGGTCTGCAGCGCGACGGGCAGGGTCGCGGCCTCCTCGAAGCTCATCGCGCCGGAGGGGATCGGCATCACGCGCCCGACGTCGGAGACGGCGTACTCGGCGAAGGCGCCGCGCCCCGAGCCCATGACCCGGTCGCCGGGCTGGTAGTCGTGCACGTTCGCGCCACAGCGCACCACCTCGCCGGCCCACTCCATGCCGAGCCGTGTGCCCGGGCCGCCCATCGCGCCATGCGCGTGCCCGGCCGCCATGCCCACGTCGGCGCGGTTCAGGCCGCAGGCACGCACGCGCACCAGCACCTCGTCGGGTCGGGGCTCGGGGATGTCGACGGTCTGGATCTGCAGGCCTTGCGTGCCGGCCTGCACGGCGGCTTTCATGGTCTTGGTCATGAGGGCGAGCGTACGACGCCGATCGAAAGTCCGCCATCGGCCAGCAGGGCATGCCCGTTGACGTAGCTGGATTCGTTCGAGATCAGGAAGAGTGTCGCGTACGCGACCTCCCAGCCGGTGCCCTGGCGCCCGTAGGGCACGGCCAGCGCCCGGTTCGGCCGGCGGCGCGTGGCGTCGCGGCCCATGGGGGTGTCCATGAGGCCGGGCAGCACGGCGTTGCAGCGGATGCCCTTTGGTTCGCCGGCGACCGCGATGGCGCGCGCGAGCGACACCTGCGCGGCCTTGGACGACTCGTAGGCCGGGTTGCGGCTCGCGTTGCGCAGCGCGGCGAGCGAGGACATCAGCACGATCGCACCCCCCGGCGCCATCACCTCCAGCGCCGCCTGGCTGAAGAACATGTGGCTGCGCAGGTTGACCGCGTACTCCTTCTCCCAGGTCTCGGGCGTGATCCTGTCGAGCGGCAGGCCGTGCGAGATGCCGACGTTGAGCACCAGGCCGTCGAGGCCGCCGAGCGTCTGCGCGGCGCGCTGCACCAGCGGGGCGATGCCGGCCACGTCGCTCACGTCGGCCACTTCGGCATGGGCGGTGCCACCCTCGGCGCGCACCTGGTCGACGGTGGCCTGCACCGCCTCGCGGTGCATGTCGACGCAGACGACGCTCGCGCCTTCACGCGCGAAGAGCACCGAGATCGCGCGGCCGTTGCCGACCGGCGGCTGCTCCTCGGGGATGGCGCGCTGGCCGGCGCCGATGACGAGCACGCGGCGGCCGGCGAGGCGGCCGCGGCCGGGCGCCTGGCCCAGGGTTTCGGGGTGCACCTGGCGGCTGGGATCGAGGTCGGGGGGAGCGTGGTTCATGTGAGGTCCTGAAGGCGACGCAAGGGCGTCGGCGGCGCGCCGCCGGCGTGTGGGGTGAGGCGGACGCCGCGGCTAGAAGGTGCCGGGCGGCTCGATGTCGACCTCGAAGTTCTCGAGGAAGCGGCTCACCAGCATGTAGAAGCCGATGGTCAGCACGAGCTCGGCCGTCTGCCGGTGGCCGAAGCGGGTGGCCACCTTGTCGAAGAGCGCATCGGGCGCCTTGACCTCGCGCACCACCACGTCGGTGAACTCGAGCACCAGGCGCTCGTCGTCGGTGAGCACGCGGGTGTCGGCGCCGACCTCGAGCGCGGCGATGGTGGCGTCGCTCATGCCGACGTTCCGGGCCACGCGCTTGTGCTGGTGCACCTCGTAGCTCGCGCCGCTCAGGATGCCCACGCGCAGGATGGCGATCTCGCGCAGCTGCGCGTCGAACTCGTTCTCGCGCAGCAGCGCGGAGCCGAGCGCGAGGAAGCCGCTTGCGGCGGCTTCGCCGGCGTGCGGCAGCATGCGGTAGAGGTTGAGCGGGTTGCGCGACTTGAGCAGCGACTGGTACTTCTCGCTCGCCTGGCTCATGTCGAAGTAGGGAATGCGGGCCATGGGGGGGTGCTGCGGTGGGGATGGGGATGCCGAGGCGGCTTGCGCCTCGACCTGCGGGGCATGCTAAGCAGGTTTGTGAAACGTTTCATCGGGGTTTTGCCGAGGGGTGCGACGGTGCGCGCAGCGCCCGCGATCGCTGCGGGACAATCCCCGGCTCGATTCCCCGCCCCCGCATGACCACGCCCCCGGATCCGGCGCTCGACCGCCTCTTCGACACCCTGGCCGCCGCGCTGCGCGACGGCCGGTTCGTGCGCTTCGTGCTCGCCAAGCCGGTGGGCCCCGGGCAGGGCCAGCGCGTGACCGCGCGCCGGGTGCTGCTGAAGGGCGAGCCCGCGCTCTCGCTCGTGACCACGCACGCCACGCGCGACATCACCCGGAACCACGCGCTCGACGAGGGCGTGGCCGTGCTGCGCGGGCTGCTCGGCCCGCACTTCCGCAATGCGCACCTGCACCTGCGCGAGGAGGAGTTGCAGCTGTCCATCAGCAAGAAGGGCCGCTGCCTGCTGAACACGGTGCGCACGGGCGCCCACGCGACCGGGGCGCAGGCCACACACGACCGCGAGAAGCACCGCTGGGTCGACGTGACGCGGCCCTTCCTCACCGAGCTCGGCGTCACCACGCGCGATCACCAGGTGGTGCCGGCGATGGCGCGCAAGTGGAAGCAGATCAACAAGTTCGTCGAGGTGTTCGCGCACGCGCTGGCCCGCTCGCCGCTGGCCGAGGCGCAGACGCTGCGCGTGGTGGACTTCGGCTCGGGCAAGGGCTACCTCACCTTCGCGCTGCACGACTGGCTGCAGCACGAGAAGGGGCTGGATGCGCAGGTGACCGGCGTGGAGCTGAGGCCCGACATGGTGCAGCTCTGCGAAGCCGTGATCGCAAGGCTCGGCCTCACCGGCTTGCAAATCCGTGAAGGCGACGTGCGCAGCCACGAGCCTGGCGCGCTCGACGTGGTGATCGCGCTGCACGCCTGCGACACCGCGACCGACCACGCGATCCACCTCGGCCTGCGCGCGGGCGCGTCCATCATCCTGTGCTCGCCGTGCTGCCACAAGGAGCTGCGCCCGCAGCTGCTCTCGCCGCACCCGCTCGCGCCCATCCTGCAGCACGGGGTGCACCTGGGCCAGGAGGCCGAGATGCTGACCGACGGCCTGCGCGCGCTGCTGCTCGAGGCCTGCGGCTACGACACGCAGGTGTTCGAGTTCGTGTCGCTGGAGCACACGCAGAAGAACAAGATGATCCTGGCCGTGAAGCGTGCGCAGCCGCGCGACAACGCCGAGCTGCTGCGCCAGGTGCGCGAGGTGAAGGACTTCTACCGCGTGCGCGAGCAGTGCCTGGAGACGCTGCTGCGGCGCGACGGGCTGCTGCCTGCCGTGGCGATCAATCCTTGAAGAGCGCGTGCATCGCGTCGATCGTCTCGGGCCCGTAGGCCACCGCGCCCACCGGCACCTGGTGGCCGATCGCTTCCTGCACCTGCGCCGTCCACTTCGGCCCGAAGCCGCCGCACAGCTCGATGAGCTGCACGCCTTCGCGCACCAGCGCCTGCGCGACCGCCGGGCCT
>JBIQJS010000081.1:0-17944 GCA_044507405.1 Rubrivivax sp. | reverse complement strand
CAAGCTCGAGAAGGACATCGGCGGCATCCAGGACATGAACGCGCTGCCCGACGCGCTGTTCGTCATCGACGTCGGCTACCACAAGATCGCCGTCGCCGAAGCCAAGAAGCTCGGCATTCCCGTGATCGGCGTGGTGGACTCGAACCACTCGCCCGACGGCATCGACTACGTCATCCCCGGCAACGACGACTCTTCGAAGGCCGTGGCGCTGTACGCCCGTGCCGTGGCCGACGCCGTGCTCGAGGGCAAGGCCAACGCCACCAATGAGGTGGCGCAGGCCGTGTCGGCCGAAGGCGACGAGTTCGTGGAAGTCAGCGAGAACGCCTGAGCGGATCGCCCCGACTCACGCCTGCCGTGAGCATCAAAAGGGGCTGCGACAGCCCCTTTTTTTCAACCAATGCATGACGATTCCGGCGCGCAGCGCGGCTGCCCGCTGGAGCCCTAAGGAGATTTGAGATGGCAGCAATCACTGCAAGCATGGTCGCCGAACTGCGCGCCAAGACCGACGCGCCGATGATGGAATGCAAGAAGGCCCTGACCGAGGCCGACGGTGATTTCGACAAGGCCGAAGAGCTGCTGCGCGTGAAGCTGGGCAGCAAGGCTGGCAAGGCGGCCTCGCGCATCACGGCTGAAGGCGTGGTCGCCGCTTCCGTGGACGGCACGACCGGCGCACTCGTCGAGGTCAACTGCGAAACCGACTTCGTGACGAAGAACGATTCGTTCCTGGCGCTGGCCAAGGCCGCCGCCGACCTGGTCGCCAAGCACGGCCCGGCCGACATCGCCGCGCTGGGCGCGCTCGCGTACGAGCAGGACGGCTTCGGCCCCACGCTCGAAGACGTGCGCAAGGGCCTGATCGGCAAGATCGGCGAGAACATGTCGTTCCGCCGCTTCAAGCGGTATGCCGACGGCGGCAAGCTCGCCAGCTACCTGCACGGCACGCGCATCGGCGTCATCGTCGAGTTCGACGGTGACGACGTGGCGGCCAAGGACGTTGCCATGCACGTGGCCGCGATGAAGCCCGTGTCGCTGTCGGCCGCCGACGTGCCGGCGACGCTGATCGAGAAGGAGCGCTCGGTCGCCGCGCTGAAGGCTGCCGAGTCGGGCAAGCCGGCCGACATCGTCACCAAGATGGTCGAAGGCTCGGTGCAGAAGTACCTGAAGGAAGTGAGCCTCTTCAGCCAGCCCTTCGTGAAGAACGACAAGCAGACCGTCGAGCAGATGCTCAAGGCCGCCAACACCAACGTCAAGGGCTTCACGCTCTACGTGGTGGGCGAGGGCATCGAGAAGAAGGTCGATGACTTTGCCGCCGAAGTGGCTGCACAGGTGGCCGCTGCCAAGGGCGCCTGATCACCCCCGCGGGCCCATCTCCATCCGCGGGGGCGGGCCCGGCTTCGCGGATAGACTCGATGCCCGTCCCGTCCTGACCACAAGTCGAACCCACGGAGGAACCTGAATGCCCGCGTACAAGCGCATCCTGCTGAAACTTTCCGGCGAAGCCCTGATGGGCGACGACGCCTACGGCATCAACCGCGCGACCATCGTGCGCATGGTGCGCGAGGTGCAGGAAGTGACGCAGCTCGGATGCGAAGTGGCCGTGGTCATCGGTGGGGGCAACATCTTCCGTGGCGTGGCAGGCGGCTCGGTCGGCATGGACCGCGCCACGGCCGACTACATGGGCATGCTCGCGACAGTGATGAACTCGCTGGCGCTGGCCGACACCATGCGCCAGGAGGGCATGACCGCACGCGTGATGTCGGCGATCGGCATCGAGCAGGTGGTCGAACCCTACGTGCGACCCAAGGCACTGCAATACCTCGAAGAAGGCAAGGTGGTGGTCTTCGCCGCCGGCACAGGCAACCCCTTCTTCACCACGGACACGGCCGCAGCACTGCGCGGTGCCGAGATCGGCGCCGAGATCGTGCTCAAGGCCACGAAGGTCGACGGTGTCTACACCGCCGATCCCAAGAAAGACCCGGGCGCGACGCGCTACAGCCGGGTGAGTTTCGACGAAGCCATCACGCGCAACCTGCAGGTGCTCGATGCCACCGCGTTCGCGCTGTGCCGCGACCAGAAGCTGCCGATCAAGGTCTTCAGCATCTTCAAGGCCGGGGCGCTCAAGCGTGTCGTTCTGGGTGAGGACGAAGGCACCCTCGTGCATGTGTGAGGCAGGAGATTGACATGAGCACCGCAGACATACGCAAGAACACCGAACAGAAGATGACCAAGTCGGTCGAGGCGTTCAAGGCCGAACTCGGCAAGATCCGCACTGGCCGCGCCCACCCGGGCATCCTGGACCAGGTGCACGTGGACTACTACGGCTCCATGGTGCCCATCAGCCAGGTGGCCAACGTGAGCCTGCTCGATGCGCGCACGATCAGCGTGCAGCCGTGGGAAAAAGGCATGGGCCCCAAGATCGAGAAGGCGATCCGCGAATCCGACCTCGGCCTCAACCCGGCCGCCCAGGGCGACCTGCTGCGGGTGCCGCTGCCGGCGCTGACCGAAGAGCGCCGCAAGGACCTGACGAAGGTTGTGCGCTCGGCCGCCGAAGACGCCCGCATTGCCGTGCGCAACCTGCGCCGCGATGCCAACGACCAGGCCAAGAAGCTCCTGAAGGACAAGCTCATCACCGAGGACGACGAGCGCCGCTCGCTCGACGAGGTGCAGAAGCTCACCGACCGCGTCATCGCGGAAATCGATCGCCTCACCTCGGCCAAGGAAGCCGAGATCATGGCCGTCTGACACGTTGCCTGTGAATTCGTCGCAGCGCATTCCGCGGCACGTGGCCATCGTGATGGATGGCAACGGCCGCTGGGCCAAGAAGCGCTTCATGCCGCGCTTCTTCGGCCACAAGCAGGGCGTGGACGCGCTGGTGCGCACGGTGCAGGCCTGTGCAGACCGCGGCATCGAGTACCTGACGGTTTTCGCCTTCTCGTCCGAGAACTGGAAGCGCCCGACCGAAGAGGTCTCGGGGCTGATGAGCCTGGTGCTCGTCGCCGTCTCCAAATACCTTTCCAAGCTCGCCCGCGAAGGCGTGCGCATCCACATCGTCGGTGACCGCTCGCAGGTCTCCGACAAGGTGCGTGCGGCGTGGGACCAGGCCGAGTCGGCCACCTGCCACAACACCCGCATCACGCTCTCCGTCGCCTTCAACTATGGCGGTCGCTGGGACGTGGTGCAGGCCTGCCGGCAGGCAATCGCGGCCGGGGTTTCGCCGGAAGCGCTCGACGAGGCGACCTTGTCGCGCTACATGGCCATGAGCTTTGCGCCTGACCCGGATCTCTTCATCCGCACCGGCGGCGAGGTTCGCATCAGCAACTTCCTGCTGTGGCAGGTGGCCTACTCGGAGCTCCACTTCAGCGATTGCCTGTGGCCCGATTTCGGCGAGGCGCAGCTCGACGCGGCCCTCGCCGACTACGCGAAGCGCGATCGTCGCTTCGGGCTGGTGTCTTCGGCCGACACCGTCGCCGTCGAGAAGGTCTGACCGATGCTGAAGCAGCGTGTCATCACCGCGGTGCTCATGCTGCTCGTGCTGTTGCCGGCGATGTTCGCACCCGTGGCCTGGCCTTTCGCGGTGCTGATGCTCGCCATGGCTGGCGCTGCAGCGTGGGAATGGGGCCGCTTGAACGGCGCTCCGGCAGGCGTCGCGATCGCCATGGGCGTGGTCACGGCCGCTGCCTGCGCCGCGGCACTCGCCGCCGGCTGGGTGCGCGTCGGGCCGAGTGTTGCCTGGTGGATCGCCTGTGCGGTGTGGGTGCTGGGCGGCGCGCTTGCGCTCAAGGTGGGCGTGGCCTCGTGGCCCAGCCTGCCGCGTGCCGCTCGGTGGCTGCTCGGCCTGGCCGGCATCTTCACCGCCTGGCTGGCCCTCTCGAGCGCCAAGGCCACGGGCATCAACTTCCTGCTCTCCGTCTTCTGCCTCGTCTGGGTGGCAGACATTGCGGCGTACTTCGGTGGCCGCACCCTCGGGCGCCGCAAGCTGGCGCCTGCCATCAGCCCCGGCAAGAGCTGGGAAGGCGTGTGGAGCGGCATGGTCGGCGTCCAGTTGCTGGCATGGGCCTGGATCTCCGCGGATCGCCACTGGGGCCTGCCGGCGCTCGACTCGGCCAGTGTCTACACCGTGCTGCTGGAGCGCCTCGGCGTGCCGGGCCTCGTGCTGGCGCTGATATTCCTCGGCGCGATGAGTGTGGTCGGCGATCTCGTCGAATCGCTGGTCAAGCGCAGCGCGGGTGCCAAGGACAGCAGCAACCTCCTGCCGGGCCATGGCGGTGTACTCGACCGGGTCGATGCGCTCCTGCCGGTGTTCCCGATCGCGATGGCGCTGAGCACCCTCGGCGGTTCCTGACGTTTCCCCATGCAGCAGACCCCTTCCACGCGGCAGCGCGTGTGCATCCTCGGCTCCACGGGCAGCATTGGGGCGAACACCCTCGATGTGATGTCGCGCCATCGCGACCGCTACGAGGTTTTCGCCCTGACGGCCCACAGCCGGGTCGACGAACTCCTTGCACAGTGCGCCCAATGGACGCCTCGCTATGCGGTGATGACGCAGCCCGGCGCCTCGAGGCGGTTGCGTGAGGGCCTGAAGGCTGCCGGCCTGCGCACCGAAGTGCTGGAGGGCCCCGGAGCGCTGTCCCTGGTCGCCGCGCACCCGGATGTCGATGCGGTGATGGCCTCCATCGTGGGCGCCGCGGGGCTCGAGCCGTGCATCGCCGCGGCCCGTGCCGGCAAGCGGCTGATGCTCGCCAACAAGGAAGCGCTGGTCGTCGGCGGCGCGTACTTCATGCAGGCAGTGAAGGAGGGCGGCGCGACACTCCTGCCCATCGACAGCGAGCATTCGGCGATCTTCCAGTGCCTGCCCGAAGACCGCAGCCGCTGGGCAGACCGCGTCGACCACATCGTGCTGACCGCGTCGGGCGGTCCGTTTCGCGAACGCGACCCGAAGACGCTCTCGAGCGTCACGCCCGACGAAGCCTGCGCGCACCCCAACTGGGTGATGGGCCGCAAGATCTCGGTGGACTCGGCCACGATGATGAACAAGGCGCTCGAGGTGATCGAGGCGCGCTGGCTCTTCGACCTCGCGCCGGAGCAGATCCGGGTGGTGATCCACCCGCAGAGCATCATCCACTCGATGGTCGTGTGCCGCGACAACTCCGTGCTCGCGCAACTGGGCACGCCCGACATGCGCGTGCCCATTGCCTACGGGCTCTCCTTCCCTGAGCGCATCGAATCCGGCGCGTCGGCACTCGACTTCACCCAGCTCTCCGCGCTGCAGTTCCAGCCCGCCGACCTCACGCGCTACCCGGGGCTGCAACTCGCCTGGGACACGCTGCGGGGAGCGGAAGGCAGCACGGCCGTGTTGAACGCGGCCAACGAGGTCGCGGTGGCGGCCTTCCTCGCCGGAACCATCCGCTTCGACCAGATTCACAGCGTCAATGCGCGCACGCTGGACGCCGTGGTGCCGTCGGCCGATGCCTGCCAGTCCCTCGAAGGACTGCTCGCGCTGGACGCCAGCGCCCGGGCGGCGGCCGAACGCGAGGTGAGTCGCCTCGGCACGGTTTGACCTTCATCCCATGATCTACGTCCTGGCCTTCATCCTGACGCTGGGCTTGCTCATCGTCATCCACGAGTACGGCCACTACCGGGTGGCCAAGGCCTGCGGCGTGAAGGTGCTGCGCTTCTCGGTCGGCTTCGGCAAGGTCATCTGGCGGCGCCAGCCGCAGCCCGGCGGCACCGAGTTCGTCGTCTCGGCGCTCCCGCTGGGCGGCTATGTGCGCATGCTCGACGAGCGCGAAGGCCCGGTGGCGCCGAACGAGCGGCACATGGCGTTCAACCGCAAGCCACTGGCCCAGCGAGCCGCCATCGTCGCCGCCGGGCCGGCTGCCAACCTGCTGCTGGCCATCCTGCTGTATGCGGTCCAGCACTGGATCGGCATCGAGGAGCCCAAGGCGCGCCTCTCGGCACCGGTGGCCGAGAGCCTGGCCGACCGCGCCGGCATGCGCTCGGGCGACTGGGTGCGCGCCTGGTCCACCGATGGCGCCGAATGGCAGGACGTGCGCTCGCTGTCCGACCTGCGCTGGCAGGTGACGAACGCCGTGCTCGAAGGACAGCGCCTGCAGCTGCTCGTGACCGACGGCGAGGGCCGTGCGCAGCGCACGGTGGTCCTCGACCTCGACTCGCTGAACGCCAGGGACGTCGATGCGAAGCTCATGCAGAGCATCGGCCTGGGCGCGCCTTACCGGGGTGACACGCCGACCCTCAGCATGGTCAAGGCCGGTGGGGCCGGCGCGCAGGCAGGGCTGCAGGTCGGTGACACGGTCCTGAGCGTCGACGGCCAGCCGATGCGCACCATCGACGAGCTGTTGCGCACCATTCGCACCAGCGGCGAACGGAGTTCGACCGACCCCCAGCGCTGGGTGGTGCAGCGCGGCTCGCAGACCGTGGAGCTCGCGGTGCGGCCGGCGATCGTGAACGATGGCGAGCGCCGGATCGGCCGCATCGAAGCGGCGCTGGGCGAGCCGTTCGAGATGGTGACCGTGCGCTACGGCGCATGGGAAGGTCTCTCGCACGCAGCGGCGCGCACGTGGGAGGTTTCGGCGCTGACCTTGCGCATGCTGGGTCGCATGCTGATCGGCGAGGCCTCGCTCAAGAACCTCAGCGGCCCGCTGACGATCGCCGACTACGCCGGCCAATCGGTGCGCATGGGCCTCGCTTACTATCTCGGTTTTCTCGCGGTCGTCAGCGTGAGCCTCGGGGTGCTGAACCTGCTGCCGCTGCCGGTCCTCGATGGTGGACACCTCATGTACTATCTTTTCGAAGCCGTGACGGGGCGGCCGCTGTCCGATGCGTGGCTGGAGCGGCTGCAGCGCGGCGGCGTGGCCGTCATGCTCCTGATGACGTCGCTCGCCCTCTACAACGACGTGGCCCGCCTCCTGGGCCTGCACTGAACACTGCATGCGCAACCTCCCTGTCTCGTCACGCCTACGCCTGTCGTTGATCCGCCCGAGCCTGCTGTCGATTGCCCTGGGTGCGGCCCTGCAGTCCTCGCCCGCCTGGGCCGTCGCGCCCTTCGTGCTCAAGGACATCCGGGTCGAAGGTCTGCAGCGATCCGATGCCGGCACCGTCTTCGCTTCGCTGCCGTTTCGCATCGGCGACACCTACACCGACGAGAAGGGCGCGGCCGCCTTGCGCGCGCTCTTCGCCACAGGCCTCTTCAAGGACGTGCGTGTCGAGGTGGACGGCGACGTGGTGGTCGTCATCGTGGATGAACGCTCCGTCATCGCCAACATCGATTTCGTCGGCCTCAAGGAGTTCGACAAGGAGGTGCTGATCAAGTCGCTGAAGGACTTCGGCATCGGCGAGGGCCTGCCTTTCGACAAGGCGCTGGCTGATCGCGCCGAGCAGGAGCTCAAGCGGCAGTACCTGACCCGCAGCCTCTATGCGGCCGAAGTGGTGACCACCGTGACGCCGCAGGAGCGCAACCGTGTCAACGTCACTTTCACCATCACCGAAGGCGGCCCGTCGCGCATCCGTGACATCCGCATCGTGGGCAACAAGGCGTTTTCCGAACGCACGCTCACGGGGCTCTTCGACCTCAACGACGGCGGCTGGCTCAACTGGTACACCAAGGCGGACCGCTATTCGCGCTCCAAGCTCACCGCCGACCTGGAAACGCTGCGCTCGTACTACCTCAATCGCGGCTACCTCGAGTTCGCGATCGAGTCCACCGAAGTCAGCATCTCGCCCGACAAGCAGGACATCACCATCACGGTGACGATCAAGGAAGGCCAGCCGTACATCGTCACGGGCGTGAAGCTGGAAGGCGACTACCTCGGCAAGGAAGAAGAGTTCAAGTCGCTCGTGAGGATCGATCCGGGCGAGCCCTATCGCGCCGAGTCCGTTTCCGAGACCACCAAGGCCTTCACCGACCGCTTCGGCACCTACGGCTACGCCTTCGCGCGCGTCGATGCGCGCCCCGAGATCGACCGCAACACCGGTCGGGTGGTGATCGCGCTCGTGGCCGAGCCGCAGCGCCGCGTGTACGTGCGCCGGATCAACATCGCGGGCAACAGCCGCACGCGCGACGAAGTGATCCGCAGAGAGTTCCGGCAGTTCGAGTCTTCCTGGTACGACGGCAATCGCATCAAGCTCTCGCGTGACCGGGTGGACCGTCTCGGCTACTTCAAGGAAGTCAACATCGAGACCAACGAAGTGCCGGGCTCGCCTGACCAGGTGGACCTCACGCTCACCGTCGCCGAGAAGCCGACCGGCAATCTCTCGCTGGGCGCCGGCTTCTCGAGCGCCGACAAGCTCGCGCTCTCGGCCTCGGTGCGCCAGGAGAACGTCTTCGGCACCGGCAACTACCTGGGCGTGGACATCAACACCAGCCGCTCGGCCCGGACCTTCGTCGTGAGCGCCGTCGACCCGTACTTCACCATCGACGGCATCTCGCGCGCCTTCGACGTCTTCTACCGTACGCAGAAGCCGATCAACAGCCAGGGCGAGGAATACGAGTTCGTCACGCCGGGCGCGTCGATCAAGTTCGGCGTGCCGTTCAGCGAATACGACACCGTGTTCTTCGGCATCGGCATCGAGCAGACCAAGATCGAATACGAATACGGCTTGCCGAGCACCTACGAGACGCACGTCGACCAGTACGGCAAGAAGAGCACCTCGATCCCCATCACGATCGGCTGGACGCGCGATGGCCGCGACAGTGCGCTGGTGCCGAACGAAGGCCGCTACCAGCGCATCAACATCGAGTGGGGCGCCGGCGGCGACACCCGCTACCTGCGCACGAACCTGCAGTACCAGCAGTACTGGCCGCTTTCGAAGAAGTACACCTTTGCGATCAATGCCGAACTGGGCTGGGGCAAGGCATTGCAGGACAAGCCATATCCGATCTTCAAGCGCTTCTTCGGCGGCGGCCTGGGCACGGTGCGAGGCTTCGACCAAGGCACGCTCGGCCGGGTGGACGACCAGGGTGCCTATGTGGGCGGCACACGGCGCTTCAACCTCAACAGCGAGCTCTACCTGCCGGTGCCCGGAGCGGGCAACGACCGGACGCTTCGCGTCTTCACCTACCTCGATGCCGGCAACGTGTGGGACGAGACCTGGGCTCGCGATCCCATGCGCGTGTCGGCCGGCCTGGGCGTGAGCTGGGTGTCCCCGGTGGGGCCGCTCAAGCTGAGCTGGGGCAAGCCATTGCGCTACGAGCGCACGGATAGAATCCAGCGTCTCCAATTCCAGATCGGGACCGCGTTCTAATGAGCAGCTCTTCTGTCTTCAGGTCGATGCTCTCGGCTGCCTGCCTGGTGGTGGCCACGTGGGGTGCGCAAGCCCAGGAGCTTCGGATCGCTTTCGTCAACAGCGACAAGGTGATGCGCGACGCCCTCCCGGCCCAGGCAGGCTGGGTCAAGTTCGAGGCCGAGTTCAACAAGCGCGACAAGGAGATCACCGAGCTCACGGCCAAGCTCAAGGTCGCCGCTGCCAAGCTCGACAAGGAAAGCCCGATGCTGTCGGAGCCCGAGCGGGAGCGCCGCCAACGCGAGCTCATCGACCAGGACCGCGACCTGCAGCGCAAGCGCCGCGCCTACCAAGAAGACCTGACGCAGCGCCGCAACGACGAGATGATCGCCCTGCGGGACCGCGCGCAAGCCGTCATCCGCCAGATCGCGGAGCAGGAGCGCTACGACCTGATCGTGCAGGAAGTCTTCTACGCCAGCCCGCGCATCGACATCACCGACCGCGTGATCAAGATGCTCAACGCGCAGGGCGGAAAGTGATCGGTGGCGCTCGACGTCACCCTGGGTGAGATCGCCGCGCACCTGGGCGGCGAGTTGATCGGCGACGCTGGGCTGCGCATCACGCGCATCGGCCCGCTGGACACCGCGACGGCGTCCACGATCTCCTTCCTTTCCAACCCCAAGTACCAGTCACAGCTCGCCACCACGCAGGCCGCGTGCGTGATCGTCGCCCCGTCCATGCGCGACCAGGCGCAGGCACGCGGTGCTGCGCTCGTGATCGACCAGCCGTATGTCGCCTTCGCGCGCCTGACGCAATGGTGGGCGGCGAAGACGCGTCCGCCCGTCGTTCCTGGCGTGCACGGCACCGCTGTGATCGAGGACGGCGCCGTCGTGTCGGCCACTGCCAGCATCGGTCCCTACGTGGTCATCGAAACCGGCGCCTCGATCGGTGAAGACGTGGTGCTGGGGGCTCACGCCTTCGTGGGCCGTGGCTCGACGGTCGGCGCGGGCTCCCGGCTGGCGCCGCACGTGACCGTGCAGCATGGCTGCCATCTCGGCGAACGGGCAGTGGTGCACACCGGGGTGGTGATCGGGGCGGACGGGTTCGGCTTCGCCGCCAGCGCCGAAGGCGCGGTCAAGATCGAGCAGCTCGGTGGCGTGCGCATCGGGCACGACGTGGAGATCGGCGCCAACACCTGCATCGACCGCGGCGCGCTCGACGACACCGTTGTCGGAAACGGGGTGAAGCTCGACAACCTGATCCAGATCGGCCACAACTGCCGTATCGGCGACCACACCGCGGTGCAGGGGCTGGCCGGCATCGCCGGCAGCACGGTGATCGGCAGCCGCTGCATCATCGGCGGGGCCTCCATGCTTTTCGGGCATCTCACCATCGCCGATGGCGTGGTCATCACGCCGGGCAGTGCCGTCACCCGCTCGATCCGGCAGCCCGGCACCTACAGTGGCATCTTTCCCATCGACGACAATGCGAGCTGGGAAAAGAACGCAGCGTCGCTGCGTCATCTGCATGCATTGCGCGAGCGCGTGCGTGCGCTCGAAAAGAAGATTCCTTGACCACCATGATGGACATCCACCAAATCCTGAAGACGCTTCCTCACCGCTACCCCATCCTGCTGGTGGACAGGGTGGTGTCGCTCGAGAAGAACAAGCGCATCCAGGCGATCAAGAACGTCAGCATCAACGAGCCGTTCTTCAATGGCCACTTCCCGCACCGCCCGGTGATGCCCGGTGTGCTGATGCTCGAAGCGCTGGCACAGGCTGCCGCCATCCTTGCCATCGAGACGATGGAGATCAAGCTCGACGACCAGACGGTCTTCTACTTCGCCGGCATCGACGGCGCACGCTTCAAGCGCCCGGTGGAGCCGGGCGACCAGCTGATGCTGGAGGTGGACCTCGACCGCATGAAGGCCGGCGTGTGCCGCTTCAAGGCGCGTGGCCTCGTGGGCGGCGAACTCGCCGTCGAAGCCGAACTGACCTGCACGATGCGCCGCGTGGCCTGATCCGGAGGGCTTGCTCGTGGCCAGCATCCATCCCACCGCAATCGTCGACCCGAAGGCGCAGCTGGCGGCCTCCGTGACGGTCGGGCCGTATGCGCTGATCGGCCCCGAAGTGCGCATCGACGAAGGCACGCGCATCGGCGCGCATTGCGTGATCGAGGGCCGAACCACCATCGGCCGCGACAACCACTTCTTCCAGTTCAGCTCCATCGGCGCGATGCCGCAGGACATGTCGCACGGCGGCGAGGTCACCGAGCTCGTGATCGGTGACCGCAACACCGTGCGCGAGTTCTGCACCTTCAACACCGGCACCTTCAAGGAAGAGGGTGTGACGCGCATCGGCAGCGACAACTGGATCATGGCCTACGTGCACGTGGCCCACGACGTGCGCATCGGCGACCACACCGTGCTGGCCAACAACGTGACGCTCGCCGGCCATGTGCACGTGGGCGACTGGGCCGTGATCGGTGGCCTTTCCGGCGTGCATCAGTTCGTGCACGTGGGCGCGCATTCCATGATCGGCTTCCAGGGGCATGTGGCGCAGGACGTGGCGCCCTTCATGACGGTGGACGGCTCGCCGCTGGGCGTGCGCGCCGTCAACCTCACGGGCCTCAAGCGCCGCGGCTTCAGCGACGAGCGCCAGCGTCTCATCCGCCAGATGCACAAGATCATCTTCCGCAGCGGTGCGACGCTCGAGCAGGCCAAGGCCGACATCGAAAGCCTGCGCGGGCAGGGCGGTGACGAAGACATCCAGACCATGCTGGATTTCCTCGCGGCCTCCACCCGCGGCCTGGTTCGCTGACCCATGAACACATCACAGGCCCCTCGCCTGGCGATGGTGGCCGGCGAAGCCTCCGGCGACCTGCTCGCCGGATTGCTGCTGGGCGGGCTCACGACACGCTGGCCCGACCTGCGCAGCTTCGGCATCGGCGGCCCGCGCATGGCCGAGCATGGCTTTCAGGCATGGTGGCCGCACGAGAAGCTCGCGGTGCGCGGCTACGTCGAAGTGCTGCGGCACTACCGTGAACTCGTCGGCATCCGCAATGCGCTCGGCGACCGCCTGCTGAAGGAGCGCCCGGACGCCTTCATCGGCGTGGACGCACCCGACTTCAATCTCGGCCTGGAGACGCGCCTCAAGGCCGCCGGCATCAAGAGCATCCATTTCGTCAGCCCATCGATCTGGGCCTGGCGCGGCAAGCGCATCGAGAAGATCCGCGCGGCGGCGGACCATGTGCTGTGCATCTTTCCGTTCGAGCCCGCGATCTACGAACGGCACGGCATCGCCGCCAGCTACGTCGGGCATCCGCTCGCCGATGCCATTCCGATCGAAGTGCCGCGCGAGGCCTCGCGCCGTGCGCTGGGGCTCACGCCCGACGAGCAGGTCGTGGCCCTGCTGCCCGGCAGCCGGCGCTCGGAGGTCGAATACAACGCGCCGCGCATCCTCGCGGCCGCCGCGCGGATGAAGCGTGAGCGGCCGGCGCTGCGCTTCGTGCTGCCGGCCGTGCCCAGCCTGCGCGGCATGGTCGACCCGCTGGTGGCCACGCATGCGCGCGAAGCGGGCGTGCAGGTGCTCGACGGCCAATCCCACGCGGCGCTCGCGGCCTGCGACGTGACGCTCATCGCGAGCGGCACCGCGACGCTGGAGGCCGCGCTCTTCAAGCGGCCCATGGTCATCACCTACGTCATGCACTGGCTCACCTACGAGATCATGAAACGCATGGCCTACCAGCCATGGGTGGGGCTGCCCAACATCCTGTTGCGCGATTTCGCCGTGCCGGAGTTGCTGCAAGCCGAGGCAAGCCCCGACAATCTCGCCCGCGCTGCGTTCCAGTGGCTGGACGACCCGAAGGCTTGCGCCTCGCTCGTCCAGCGCTTCGAGGTCTTGCACCAGCAGCTGCGTTGCAACACCGCACAAGCCGCCACCGATGCGATCGAAAAAGTCCTCCGTGCCTGAACAGCTCGGCCTGAGCTTCGACGTCATCGGCCTCATCGCGGGCGTCGATGAAGCCGGCCGCGGCCCGCTTGCGGGGCCGGTCGTGGCGGCGGCGGTGATCCTTGACGAGCTCAAGCCCATCCGCGGGCTCAAGGACTCCAAGCTGCTGGCGCCCGCCACGCGCGAGCGGCTCTATGACGAAATCCGGGCCAAGGCGCTGTGCTGCTCGGTGGCCGAGGCCACGGTGGAAGAGATCGACCAGCTCAACATCCTGCACGCGACCATGCTGGCGATGCGCCGGGCGGTCGAGGGCTTGCGGCTCAAGCCGGGCAAGGTCCTCGTCGACGGCAACCGCCTGCCGGTGCTCAAGGTCGCGGCAGAGGCGATCGTGCAGGGCGATGCCAAGGTCAAGGCGATCTCGGCCGCCTCCATCCTGGCCAAGGTGCACCGCGACCGGCTGTGCATGACGCTGCACGAGGCCCATCCGCAATACGGCTTCGATGGTCACAAGGGCTATGCAACGCCCGAGCACCTCGCCGCCCTCAAGACGCACGGCGCGTGCGCGCACCACCGACGTTCCTTCGCGCCGGTGCGCGAGGCGCTGGAAGGGCGCTGAAATGGCGGATCCCCGCGCGATCACCTCGCGCGACAACCCGCTGCTCGTGCGCGTGCGCCGGCTCGCCGCCGACCCGGCCGCCTACCGCAAGCTCGGGCAGCTCTGGATCGAAGGCGACCACCTGTGCGATGCCTTCCTCCGACGCGGCGGCCGGCCGGTACAGGCCATCGTGAGCGAAGCGGGGTGGGAACGACCGACGCTGCGCGCACTCGCCGCTGCCGCCCACGACGTGGCCATCGTGCCCGTGGCGCTCATGCAGGCGCTGAGCGCGCTCGAATCGCCGGCCCCCATCGGCTTCGTGCTCGACTGGACGGGCGCCGGCAGCGTCCGCCCGCACGACCCGACCGTGGTTCTCGATCGGCTGCAGGATGCCGGCAACGTCGGCACCATCCTGCGCACCGCCTCGGCGTTCGGCTTCACGCAGTGCATCGCCCTCAAGGGGACGGCAGCGCTCTGGTCGCCCAAGGTGCTGCGCGCGGGCATGGGCGCGCATTTCGGCCTGCACCTCGTGGAGCAGGCCAGCGAGGCCGATCTCGGGACGCTGCGCGTGCCGCTGCTCGGCACGAGTTCGCATGCCGACCACGCCTTGCATGAAGTCGACCTGCCCTTTCCGTGTGCCTGGGTGCTGGGGCACGAAGGGCAGGGCGTGTCGGCGACGCTCGCTGCACGCTGCACGCAGACGCTGCGCATCCCGCAGCCGGGCGGCGAGGAGTCGTTGAACGTCGGGGCGGCCGCAGCCGTGTGCCTCTACGAGTCGAACCGTCAGCGGCAGTAGCGCCGCTCAATACATCAGCCGATCCGGGCGGATGTCGCGCAGGATGGTGGTCGCGATTTCCTCGATCGACTTGTGCGTGGACGAGAGCCACGAGATCCCCTCGCGGCGCATCATCGCCTCGGCATGAGCCACCTCGCGGCGGCAGTTCTCGATGCTGGAGTAGCTGCTGTTGGGACGGCGCTCGTGGCGAATCTCGGCCAGGCGCTCCGGGGCGATCGTGAGGCCGAAGCACTTGGCCTTGTGCGGCGAAAGGCTCTTCGGCAGCTCGTTGCGCTCGAAGTCCTCCGGGATCAGCGGATAGTTGGCCGCCTTGATGCCGTGCTGCATGGCGAGGTAGAGCGAGGTCGGCGTCTTGCCGCTGCGGCTCACGCCGACCAGGATCACGTCGGCCTGCTCCAGGTTCTTGGCGGACTGGCCGTCGTCGTGCGCAAGCGAGAAGTTGATCGCCTCGATGCGGTCGGTGTACTCCTGGCTCTTGGAGATGTCGGTGAAGCGGCCGATGCGGTGGTTGGACTTGACGCCGAACTCGGCTTCCAACGGTTCGATGAAGGTGTTGAACATGTCCAGCACCATGCCCTTGCTGTGCTTGAGCACGGCGAGCATGGCCGGATCGACCAGGGTCAGGAAGACCACCGGCCGCAGGCCTTCCAGTTCGGCCGTCTGGTTGATCTCGCGCACGACCTGGTGCGCCTTCTCCAGCGTGTCGATGAAGGGCCGGCGCACGTGCCTCGGCTTGCCGGGGAACTGGGCCAGGATGGAGTTGCCGAAGGTCTCGGCCGTGATGCCGGTGCCATCGGAGACAAAGTACACAGTGCGGTTCGGCATGTGAAAAGCGGCCCGTGAATCGAGGGGTCGATCATAGGCAATGGCGACGCCCGGTCGCCGGCGGGAAGGAAGACAGGCCCTAGAATCTTTTCAACTCTTCCCAGAGCATTCATGCCACCGCATGCACCCACACCACAACTCGATCTGCAGCGAGTCGCTTCGCCGCTGGAGCCCCTGCGCTCGCGGCCCTGGGAAGCCCCGGTTCATCAACATCACGGAGCTTTCCCATGTCCCACCCCAACCTGGCGACCGCCCTGGTCGTCCCGTTTGAACACCTGAGGATGACCGACGTCGAGTCGGTCGGCGGCAAGAACGCCTCCCTCGGCGAGATGATCAGCCAGCTGGCCGCCTCCGGCGTGCGGGTGCCGGGCGGCTTTGCGACCACGGCCCACGCGTTCCGCCAGTTCCTGGCGCACGGCGGCCTTGCCGAGCGCATCAACAAGCGGCTCGCGGCCCTCAACACCGAGGACGTCCGGCAACTGGCCGAAGCAGGCGCCGAAATCCGCCGCTGGGTGGAAGAGACGCCGTTCCCGCCCGAACTCGAAGCCGCCATCAAGGCCGAGTTCGCCAAGCTCACCGAAGGCAATCCCGAGGCCTCGTTCGCCGTGCGCTCCTCGGCGACGGCCGAAGACCTGCCCGACGCGAGCTTCGCCGGCCAGCAGGAGACCTTCCTCAACGTGGTCGGCGTCGACGACGTGCTGCACAAGATGAAGGAGGTGTTCGCAAGCCTCTACAACGACCGCGCAATCAGCTACCGCGTGCACAAGGGCTACGCCCACACCGACGTCGCGCTCTCCGCCGGCGTGCAGCGCATGGTGCGCTCCGACCTGGGCGCGGCCGGCGTCATGTTCACCATCGACACCGAGAGCGGGTTCAAGGACGTGGTCTTCATCACGTCGAGCTACGGCCTCGGAGAAACGGTGGTGCAGGGCGCCGTGAACCCCGACGAGTTCTATGTGCACAAGCCCGCGCTCAAGAACGGCAAGCTCGCCATCATCCGCCGCAACCTCGGCTCCAAGCTCATCAAGATGGAGTTCGCGACGCCCGAGGAGAAGAAGGCATCGGGCAAGCTCGTCAAGACGGTGGACACCGCCACCGAGCAGCGCAACCGCTATTCGCTCAACGATGCCGACGTGACCGAGCTCGCGAAGTACGCCCTCGTCATCGAGCAGCACTACGGCCGCCCCATGGACATCGAGTGGGGCAAGGACGGCGTGGACGGCAAGCTCTACATCCTGCAGGCCCGCCCGGAGACGGTGAAGAGCCAGCAGGAAGGCAAGGCCGAGCAGCGCTACAAGCTCAAGAGCACCGGCACCGTGCTGGCCGAAGGCCGCGCCATCGGCCAGAAGATCGGCACCGGCCCCGTGCGCGTGGTGCACAGCCTCGCCGAGATGGACAGCGTGCAGGCGGGTGACGTGCTCGTCACCGACATGACCGACCCCAACTGGGAGCCGGTGATGAAGCGTGCGAGTGCGATCGTCACCAACCGTGGCGGCCGCACCTGCCACGCGGCCATCATCGCGCGCGAGCTCGGCATTCCGGCGGTGGTCGGCTGCGGCGATGCGACCGACACGCTGAAGGACGGCGCGCTCGTCACGGTGGCCTGCTCCGAGGGCGACACCGGCTACATCTACGACGGCCTGCTCGAGACCGAGATCACCGAGGTGGACCGCGGCGAGCTGCCGTACTGCCCGATCAAGATCATGATGAACGTGGGCAACCCGCAGCTTGCCTTCGACTTCGCGCAGATGCCCAACAGCGGCGTCGGCCTCGCGCGGCTCGAGTTCATCATCAACAACAACATCGGCGTGCACCCGAAGGCGATCCTCGACTACCCCAACATCGACATCGACCTCAAGAAGGCGGTGGAGTCGGTGGCCCGCGGCCACGCATCGCCGCGCGCCTTCTACGTCGACAAGCTTGCCGAGGGCGTGGCGACCATCGCGGCGGCCTTCTGGCCCAAGCCTGTGATCGTGCGGCTGTCGGACTTCAAGTCCAACGAGTACCGCAAGCTCATCGGCGGCGGGCGCTACGAGCCCGAGGAAGAGAACCCGATGCTCGGCTTCCGCGGCGCCTCGCGCTACGTGAGCGACGGATTCGGCGACGCCTTCTCGATGGAATGCGAGGCGCTCAAGCGCGTGCGCAACGACATGGGGCTCACCAACGTCGAGATCATGGTGCCCTTCGTGCGCACGCTCGGCCAGGCCAGGCGCGTGACCGAGATGCTGGCCGAGAAAGGTCTGAAGCGGGGTCAGGAAGGCCTGCGCATCATCATGATGTGCGAGATCCCGAGCAACGCCGTGCTCGCCGAGCAGTTCCTCGAGTACTTCGACGGCATGTCCATCGGCTCGAACGACCTGACGCAGCTCACGCTGGGCCTGGACCGCGACTCCGGCATGGAGATCCTCGCGCAGGACTTCGACGAGCGCGATCCGGCCGTGAAGGCGCTGATCTCGCGGGCGATCACCGCCTGTCGCGCGGTCGGGAAGTACGTCGGCATCTGCGGCCAGGGCCCGAGCGACCACGCCGACTTCGCCGACT
>JBIQJS010000202.1:0-2656 GCA_044507405.1 Rubrivivax sp. | reverse complement strand
CGATGGGCGAGTACTTCCGCGACCGCGGTCAGGACGCGCTGATCGTCTACGACGACCTGTCCAAGCAGGCCGTCGCCTACCGCCAGGTCTCGCTGCTGCTGCGCCGCCCGCCGGGCCGCGAAGCCTTCCCCGGCGACGTGTTCTATCTCCACAGCCGCCTGCTGGAGCGTGCCGCGCGCGTGAACGCCGACTACGTCGAAGCCTTCACCAAGGGTGAAGTCAAGGGCAAGACCGGTTCGCTGACCGCGCTGCCCATCATCGAGACGCAGGCCGGTGACGTGTCCGCCTTCGTGCCGACCAACGTGATCTCGATCACCGACGGCCAGATCTTCCTGGAAACCGCGCTCTTCAACGCCGGCATCCGCCCCGCCATCAACGCCGGTATCTCGGTGTCGCGTGTCGGTGGTGCCGCCCAGACCAAGCTGATCAAGGGCCTGTCCGGCGGTATCCGTACCGACCTCGCGCAGTACCGTGAGCTGGCCGCGTTCGCGCAGTTCGCCTCCGACCTGGACGAAGCCACTCGCAAGCAGCTTGACCGCGGTGCCCGCGTGACCGAACTGCTGAAGCAGGCCCAGTACTCGCCGCTGCCGATCAGCCTGATGGGCGCGACGCTGTTCGCGGTCAACAAGGGCTTCCTGGACGACATCGACGTCAAGAAGGTGCTGGCCTTCGAACACGGCCTGCACCAGTTCCTCAAGACCAGTCACGCCGCCCTGCTCCAGAAGCTGGAAGACACCAAGGCGCTCGACAAGGACTCTGAAGCAGAACTGCAAGCCGCGATCGCTGCCTTCAAGAAGTCCTTCGCCTAACGCCATCGAGAGGAGCCCGTCATGGCAGCAGGCAAGGAAATACGCGGCAAGATCAAGAGCTTCGAGAACACGAAGAAGATCACCAAGGCCATGGAAATGGTCTCCGCGTCCAAGATGCGCAAGGCGCAGGACCGGATGCGCGCGGCCCGCCCCTACGCCGACAAGATCCGCAACATCGCCGCCCACCTGGGCGACGCCAACCCCGAGTACAAGCACCCGTTCGTGGTGAAGCACTCGGGCACGGGCCAGGCCGGCATGATCGTGGTGACGACCGACAAGGGCCTGTGCGGGGGCCTCAACACGAACGTGTTGCGCGCCGCCACCAACAAGCTGCGCGAGCTCGAGGCCGCCGGCGTGAAGACGCAGGCCATCGCCGTGGGCAACAAGGGCCTGGGCTTCCTCACGCGCATCGGCGCGAAGGTCGTCTCGCAGGTCACGCAGCTCGGCGACACCCCGCATCTCGAGAAGCTGATCGGCCCGGTGAAGGTGCTGCTCGACCAGTACGCCGAAGGCAAGCTCGATGGCGTGTACCTCTGCTACACCCGCTTCATCAACACGATGAAGCAGGAGCCGGTGGTCGAGCAGCTGTTGCCGCTGCCGGCTGACCGCCTGACGCAGTCGGCCAGCGAGAAGAAGGCCTACGACTGGGACTACCTCTACGAGCCGGACCCGGTGGCCGTCATCGACGAGCTGCTGGTGCGCTACGTCGAGGCGCTGATCTACCAGGCCGTGGCCGAGAACATGGCGTCCGAGCAGTCGGCGCGCATGGTCGCGATGAAAGCGGCAACCGAGAACGCCGGCAACCTGATCGCCGAGCTCAAGCTGGTCTACAACAAGACCCGCCAGGCCGGCATCACCAAGGAACTGTCCGAGATCGTCAGCGGCGCGGCCGCGGTGGGTTGATCAACCCGCAGACCGACGACCCACTCCGCCAGACCGCAACGAATTTAGGAAATCGAGGAACAGAAAATGGCAAACACTCAGACTGAGGGCAAGATCGTCCAGTGCATCGGCGCCGTGGTCGACGTGGAATTCCCGCGTGACCAGATGCCCCGCGTGTACGACGCCCTGAAGATGGAAGGCTCGGCGCTGACGCTGGAAGTGCAGCAGCAGCTGGGCGACGGCGTCGTGCGCACCATCGCGCTCGGCTCGTCGGACGGCCTGCGCCGCGGCACCATCGTGAAGAACACCGGCGCGCCGATCACGGTGCCGGTCGGCCCCGCCACCCTCGGCCGCATCATGGACGTGCTGGGCAATCCCATCGACGAACGTGGCCCCGTGAGCGACGCCCTGTCGGCGTCCATCCACCGCAAGGCGCCTGCCTACGACGAGCTGTCGCCGTCGCAGGAACTGCTCGAAACCGGCATCAAGGTGATCGACCTGATCTGCCCGTTCGCCAAGGGCGGCAAGGTGGGCCTGTTCGGCGGCGCCGGCGTGGGCAAGACCGTGAACATGATGGAGCTCATCAACAACATCGCCAAGGCGCACTCGGGTCTGTCGGTGTTCGCCGGCGTCGGTGAGCGCACCCGCGAAGGCAACGACTTCTATCACGAGATGGCCGAGTCGGGCGTCGTGAAGCTCGACAACCTGGCCGAGTCCAAGGTGTCGATGGTGTACGGCCAGATGAACGAGCCCCCGGGCAACCGCCTGCGCGTGGCCCTGACCGGCCTGACCATTGCCGAGTCGTTCCGCGACGAAGGCCGTGACGTGCTCTTCTTCGTCGACAACATCTACCGCTACACGCTGGCCGGTACCGAAGTGTCGGCACTGCTGGGCCGCATGCCGTCCGCCGTGGGCTACCAGCCGACGCTGGCCGAGGAAATGGGCCGCCTGCAGGAGCGCATCAC
>JBIQJS010000201.1:0-2672 GCA_044507405.1 Rubrivivax sp. | reverse complement strand
GCCGGCCGCCACCCGGTGGTCGAAGCACGCCTGCTGGAAACGGGCGGCGGCAGCTTCATGGCCAACGACTGCCGGCTCGATGCCAACCGCAAGATGCTCGTCATCACCGGCCCCAACATGGGCGGCAAGAGCACCTTCATGCGCCAGGTGGCGCTGATCGCGCTCCTCGCGGCGATCGGCTCCTATGTGCCCGCCACGGCCTGCCGCCTTGGGCCCATCGACGCCATCCACACCCGCATCGGCGCGGCCGACGACCTGGCCAATGCGCAATCGACCTTCATGCTCGAGATGACCGAGGCCGCGGCCATCCTGCACAGCGCGACCGAGCAATCGCTCGTGCTCATGGACGAGATCGGCCGCGGCACCAGCACCTTCGACGGCCTCGCGCTCGCTGGCGCCATCGCGAGCCACCTGCACGAGCGCAACCGCGCCTTCACGCTCTTTGCCACGCACTACTTCGAGCTGACGGAATTCCCGAAGAAGCACGAGCGCGCGCTCAACGTGCACGTGTCGGCGGCCGAGAGCGGCGACGACATCGTCTTCCTGCACGACATCCAGCCCGGCCCCGCCAGCCGGAGCTACGGCGTGCAGGTCGCACGGCTGGCCGGCATGCCCGCGACCCTGGTGCGGCAGGCGCGCGCAGCGCTGGAGGCGCTGGAGACACAGCAGAGGGCGAGCGATGCGCAGATCGACCTCTTCGCCGCGCCGCCCACCGGGCCCGTCGAAGCCGAGGCTTCCGCCGTGGACAAGGCGCTCGACGCGATCAATCCCGATATGCTCTCGCCGAAGCAAGCGCTGGACGCGCTCTACCGCCTCAAATCCCTCCAGGAAAGCAGCAAGACATGACGTATTGCGTGGGCATCAAGCTCGATGCCGGCCTCGTCTTCCTCTCCGATTCGCGCACGAACGCGGGGCTGGATGCGATCAGCACCTTCCGCAAGATGATGGTCTACGAGAAGCCGGGCGACCGCTTCATGGTGCTGCTGTCGGCCGGCAACCTCTCGATCTCGCAGTCGGTGCGCGAGATCCTGCAGGTGGAAAAGCTCGACAACGGCCCCGACGCGCCGCCGCTCACCATCTGGAACGCGACGAGCATGTTCGACGCCGTGCGCGTGCTCGGCAGCGCCGTGCGCCGCGTGTACGACCAGGACGGCCCGTCGCTGCGCGCGGCGGGCATCGACTTCAACGCCTCGATGATCTTCGGCGGGCAGATCGCCGGCGAGCCCATGCGGCTCTTTCTCGTCTACTCGGCCGGCAACTTCATCGAGGCCACGCGCGAGACCTGCTTCTTCCAGGTCGGCGAGTCGAAGTACGGCAAGCCGGTGCTCGACCGCATGATCACGCCGCACACGCCGCTGGACGAGGCGGCCAAATGCGCGCTGGTGTCCATGGACTCGACGCTCAAGTCCAACCTGTCGGTGGGGCTGCCGCTGGACCTGCTGGTCTACCGCGCAGACCGCCTGCAGAGCGACCAGATGGTGTGCATCGACGAGCACAACCCCTACTTCCACATGATCCGCAACACCTGGGGGCAGAAACTGCGCCAGGTGTTTCATTCGATCGAGGATCCGCACTGGGAAAGCGGCGGCACCACGGCCTATCCGCTGTGCGTGCGCTCGGCGCGCTACGAGCCGATGCGCAAGATCACCAACGCGGGCGAACGGGCGATCTGACGATGCCGAAGAAGTCGCGCGGCACCATCGTCTTCTCGCATGCGAACAGCTTTCCGGCGGGCACCTACCGTGTGCTCTTCGAGGCCTGGCGCAAGGCAGGCCACACCGTGCTCGCGATCGACAAGTACGGGCACGACGCCAAGTACCCCGTGACCAACCACTGGCCGCGCCTGCGCGAGCAACTCGTGCATTTCACCGAAGCGCACGCCACGGAGCCGGTGTATTTCGTGGGCCATTCGCTCGGCGGCTTCCTGAGCCTGCTGGCGGCGGCCAGGCGCCCCGACCTCGCGCGCGGGGTGGTCATGCTGGATTCGCCGGTGATCGGCGGGCTGCTCACGCCGACCATCCAGTTCGCCAAGGTCACGGGCCTGGGCATGCAGTTCTCGCCCGGCAACATCTCGCGCCGTCGCCGCGACCACTGGCCGAGCCGCGAGGACGCCCACCAGCACTTTGCCCAGAAGGCGGTCTTCGCCCGCTGGGACCCGCGCGTGCTGGAGGACTACATCGCCTGCGGCATCGAGGAGGCCCGGCCGCCCATGCCGAGCGGCGTGACGCTCGCCTTCCGCCGCGACGTGGAAACCGCCATCTACAACACGCTCGCGCACGACATCCCCGGCTTCCTGCGGCGCCATCCGCTGCAGCACCCGCTGGCGTTCGTCGGCGGCACGCAGTCGGCCGAGGTGAAGCAGGTCGGCATGCACGCCACGCAGCGCCTGGCGCAGGGGCGCGTGTCGTGGATCGAAGGCACGCACCTCTTTCCGTTCGAACGGCCCGACGAGACCTCGGCCGAGGTGCTGCGCTGGCTCGAGGTGCTGGCCGACGCCAGGGTCACCGCCGAGGCGTGAGCCCCCGGTGTTGACCCCCTTTCGCACAGGGATGCCCCCCGGGGCCACGCCTATAATCGCGCTTTACCACCAGCGCATTTGCAGCCCGCAAGTGCCACAGCAATGACCAAGTTCGTCTTTGTCACCGGCGGTGTGGTGTCCTCGCTGGGCAAGG
>JBIQJS010000080.1:0-18490 GCA_044507405.1 Rubrivivax sp. | reverse complement strand
GGCTCCACCACGGCGAAGACGCCGCTGCAGCGCACGACCACCTTCTCGCCCACGCGCAGCTCGCATTCGGCGAAGGAGAGGCGCGCGCCGTGCTTGCGGATCTGCACGTGCGCCTCCAGCCAGTCGCCGACCTTGGCCGCACCGAGGAAATCGGTCGAGAGGTTGACCGACACCATGGGCGCCGAGGGCTTGCGCGTGAGGTGCATGTTGCGGCCGAGCGCGCTGTCGGCGAGCGTGACCAGCATGCCGCCGTGCGCGATGCCGCGCATGTTGGTGTGCTTCTGTGCGAGGCGCAGGCCGATCACCACGCCGCCGTTGGGCGCGTCCTTCTGGTACAGCGGGCCGGCATGCGTGAGCCAGGTGCCGCCCGGCACGAGCGGGATGAAGCCGGCCGGTGCGTCGTCGTCTTGCGTCGTCGTATCGGCCATGTCAGAACCACGCATCCTGCATCTTGAGGGTGTTGTCGTTGAGGCTGCGCAGCAGCTCGTGCTGCGGCTGGCAGCGCGGCAGTTCCCACTGGAAGAACCAGTCGCAGGTGTGCAGCTTGCCGCGGTAGAAGGCGATGTCGTCGCCCTGCGCGCCGGGCAGCGCCTTCGTGGCGGCCACGGCCTGGCGCAGCCATTGCCACGCGACCACGGTGTGGCCGAAGGCTTCGAGGAAGACGATGGAGTTGGCCAGCGCAAGCTCGCCGTTCTCCTTGAGCAGCGGGGCCAGCGCCTTGACCGTCTGCACGACGTTGGACCACGCGATGGTGAGCGCGTCGGCATTGGCGCTCAGCGTCTCCCAGGCCGAGGCTTCCTTGACGGTGGCGGCCACCTCGCGGCCCAGCAGCTCGAGCGCCGCGCCGCCCTGCATCACCACCTTGCGGCCCAGCAGGTCGATCGACTGGATGGCGTGCGTGCCCTCGTGGATCATGTTGAGCCGGTTGTCGCGATAGAACTGCTCGACCGGGTACTCGCGCGTGTAGCCGTAGCCGCCGTGGATCTGAATGGCCAGGCTGTTGGCCTCCAGGCACCACTGCGACGGCCAGCTCTTGACGATGGGCGTGAGCAGCTCCAGCAGCAGGCCCGACTCGTTGCGCTTCGTCTCGTCGTCGCCGGTCTTCTGCTCGTCCACGAGCCGCGCGGCATAGAGGCCGAGCGCCAGGCCGCCTTCGACATACGCCTTCTGCGCGATCAGCATGCGGCGGATGTCGGCGTGTTCGATCAGCTTGACCTGCGGCTCGGCCGGGTTCTTGCTGCCGGCGCGGCGGCCCTGCGGGCGCTCGCGTGCGTACTGCAGCGAGGCGAGGTAGCCGCGGTAGCCGAGCATCACCGCGCCCATGCCGACGCCGATGCGCGCCTCGTTCATCATGTGGAACATCGCGGCCAGGCCCTGGTGCAGCTCGCCGATGAGCTCGCCCCAGCACTCGCCCTTCTCGCCGAAGGACAGCATGGTGGAGGTGGTGCCGCGCCAGCCCATCTTGTGGATCAGGCCGGCGAGCGCGACGTCGTTGCGCGCGCCGAGCGTGCCGTCGTCGTTGACGCGCCACTTGGGCACGATGAAGAGCGAGATGCCCTTCACGCCCGCCGGCGCGCCCGGCGTGCGCGCCAGCACGAGGTGGACGATGTTTTCCGACAGCTCGTGGTCGCCGCCCGAGATGAAGATCTTGTTGCCGGTGAGGCGGTAGCTGCCGTCGGGCTGCGGCACCGCGGTGGTGGTGATGTCGGAGAGGCTGGAGCCGGCCTGCGGCTCGGTCAGGCACATGGTGCCGAAGAAGCGGCCCGAGAGCATGTGCGGCAGGTAGCGCTGCTTCTGCGCCTCGGTGCCGAACTTGTTGATCACGTTGGCGTTCGACATCGTGAGGCCGACGTACGAATTGGTCGCGGCGTTGGCGCTCTTGAAGATTGCCGAGAAGGCCTGGCCCATGAGCACGGGCAGCTGCATGCCGCCGAGCTCGTAGTCCTGCGTCGGCGCGATGAAGCCGGCCTCGCAGAACGCCTGCAGCGCCTCCTTGACCTGCGGGATCACGGTGACGGTCTTGCCGTCGAAGGTGGGCTCCTCCTCGTCGCTCGCGCGGTTGTGCGGCAGGAACTTGTCGGCGGCGATCGCCATGGCGGCGTCGAGCGCGGCGACGAAGGTCTCGCGGCTGTGGTCGGCGTGGCGGGGGCGCTCGGTGAGCGCCACGGCATCGTTGACCTCGAAGATCTGGAAGTCGAGGTCGCGGCGGTTGAGGATGAGGTCGGCGGACATGGGTGCGTGGGGGTGAGAGTGAGAAGGGCCCGCAGCGTCGCGCATGCGGGCCCTGGTCGTGGCGGGTGGGTGTGCGTCAGGCCGCCAGCAGGGTGTCGCTGAACTTGCCGAGGTGGTGGTCGACGTCGCCCAGCGTCTGGTTGATGACGGTCAGGCGCTTGAAGAAGTGCGAGGCCATCAGCTCGTCGGTCACGCCCATGCCGCCGTGCATCTGCACCGAGCCCTGGCCCACCGTGCGGGCCGACTGGCCGATGTAGGCCTTGGCGGCCGACACGTGGCGACGGCGCTCGGCCGCGTCCTTCGAGTCCACCTTCACCGCGGCCAGCAGCGCCATCGCGCGGCCGTACTCGGCGGCCATCGCCATGTCGGCCATGCGGTGCTGCAGCACCTGGAACTTGCCGATGGGCTGGTCGAACTGCTTGCGGTTCTTGAGGTAGTCGAGCGTCTGCGCATTGAGCGTGTCCATCGCGCCCACGGCTTCGGCGCACAGCGCGGCGATGCCACGGTCGAGCGCGTGCTCGATGGCGGGCAGGGCCTGGTTGACCTGACCCACCAGTGCATCGGCGCCGACCTTCACCTCCTTCAGGATCACGTCAGCGGCGCGCTGGCCGTCCTGCGTGCCGTAGGGGCGCACGGTCACGCCGGCGGCCTTGGCGTCGACGACGAAGAGCGAGATGCCGTTGGCGTCGAAGGCCGAGCCGGAGGTGCGCGCCGAGACCAGCAGCTTGTTCGCCGAAGGCGCGCCCAGCACCACGGCCTTGTGGCCCGAGAGCGCCCAGCCGTCGCCGTCCTTCTTGGCGGTGGTGGCGACGTGGTGCGTGTTGTAGCGCGCGCCCGGCTCCTGGTGAGCAAGCGAGACCAGCAGTTCGCCTTGCGTGATGCCGGACAGCAGCGTGTCCTTCTGCGCGGGGCTGCCGATGTCGGCCAGCAGGCTGCCCGAGATGACGACGGTCGGGATGTAGGGCTCGAGGGCGAGCGCGGTGCCCAGCGTCTCGGCCACGAGCATCACGTCGATGGCATTGCCGCCCAGGCCGCCCACGTCCTCGGAGAACGGCAGCGCCAGCAGGCCCAGCTCGGCATAGGTCTTCCAGGCGTCGGCGCTGTGGCCCAGCTCGCTCTTGGTCAGCGCGCGGCGCTGCTCGAAGCCGTAGTCCTTGGCGAGGTAGCGCTTGAGGCTGTCCTGGATCGCGGTTTGTTCTTCGCTGAGGTTGAAGTCCATGGTGGTTCCTTAATGTGTTCGGTCAAGCTCCGTTCGGGCTGAGCCTGTCGAACCCCGCGCATGGCGCGGGTCCGTCGACGAGCCCCGGGCGAACGGGAGAGGTGCTCATTCGATTTACAGGCCCAGGATCATCTGGCTGATGATGTTCTTCTGGACTTCGCTGGAGCCGCCATAGATCGTCGTCTTGCGGGTGTTGTAGTAGGCACCCGAGATGTGCGTCTCGCGCGCGGCGAAGAATTCGGTCAGCGGCTGCGGGTTGCCCGAGAGGTCCTGTTGCTCGCGCAGCCAGGGCACGCCGTAGGGGCCGAGCGCCATCATGGAGAGCTCGGTCAGCATCTGCTGGATCTCCGAGCCCTTGATCTTGAGCATCGAGGCCTCGGGGCCGGGCGCGTGGGCCTTGCCCTCCTGCGACACCACCTTGAGGTTGGTGATCTCGAGCGCCATCAACTCCATCTCGACCTGCGCCAGGCGGTCGCGGAAGCGGACGTCCTCGATGAGCGGCTTGCCGTTGTCGCCCGGCACCTTGCGGGCCAGGGCCTTCAGCCGCTTGATCGCGACCTTGGAGCGGCCGACGCCGGCGATGCCGGTGCGCTCGTGGCCGAGCAGGAACTTGGCGTAGGTCCAGCCCTTGTTCTCTTCGCCGATGCGGTTCTCGACCGGCACGCGCACGTTGTCGAACCAGACTTCGTTCACCTCATGGCCGCCGTCGAGCATGATGATCGGCTTGACGGTGATGCCCGGGGTCTTCATGTCGATCAGCAGGAAGCTGATGCCTTCCTGCTTGCGGCCTTCGGTGCTGGTGCGCACCAGGCAGAAGATCCAGTCGGCGTACTGGCCGAGGGTGTTCCAGGTCTTCTGGCCATTGACGATGTAGTGCTCGCCCTTCTCGTCGGTGCCGCGCACGGCGCGCGTCTTGAGCGAGGCGAGGTCGGAGCCGGCGCCCGGCTCCGAGTAGCCCTGGCACCACCAGTCTTCACCCGACAGGATGCGCGGCAGGTAGTAGGCCTTCTGCGCGGCGTTGCCGAAGCGCATGATCACCGGCGCGACCATCTTGATGCTGAAGGCCAGCTGCATCGGCGTGCCGGCCTCGGCGCACTCCTCGTCGAAGATGTGCTTCTGCACGGCGTTCCAGCCGGTGCCGCCGAACTCCACCGGCCAGCTCGAACCGCCCCAGCCCTTCTTGTAGAGGATGTTCTGCCACTTGGTGATGTCTTCGGCGTGGTGGCGTTCACCGGACTGGCCGCGGGCGCGGATGTCTTCCGGCAGGTTGGCAGCGATGAAGCTGCGCACCTCCTCGCGGAATTTCTGTTCTTCTGGGGTGTATTCGAGGTCCATGGTGTCTCCTGCTTCGAAGGCGGATCGATGGGGGCTGGGAATGGATGCAGATTCTGCACCGCAAAACGGCGCAGTATAAATTGGAACTTCTACCGACGACAGTGGGCGCAACGCCTAAAACGCCTGTCCCGATGGTGACAATCTGCGGCGAAATGCGGCTTTAGCGTCGGGGTTCAGCCTTGTTTACAAGCCGGTCCTCGGCGGCTAGGATGGTCGCCTTTGCAAAATATTGTTCTGCATCGTGGAACAATATTTCAAGTTTCTGCCAGCCCCAGCATACGCTGTCCGGCTCGCGCGTCGCTGTCCCCTCCCGTGCCCTTTCAGGAGCTTTCCCACATGAGCAATCAACCGACCTCCACCCAGTACGACGTTCGCGGCTCGGTGGCCGTGGTCACGCTGAACAATCCGCCGGTCAACGGCCTGGGGTATGCGCTGCGCACCGGCATCATCGACGGCCTGGACCGCGCGCTGGCCGATCCCAAGGTGAGCGCCGTGGTGCTGATCGGCAGCGACCGTGCCTTCTCGGGCGGCGCCGACGTCAAGGAGTTCGGCACGGCCAACGCCGGCAAGTCGCCCAACCTGCCCGACGTGATCAAGGCCCTGGAGAACTCGCCAAAGCCAGTGGTGGCCGCGATCGGCGGCATGGCGCTCGGGGGCGGTCTGGAGCTCGCGATGGGCGCGCACTTCCGCGTCGCCAAGGCCGACGCCAACCTCGGCCTGCCTGAAGTCAAGCTCGGCCTGCTGCCCGGCGCCGGCGGCACGCAGCGCCTGCCGCGCCTGATCGGCCTCGAAGCCGCTCTCAACATGATCGTCTCGGGCGCACCGGTGGCGGCCAAGAAGTTCGAAGGCACCCCGCTGGTCGACGCCGTCGTCGAAGGCGACCTGCTCGACGCGGCCGTCAAGTTCGCCGAGAAGGCCGTGGCCGAGAAGCTGCCGCTCAAGCGCGCCCGTGACCTGAAGGTCAAGCCGGTGGCACCGGGCACCGAAGCCTTCCTGCAGTTCGCCCGCAACACCGTGGGCGCCACCGCGAAGAACTTCCCCGCGCCGCTCAAGTGCGTGGAAGCCGTGGCCGCGTCGACCAGCAAGCCCTTCGACGAAGGCCTCAGGTTCGAGCGCGAGCTCTTCCAGGCGCTGATGCTCACGCCCGAGTCGCGCGCCCTGCGCCACATCTTCAACGCCGAGCGTGCTGCGGCCAAGATCCCCGACGTCGCCGAAGACATCAAGCTGCGCGACATCAAGAAGGTCGGCGTGATCGGCGCCGGCACCATGGGCGTGGGCATCACCATGAACTTCATCAACGTCGGCATCCCGGTGGTGCTGCTCGAGATGAAGCAGGAAGCCCTGGACCGCGGCCTCAAGACCATCCGCACCAACTACGAGAACTCGGCCAAGAAGGGCAAGGTCACGCCGCAGCAGATCGAAGAGCGCATGGGCCTCATCACCCCCGTGCTGTCGTATGACCAGTTCAAGGACGTCGACCTCGTCATCGAGGCCGTGTTCGAGAGCATGGAAGTCAAGGAGCAGGTCTTCAAGACGCTCGACGAGGTCTGCAAGCCCGGCGCGATCCTGGCCTCCAACACCTCGGCGCTCGACCTCAACAAGATCGCCCAGTTCACCAAGCGCCCCGAGGACGTGATCGGCCTGCACTTCTTCAGCCCGGCCAACGTGATGCGCCTGCTGGAAGTGGTACGCGGCGACAAGACCGCCAAGGACGTGCTCGCCACGGCCATGGCACTGGCCAAGAAGATCAAGAAGATGCCCGTGGTTTCGGGCGTGTGCGACGGCTTCATCGGCAACCGCATCGTGGCCCGCTACGGCCAGGCGGCCAACGAGGTGCTGAACGCCGGCGCCTCGCCGCAGCAGATCGACAAGGCGCTCGAGAAGTTCGGCCTGGCGATGGGCATCTACCGCATGGGCGATCTGGCCGGCCTCGACATCGGCTACGCCGGCCGCAAGCGCCGCAAGGAAGCCAACCCCGAGGCCTACATCCCCATCGTGGCCGACCGCCTGGCCGAGGCCGGCCGCTTCGGCCAGAAGACCGGCGCCGGCTGGTACCGGTATGAGGCGGGCAAGCGCGACCCGATCCCCGATCCGGCGGTCGACAAGATCATCGAGGACTTCCGCAAGGAGCGCGGCATGACGGCGCGCAAGGTCACCGATGAAGAGATCATCGAGCGCTGCATCTACGCGATGGTCAACGAAGGCGCCCGCATCGTCGAGGAAGGCATCGCCGCGCGCGCCTCCGACATCGACGTGGTCTACCTCAACGGCTACGGCTTCCCCGCGCACCGCGGCGGCCCGATGATGTACGCCGACACCGTGGGCCTGGCCAACGTCGTGCGCGCCCTGAAGCGCATCGCCGCCGAGCCGGGCGCGGACGCCAAGTTCTGGCAACCCGCCCCGCTGCTGGTGAAGCTCGCCGAAGAAGGCAAGACCTTCAACTGATAGGGCTTCCGTTCGGGCCGAGCCCGTCGAATCCATTCGACAGGCTCAGGACGAACGGGCCTCGATGAACACAAGACAAGGAATCATCATGACCGAAGCCGTCATCGTCTCCACTGCCCGTACCGGTCTCGCCAAGAGCTGGAAGGGTGCCTTCAACATGACCTACGGCGCGACGCTCGCGGCGCACTCGATCGAGCACGCCGTCAAGCGCGCCGGCATCGACCCCGCTGAAGTCGAGGACGTGTTCCTCGGCGGCTCGCTGTCCGAAGGCACCACCGGCGGCAACATCGCCCGCGTGGCCGCCCTGCGCGCCGGCCTGCCGGTGACCACCGCCGGCGTCACCATCAACCGCTTCTGCTCCTCGGGCCTGCAGGCCATCGCGATGGCAGCGCACTCGATCATCGTCGACGGCGTGCAGGTCGCCATCGGCGGCGGCGTGGAGTCGATCTCGTGCGTGCAGAACGAGACCAACCGCCACATGCGCGCCGACCCGGCGATGCTCGAGAAGAAGCCCGAGATCTACTGGAGCATGCTGCAGACCGCCGAGATGGTGGCCAAGCGCTACAACATCTCGAAGGAATCGCAGGACGAATACGGCGTGCGCAGCCAGCTGCGCGCCGCCGCCGCGCAGGCCGCCGGCAAGTTCAACGACGAGATCGTGCCCATGACGACCCGCATGGGCGTGGTCGACAAGGCCACCGGCCGCCTCACCACCAAGGAGGTGACGATCGCCGCGGACGAAGGCATCCGCCCGGACACCACGCTCGAAGGCGTGCAGAAGATCCGCTCCGCCCTGCCGGGTGGCGTGGTGACCGCCGGCAACGCGAGCCAGTTCTCCGACGGCTCGTCGGCCTGCCTGCTGATGAACGGCAAGCTCGCCGAGCAGCGCGGCATCAAGCCCATGGGCGTCTTCCGCGGCTTCGCGGTCGCCGGCTGCGAACCCGATGAAATGGGCATCGGCCCGGTCTTCGCGATCCCCAAGCTGCTCAAGCAGACCGGCCTCAAGATCGACGACATCGGCCTGTGGGAGCTCAACGAAGCCTTCGCCTGCCAGGTGATCTACAGCCGCGACAAGCTGGGCATCCCCGACGACCGCCTGAACGTCAACGGCGGCGCCATCGCGGTGGGCCACCCCTACGGCGTGACCGGCTCGCGTCTGACCGGCCATGCGCTGATCGAAGGCAAGCGCCGCGGCGCCAAGTACGTGGTCGTGACCATGTGCATCGGCGGCGGCCAGGGCGCAGCAGGCCTCTTCGAAGTGGTCTGATGGGCGTCAAGCAGCTCTTCTCGCTCGAGGGCAAGGTCGCCCTCGTCACCGGCGGCTCGCGCGGCCTGGGCCTCCAGGCCGCCGAGGCGCTGGGCGAGGCCGGCGCGCGGCTCATCCTCACGGCGCGCAAGGCCGACGAGCTCGCCGAAGCGCAGGCGCACCTCAAGGGCCTGGGCATCGAAGCCCAGGTCATCGCCAACGACCTGGCCAAGTTCGACCAGATCCCCGGTCTCGTGGAGCAGGCGCTCGCGTCGTACAGCCAGATCGACATCCTCGTCAACAACGCCGGCGCCAACTGGGCCGCGCCTGCCGAGGAGTACCCCGACGAAGCGTGGTTCAAGGTGATGAACCTGAACGTCAACGCGCCCTTCTTCCTCACGCGCGAGGTCGGCAGGCGGGCCATGATCCCGCGCCGCGCCGGCAAGGTGATCAACGTCGCCTCGGTGGCGGGCCTGAAGGGCAACAGCCCGGGCGTCACCATGGTGGCCTACAACACCTCGAAAGCCGCGTCGGTCAACATGACGCGCGCCCTGGCCTCCGAATGGGGCCAGTACAACATCAATGTCAACGCGCTGTGCCCGGGCTTCTTCCCCACGAAGATGACCCACGGCCTGCTCGAGAAGATCAGCGACAGCGTGGTCGCCCGCGCACCGCTGCATCGCCTGGGAGGCGAAGAAGACTTGAAGGGACCGATCGTGTTCCTCGCAAGCGAGGCGTCCCGCCACATCACCGGGCATGCGCTGCCGGTCGATGGGGGCAGCATCATCACCTGACGCACCGTGCGGGCTGGGCTTGTCGAGGCCCCTTCGGCAAGCTCAGGTCGAACGGGCCAAACGAACCCAGACATGAGTACCGACACCACCAGCCAGTTCACCGGCACCAAGCCTGTCGCCCCGCAGCACGCCTTCGACGTGCAGAAGCTCGACGCCTACATGCGCGAGCATGTGGCCGGTTTCAGCGGCACGCTCGCCGTCGAGCAATTCAAGGGCGGCCAGTCCAACCCGACCTTCAAGCTCACCGCCGGCGGCAAGCAGTATGTGATGCGCCGCAAGCCACCAGGCGTGCTGCTGCCCTCGGCCCACGCGGTGGACCGCGAATACAAGGTGATCAGCGCGCTGGCCAAGACCGACGTGCCCGTGGCCAAGGCCTACGCCCTGTGCGAGGACCCGTCGGTGATCGGCACGGCCTTCTACATCATGGACTGCGTCGAAGGCCGCATCATCTGGGATCCGCTGCTGCCCGGCATGACCCACGAGGAACGTGTCGCCCACTACAGCGAGCTCAACCGCGTGATGGCCGCGCTGCACAGCGTGGACCCGAACGCCATCGGCCTTGCCGACTACGGCAAGCCCGGCAACTACATCGAGCGCCAGGTCGCCCGCTGGACCAAGCAGTACAAGGCCGCCGAGACCGAGCCGATCGAAGCCGCCGACCGGCTGATCGAGTGGCTGCCCAAGTACATCCCCACGCTCGAAGAGACGCGCATCGTCCACGGCGACTACCGTTTCGACAACGTCATCTTCCACCCGACCGAGCCGCGCATCCTCGCGGTGCTCGACTGGGAGCTTTCCACCCTCGGCCACCCGCTGGTGGACTTCGCCTACCACTGCATGACCTGGCGCATGGGCGGCGAAGGTGGCCGCGGCATGGCCGGTGCCGACCTCAAGTCGCTGGGCATCCCCAGCGAAGCCGAGTACGTGAAGCTCTACATGGATCGCACCGGCCGCAAGCAGGGCGAGGTGTCCTCGCAGGAGTGGAACTACTACATGGTGTTCAACATGTTCCGCCTGGTCGGCATCCTGCAGGGCATCGCGCACCGCGCCGTGCAAGGCAACGCCTCCAGCGAGCACGCCGTGGCCTCTGGCAAGCGGGCCCGCCCGCTCGCCGAGCAGGCCTGGAAGCTGGCACAAGAGATCGACGCGTCGCGCTGAACTTCATTCCTGGAACGAGAGCGCCGCCATGTCGGACCGCCACCTGGCCCACTGGCCACCTGGGCTGCCCCAGCACCTGACGCTGCCCGAGACCAACGTCTTCTACAACGCCGAGGTCTCGGCGCAGCGTTTCCCGAACAAGCCCTTCATCGTCTTCTACGACTCGGTGGTGACCTTCGCCGAGTTCAGGGACGAAGCGGAGCGCATCGCCGGCTACCTGCAGCAGGTCTGCGGCGTGAAGGCGGGTGACCGCGTGCTGCTCTACATGCAGAACAGCCCGCAATGGGTGCTCGCCTTCTACGGCATCCTGCGCGCCAACGCCGTCGTCGTGCCGGTGAACCCGATGAACATGACGGAGGAGCTCAAGCACTACGTCAAGGACACCGGCGCCACCACCGCCTTCGTGCCGCAGGACCTGCATGCGCAGATGCAGCCGCTCGCGGGCCCCGGTGGCCTCGAGCACCTCATCGTCGTCACCTACAGCGACTACCTCAAGCGCCCGACCGACCTGCCGGTGCCGCCCTTCGTCGCCGAGCCGCGCAAGACCTTCCACGACACCGGCAGCGTCGCCTGGGTCGACGTGCTCGCGAAGGACCTGCGCCCGGGCCCGCTCACCGCCGGCCCGGACGACCTGTGCGTCATGCCGTACACCTCGGGCACCACCGGCCATCCCAAGGGCTGCATGCACACCCACCGCAGCACCATGAGCACGCTCGTGGGCGGCGTGCACTGGTTCGGCCGCACGCAGGACGCCGTCTTCCTTTCGGTGTTGCCCTACTTCCACGTGACCGGCATGTCGGGCAGCATGAACGGTCCGATGTACGTGGGCGCCACCATCGTCATCCTCCCGCGCTGGGATCGCGAGGCCGCTGCCATGCTGATGCAGCGCTACCGGGTGACGGTGTGGCAGGTCATCTCGACCATGATGATCGACTTCCTGTCCAACCCGAAGCTCTCTCAATACGACCTGTCGAGCCTGCAAGGCATCCGCGGCGGTGGCGCGGCCATGCCCGAGGCCATCTGCGTCAAGCTCAAGGAGCTCACGGGCCTGGACTACGTCGAGGGCTACGGCATGAGCGAGACGCTCGCCGCCACGCACATCAACCCGCCGCAGCGCCCGAAGCGCCAGTGCCTGGGCATCCCGGTCTTCGACGTGGACGCTCGGGTGGTCGACCCCGAGACCCTGCGCGAACTCCCCCCGGGCGAAACCGGCGAGATCGTCGTGCACGCCCCGCAGGTCATGCGCGGCTACTGGAACAACGCGCAGGCCACCGCCGAGACTTTCGTCGAGATCGAGGGCAAGCGTTTCCTGCGCACCGGCGACCTGGCCCAGGCCGACGAGGACGGCTACTTCTTCATGGTCGACCGCCTCAAGCGCATGATCAACGCGTCGGGCTTCAAGGTCTGGCCGGCGGAGGTCGAGGCGCTGATGTACCACCACCCGGCGATCCTCGAAGCCTGTGTGATCGGTGTTCGTGACGCACGTCGCGGCGAAACCGTCAAGGCACTCGTCGTTCTCAAGCCAGAATACGCAGGCAAGGTGTCCGAGCAGGACATCATCGCCTGGTCACACGATCACATGGCGGCCTACAAGAGTCCGCGCATCGTGGAATTCGTGGCCGCGCTGCCCAAGTCCGGATCGGGCAAGGTGCAGTGGCGCGAATTGCAAGAGCAAGAAGCCGCACGCCAAGCGGCCCCGACGTAAGTTCCACAACCTCACTGGAGACCGCAGGATGACCAAAACCCAGCAACGCGTGCGCCGTGCGCTCGTGCTCGCCGGTGCCGGCGCCGCACTCGCCGCCCCCTTCGGCGCCGTGCATGCGCAGGCCTTTCCAAGCAAGCCCATCACGCTGATCGTGCCCTGGCCGGCCGGCGGCTCCACCGACCGCCACCACCGAGCGCTGGCCGAAATCGCGAGCAAGTACCTGGGCCAGCAGATCATCGTGGAGAACAAGCCTGGCGCCGGCGGCACGCTGGGCCCGAGCTCCATGGCGATGACCGCCAAGCCAGACGGCTACACCATCTCGCAGTACCCCATGGGCATGCTGCGCATCCCGCACATGCAGAAGGTGCAGTGGAGCCCGATCAACGACTTCACGTTCATCATCGGCGTCTCGGGCTACACCTTCGGCTTCGTGGTGAAGTCCGACTCCCCGCACAAGACCTTCAAGGACTACATCGAGGCTGCACGCAAGTCGCCCGGCAAGATCGACTACGGCTCCACCGGCATCGGCACCAGCCCGCACCTGCTGCTCGAAGAGCTCTCCGACGCCGCGAAGGTCCAGCTGAACCACATCCCGTTCAAGGGCAATGCCGACCTGATGCAGGCGCTGCTCGGCGGCCACGTGATGGCCGCAAGCGATGCCTCGGGCTGGGACAAGTTCGTCGACAACGGCCAGATGCGCCTGCTGGTGACCTTCGGTGAGAACCGCACCAAGCGCTGGCCGCAGGTGCCCACCGCCAAGGAGCTGGGCTACGGCATCGTCTCGCAGTCGCCCTACGGCCTGGTCGGCCCCAAGGGCATGGACCCGGCCGTCGTGAAGACGCTGCACGACGCGTTCAAGAAGGCGATGGACGATCCCAAGCACCAGGAGGTGCTGGCCACGCTCAACCAGGACATGTGGTATCGCACGGGCGAGCAGTACAAGTCGTGGGCGATCGCGACCTACGCCAAGGACAAGCTCCTGATCGACCGGCTGGGCCTGTCGGCGAAATAAACGACTTCGCCGCCAGCACCATCAGGGCCGCCTCGTGCGGCCCTTTTTCATGGCCTCGCGCAGGGTCAACGCGCACAAGAAAAAAGGCCGATGCACATCCATGCATCGGCCTTCACGCGACCGACCCGCAGCCCGTGGGCTGCGGGTCGGAAGCGGAGCTTACTTGCCTGCAGCGCCGGCGGACAGGGCCTTCAGCGAGACTTCCTTGACCTTGCCGCCTTCGACCACGGCAGCGCGGGTGTTGAAGAGCGTGCCGCCCTTTTCATCCACGCCGCTCAGGTCGTTGGGGTTGTTGGCCGTCGGCAGCGCCTTCGCAGCAGCGTCGAGCTTCGCGCGGATCGCCGTGGCGTCGGAGACCGTGCCGGCCAGTTCCATCGCCTTCGCCGTCATGTGCACGGCGGTGTAGTTCAGCGAGACTTCCGAGCTCGGCACGCGGCCCGGGAACGCCTTCTGGAAGCGGGCCACGAAGTCCTTCGCGTCGGGGTTCTGGTCTTCGATCAGCGGCAGCACGCCGATCGAGCCTTCCAGCGGGCCGTAGCCGCCGGTGACCTTGCCGATCTCGTCCATCTTGGCCTGGTCGATGATGAAGAAGCCACCCTTGAAGCCGAGCTCGCGGGCCTGCTTGATCACGAGGCCGGTGGGCTCGGACGCGCCACCGATGAAGAGCACGTCAGGCTTGGCGGCCAGCACCTTCGACACGCCCGTGTAGAAGTCGGTCGCGCGGTTGTACGACATCGGGTTGTCGGCCACGATCGTGCCGCCGTTGGCTTCCCACACCGGCTTGAACGCGGCGGTCCAGGCCTTGGCGTAGTCGTGGTCGGCCACGGCGATGCCAGCCTTCTTGCCGAACTTGGCCTGCTGGTACTTGGTGAACGGGTCGACGTAGGAGGTGAACTCCGGCGGGATGCGCAGGTTCAGCTTGTTGCCGGAGGCCGTGGCCTTGGGCACGCTGGTGTAGCCGAGGATCAGGTACTTCTGCGCTTCGTTGGTGGTCTGCAGCGCGAAGATGCCGCCGGCGTGGGGCACCAGGATCGCGGGCACCTTGTGCTCCTGGACCAGACGCTGCGCGTTGATGGCGGTTTCCGAGGGGTTGTACTTGTCGTCGAACGAAACGAGCTCGACCTTGTACTTCTTGCCGCCGACCGTGAGGCCACGGGCGTTGATCTCGTTGACGGCCATCTGCATGCCGTCGAGCACGTTCTTGCCGTAGAGCGCGGCGCCGCCCGACAGCGGGCCCGAATAGCCGATCTTCACGACATCCTGCGCGAATGCGGAGCCGGCGGCCAGCGCGGCGGCGGCCACTGCCACGGTGGACAGGCGTTGGAGCTTGGTCTTCAAAGTCACTGCGGATCTCCTGAGTGTGGAATTGAATGGGTTCGAACCGGATCCACCGGGCGGGTTCGACTCGGACGCCCCGGGGGAAACGATGACATCGCGGCGTCGTGCGTCAGGCGCCGATGTAGGCCTTTCGTACGGCCTCGTTGTTCAACAGACTGTCTCTGTCGCCTTCCATCACGATGCGACCGCCTTCGATCACATACGCGCGGTGCGCGATCTTCAATGCGGCGAAAGCGTTCTGCTCCGCCAGCAGCACCGTGGTGCCTGTCCGGTTGATCTTTTGAATCACCTCGAACACTTGTTTGACGACCAGCGGGGCGAGCCCGAGCGAGGGCTCGTCGAGCAGCAGCGCCTTGGGGCGGCCCATCATGGCGCGGCCGATGGCCACCATCTGCTGCTGCCCGCCCGAGAGCGAGCCCGCGGGGTCGTTCTTCTTCTCGTCGAGAATCGGGAACAGCGCGAGCACCTCTTCCAGCCGGCGCTGGTTGCCGGCCTTGTCGCCGCGGTGCACATAGGCGCCGAGCATCAGGTTCTTCAGCACCGACATCTGCGGGAACAGCTTGCGGCCCTCGGGGCACTGCACCACGCCGCTGGCCACGATCTGCGAGGCCTTCATGCCCACCAGCTCCTGGTTGCGGAACTTGATGCTGCCGCCGGCCGCGCGGTGGATGCCGCTGGTGGTCAGGAAGATCGAGCTCTTGCCCGCGCCGTTGGCGCCCAGCAGCACGACGAGCTCGCCCTCCTTGGCGTGCAGGCTGATGCCGTTGAGCGCGCGGAAGCTGCCGTAGTTGAGCGTGACGTTCTCAAGCGTCAGCATGTTCGCTCCCCAGGTAAGCGTCGATCACCGCCTCGTTGCTGCGGATTTCGGCCGGGGTGCCCTCGGCGATCTTCTCGCCGTAGTTGAGCACCATGATCTTGTCGGCCAGGCTCATGATCATGTTCATCTTGTGTTCGATGAGGCCGACCGTCAGCCCGTTCTGAACCATCTTGCGGATGAGTTCGGCCAGGCCCCAGGTCTCCTCGGGGTTCACACCGCCGGCGGGCTCGTCGAGCAGCACCAGCTTGGGGTCGGTGGCGATCGCCAGGGCAAACGCCACGCGCTTGCGCTCTTCCTGAGAGATGTCGCCGGCGAGATGGTTCTCCGCGTGCGACAGGCCCACGAAGTTCAGCGCCTCGCGAGCCTTCTCGCGGCAACGGCGCTCCTCGGCGCGCAGTCGCGAGGAGTTGATGAGCACGTCGAAGAGGCCCGACTTCGTGCGCAGGCGGTGGCCGACGATCAGGTTGTCGAGCACGGTGGCCTGGTCGAACAGCGCGGTCGTCTGGAAGGTGCGCGACACGCCCAGCTGCGCCACCTGGTCGGTGCGCATCTGGGTCACGTCGGTGCCGTCGAAGATGATCGAGCCCGAGGTCGGCTTGTGCACGCCGCTGATCAGGTTGAAGAACGTGGTCTTGCCGGCGCCGTTGGGGCCGATGATCGCGTTGATCTTGCCCTTCTCGATGACGGTGCTGACGTCATTCACGGCCGCCAGGCCGCCGAAGCGTTTGGTGAGGTTCTTGATCTCAAGCATGCGTGGCTCCCTGCTTGTGGGAGGGCAAGGTTTCAACGATGGGCGGCGCCATCCGCGAGGCGCGGCGCGCGCGCCAGCCGAGGTAGGTGCCGACGATGCCGTGCGGCAGGAAGATCACCAGCGCGATCAGCACCGGGCCGAACACGACATAGCGGTAGTCCTGCAGGAACTGGAGGTTCTGCTCCAGCCATGGCATGGCGATCGAGCCGAGCAGCGGGCCCAGCATCGTGCCGATGCCGCCGATCAGCATCTGCATCGTCATGTTGAAGGTGTGGTGCACGGCCGCATCGTCGGGGCCCAGCACCCGCACGAAGCCGGCGAGCAGGCCACCGGCGTAGCCGGCATAGACCACCGACAGCACGAAGGCCAGCACCTTGTTGCGCATCAGGTTGATGCCCAGCGCCTCGGCGAGGTCGTCGCTGTTGCGGATGGCCATGAAGGTGCGGCCGAGCAGCGAGTTGACGATGCGGTGCATCACGAACACGCCCACCACCAGGAAGAAGAACATCAGGTAGTACAGCGCACGCGGATTGTCGAAGGTGATGCCCGCGATGGCACCCGGCGCCGGGATGCCGATGAGGCCGGCCGGGCCGTGGGTCAGGCTTTCCCACTTCTCGATCACGAGGAACATGATGTAGCCCACGCAGAGCGTGAAGATCGAGAAGTAGTGGCCCTTCAGGCGCAGCGACAGCAGCCCGAGCGGCAGGCCGAGCAGCGCGGAAACCACGCCCGACAGCGCGAACGCCCACCAGAACGGCACCTGGTAGTCGGCGGTCAGGATGCCGACGGTGTAGGCGCCGACGGCCATGAAGCCGCTGTGTGCCAGGTTGAACTGGCCGGTGTAGCCCGTGATCAGGTTCAGGCCCAGCGTCGCGATGGCGAAGATGTAGGCCTTGGACATCACCGTGAGGTGGTAGTCGTTGCCCGACATGAACGGGAACGCAAGGCCCAGCAGGAGCAGCAAGCCCCAACCCACGGGGCCGCGGAAGAAATCGAGCACCTTCAACATGTCAGCGCGCCCCCTTGGCGAACAGGCCCTGCGGGCGGAACGAGAGAATCACGACGAGCAGCACGAACGCGATGATGTCCTTGTAGTCGCTGGAGATGTAGAAACCACCCAGGCTCTCGGCGAAGCCGATGATCAGGCCCCCCACGATGGCGCCGGGCACGCTGCCCATGCCGCCGAGGATGATGATCACGAAGGCCTTCGTGATGACGAGGTTGCCCATGGTCGGGAAGACCAGGTTGATGGGCGCGTAGAGCGTCGCGGCCACCGCGGCCAGCACGCCCGAGATGGCGAAGGTCAGCATCGCGACCTTGTTCGCGTCGATGCCCACGAGCGAGGCGCCGTCGCGGTTCTGCGCCATGGCGATGATGGTCGAGCCCATCACGGTGCGCGTCAGGAAGAGGTGCAGCACCACCATCAGCGCGAAGGCCGCGCCGATGATGAGCAGGCGCTGCACCGGCGCGATCACGCCGCCGATCTCGACGATGCCGGTGTACGGCGACTGCATGCGGTGGAAGTCAGCGCCCCAGATGGCCTGCGCGCCGGCCTCGAGGAAGAGCAGCAGGCCGATGGCCGCGATCATGGGGTGCAGGCCCGAGGCGTTGCGCAACGGATGGAACACCAGCCGCTCCGACAGCACCGCGATCACGGCCACGAAGCACGCCGAGCCGATCATCGCCAGCCAGTAGCTGAAGCCGAAGGCCGACATCAGGTACCAGGACCCGAAGGCGCCGGCCATGTAGAAGGCACCGTGCGCGAAGTTGGGCACGTGCAGGATGCCGTACACCAGCGTCAGACCCAGCGCCACGAGGCTGTAGATGCCTCCCAGCGTGAGCCCGTTGAGTAGTTGTTGAAGAAGGATTTCCACGGATCAAACCTGTGTAGAGAACGCGTGCATGGCTGAGCCCCGGGCACGCAACCCGAGGAGGTACAAGGACATAGGGAAGGAAGGGGTAAACCGTCGACTGGCGGTGGGCATCTCAGAAACTCCGACTGCACCGGCACCGGTGGGCTGCTGGTTGCAGCGGTCCCGACTGGCCCACGTCGGCACACATCGGTGGCGGCGGGGCGACTGTCGCCGTTCTGCACCGCAGAGTCAATGCGTAGCGTTGTTTTTAGTGCTGCTAGGTGGAACATTCCAGGGGAAACCCCGATGCAAATCGAACGATCGTGCACACCCCCCGCGTCCGGGATTTGCTGCGTTTGTGACATGTGTCACCGCCGAGCGGCTTGTAACATCCCGCCTCTTTGAAGCTGGTGCCGCCAGCAGGGCGATTCCGCAGTGCAGAAGCATGTTTTGCAGCAGAATATCGCCCGACCCCCAGGGGACCCCCTTCATTCAACAAGGAAACAAGTGCCATGAAAGTGCTGGTCGCAGTCAAGCGAGTCGTTGACTACAACGTGAAGGTCCGTGTGAAGAGTGACGGCAGCG
>JBIQJS010000200.1:0-2714 GCA_044507405.1 Rubrivivax sp. | reverse complement strand
AAGTACGTCGGCATCTGCGGCCAGGGCCCGAGCGACCACGCCGACTTCGCCGACTGGCTGGCGGCCGAGGGCATCGTCTCGATCTCGCTCAACCCCGACACGGTGGTCGACACCTGGAAGCGCCTGGCCGAGCGCCGCTAGGTGTACTTGCGTGCACTTGCGTGCACCGGCGTCTCGCGGATCGCCCCGTCGAGGGTTGATGAGGATGCAGGCGAGCGCGCCGCCGCCTGAGAATCGCCGGCCATGGCCGGCCCGTCCTCCCGCGATGACCCCTCTCCGCGCGCCTTCACCCGGCAGCTGAACCGGGTCTACGGCGCGTACCTGCTGGGCCTGCTGCTCTTCATCGCGGGCCTGGCGGTGCTGGAGGCCATGGGCATGTCGCGCCGCTGGATCGGCGCGATCTTCCTGCTCTCCACCGTGCTGCTCTACGCCGGCATTGGCGTCCTCAGCCGCACCTCGGATGCAGACGAGTACTACGTCGCCGGCCGCCGCGTGCCGGCGGCCTACAACGGCATGGCGACCGCCGCCGACTGGATGTCGGCCGCCTCGTTCATCAGCCTGGCGGGCACGATGTACCTCCAGGGCTATGCGGGGCTCGCCTTCATCATCGGCTGGACGGGTGGCTACTGCCTCGTGGCGCTGCTGCTGGCGCCTTACCTGCGCAGCTTCGGGCAGTACACGATCCCCGACTTCCTCGGCGCACGCTACGGCAGCCACGGCCCGCGGCTCATGGGGGTGGTGGCGGCCATCCTGTGCTCGTTCACCTACGTGGTCGCACAGATCTACGCCATTGGCCTGATCGCGAGCCACCTGGTCGGCGTGGGGTTCGAGATCGGCGTCTTCCTCGCACTCGGCGGCATCCTGGTCTGCTCCTTCCTCGGCGGCATGCGCGCCGTCACCTGGACGCAGGTGGCGCAGTACATCGTGCTGGTCATCGCCTTCCTGGTGCCGGTGTTCTGGCTCTCCGTCAAGCAGACCGGCTCGCCGCTGCCGCAGTTCGTCTACGGGCAGCAGCTTCAGCAGGTGACCGAGCGCGAAAAGGCCCTGCGCGAAGACCCGCGGGAGCTCGAAGTGATCGCCCTGCTCAAGGCGCGCGCAGCCGAATACGAAGCCCGCTTGCGCGACGTGCCGGCGGCGCTCGCCCGGGAACAGGCGCAGGCGAGGGCGCGCGTGCAGCAGTTGCGGGCCGAAGATGCGCCGCTCGCGCAGATCCAGGCGGCGGAGAAGGCGCTGCTGGCGTTGCCGCGCGACGAAGACGCGGCGCGGCGTGTGTGGGCCCAGGCCCAGGCCGCGGCGGAAGCCCGGGCCAGGCCGCTCGGGGGCCTGCCGTCGCACGGAACGGCCTACGCCGGCGATCCGCACGGTGATGCCGCCCAGCGGCGCGAGTTCGACGACTCGCGGCGCAACTTCCTCGCGCTCGTCTTTTGCCTGACCATCGGCACGGCTGCCTTGCCGCACCTCCTCATGCGCAGCTACACCACGCCCTCGGTGCGGCAGGCGCGACAGTCGGTCACCTGGTCGCTCTTCTTCATCCTGCTGCTGTACCTGTCGGCGCCGGCGCTCGCCGTGATGGTGAAGTACGAGGTCTTCAACGTGCTGGTCGGCACGCCTTTCGACAGCCTGCCGGGGTGGATCTCCAACTGGGCCAAGGTCGATGCCGGGCTGCTCTCGGTGAGCGACATCAACCGCGACGGCGTCCTGCAACTCGGCGAGATCCGCATCGGCAGCGACATGGTCGTGCTGGCCACGCCCGAGATCGCGGGGTTGCCCTTCGTGGTGTCGGGCATGGTGGCCGCTGGAGCGCTCGCTGCGGCGCTGTCGACGGCAGATGGGCTCCTCCTGACCATCTCCAACGCGCTGTCGCACGATGTCTACTTCAAGGTGGTCGATGGCCGCGCTTCCAGCAGCCGGCGGGTCACCGCCTCGAAGATGCTGCTGCTCGTGGTGGCCCTGAGCGCGGCGGCGGTGGCGGCCCAGAAGCCGGCGGACATCGTCTTCCTCGTCTCGGCCGCGTTCTCCATCGCGGCCTCGGCGCTCTTCTCGGCCCTGGTGCTCGGCATCTTCTGGAAGCGTGCCACTGCGGCCGGCGCGGTGGCCGGCATGCTCACCGGCCTCGTGGTCACGCTCTACTACCTGGTGCGCAACGAGGCCTGGATGCGTGACGTCTTTCGCATTTCGGCACCGGTCGACCTCTGGATGGGCATCCAGCCGATCTCCGCGGGCGTCTTCGGCGTGGCGGCCAGCTTCGTCGTCACCGTCGTGGTGAGCCTCGTCACGCGGGACCGCACAGCCCACGCCGACGACTTCCTGGCCCGCATCCGCGTCCCGCATCGCCCCTAGGCGCGAGCTTGGTGCCAGCGGCCGGTTCAGAGTAGAATCGCGGGCTTTCCCTTGCCACACCCGGTCAGAGGGCCTGCGAACGGCATTTCGCCACGGCAGCGCTTGACGACACGACGCTCACGGGGTGGCTTCCACACTGGAAACCAGAAGGAGTCCCATGCGTCATTACGAAATCATCCTGCTCATCCATCCGGATCAGAGCGAACAGGTTCCGGCCATGCTGGAGCGCTACAAGGGCATCGTCACCAACGGTGGTGGCAAGGTGCACCGAGTGGAAGACTGGGGTCGTCGCCAACTGGCGTATCTGATCCAGAAGCTGGCCAAGGCGCACTACCTGTGCATCAACATCGAGTGCAGCAAGGAAGTGCTGACCG
>JBIQJS010000199.1:0-2720 GCA_044507405.1 Rubrivivax sp. | reverse complement strand
GGCCTGGACTACGTGAAGCTCGGCCAGCCGGTGCCCACGCTGTCCGGCGGCGAGGCGCAGCGCCTCAAGCTGGCCGGCTTCCTGGCGGAGGCCGCCAACGGCGCGGCCAAGTCGCGTCAGCCGCTGGCGAAGAAGGGCACGCTCTTCCTCTTCGACGAGCCGACCACCGGCCTGCACTTCGACGACATCGCCCGCCTGATGCGCGCGCTGCGCAAGCTGCTCGACGCCGGCCACTCGCTGGTCGTGATCGAGCACAACCTGGACGTGATCCGCGCCAGCGACTGGGTGATCGACCTCGGCCCCGAAGGCGGCGAGGGCGGCGGCCAGGTGGTGGCCGTCGGCACGCCGGAGCAGGTGCGGGAGATGAAAGGCTCGCACACCGGCGCCGCGCTGGCGGCGTACGAGACCGCGCTCGGCCCGGCCGCGCTGGCGGTGCGCGAGAAGCCCGCCCAGTACGCCGTCGCTCCCGCGCCCGGCCGCGAGGCCATCGAGATCGTCAACGCCCGCGAGCACAACCTCAAGCACCTGTCGGTGGACATCCCGCGCGGCAAGTTCAGCGTCATCACCGGCGTCAGCGGCTCGGGCAAGTCCACGCTGGCCTTCGACATCCTGTTCAACGAGGGGCAGCGGCGCTACCTCGAATCGCTGAACGCCTACGCGCGCAGCATCGTGCAGCCGGCCGGCCGGCCGGAGGTGGACGCGGTCTACGGCATCCCGCCCACGGTGGCCATCGAGCAGCGGCTGAGCCGCGGCGGGCGCAAGAGCACGGTGGCGACGACCACCGAGGTGTGGCACTTCCTGCGCCTGCTGTACGTGAAGCTGGGCATCCAGCACTGCGTGAACGACGGCGCGCCGGTGCGCCCGCAGAGCGCCGAGAGCATCGCCGCGCAGCTGCTGCGCGACCACCGGGGCCAGCACGTGGGGCTGCTCGCGCCGCTGGTGGTGAACCGCAAGGGCCTCTACACCGACCTCGCCAAGTGGGCCAAGGCGCGCGGCCACACGCACCTGCGCGTCGACGGCGAGTTCGTCAAGGTCGATCCCTGGCCGCGGCTGGACCGCTTCAAGGAGCACACGCTGGAGCTGCCGGTGGGCGACCTGGTGGTCGACGCCGCCCACGAAGCCGAGCTGCGCGCGCTGCTGGCGAAGACGCTGGACCTCGGCAAGGGCGTGATGCACCTGCTCGCGCCGCTGGACGGCCTGAAGGGCGCCATGCTCGCCGACGGGCCGACGGCGCACATCGGCGCGGTGAAGGTGTTCTCCACCAAGCGCGCCTGCCCGGTGTGCGGCACCAGCTACCCCGAGCTGGACCCGCGCATGTTCAGCTACAACAGCAAGCACGGCTGGTGCACCACCTGCGTCGGCACCGGCCTCGCGCTCACGCGCGAGCAGCGCCGTGCCTACGACGACTCGGTGCGCGGCGACGACGACAAGGGCCGCGAGCAGAGCTTCCCCTCCGAGGAGACGGAGGTGGAGGGCGTGGCCGACGAGCCCTGCCCGGACTGCGGCGGCACGCGGCTGAACCCCGCCTCGCGCCAGGTCACCTTCGAGGGCCATTCGATCGCCTGGATCGCGCAGTGGTCGGTGGCCGACTGCCGCAGGTGGGTCGAATCGCTGCAACTGGCCGGCCGCGATGCCGACATCGCGCGCGACGTGGTCACCGAGATCCGCAACCGGCTCGAGTTCCTGGAGGAGGTGGGCCTCGGCTACCTCACGCTCGACCGCGCCGCGCCCACCTTGAGCGGCGGCGAGGCGCAGCGCATCCGCCTGGCGGCGCAGCTCGGCAGCAACCTGCAGGGCGTGTGCTACGTGCTGGACGAGCCGACCATCGGCCTGCACCCGCGCGACAACCAGATCCTGCTCGACGCGCTGCACAAGCTGGGCGACAAGGGCAACACGCTGGTGGTGGTGGAACACGACGAGGACACCATCCGCCGCGCCGACCACCTGATCGACATCGGCCCCGGCGCCGGCAAGCGCGGCGGGCGCGTGGTGGCGCAGGGCACGGTGGCCGAGGTGGAGCGCTCGGGCGATTCGCTCACCGGCCGCTACCTGCGCGACGCGATCCGGCATCCGCTGCATCCGCGCCGGCCGGTCCTGCCCTCGGCCGAGGAAGGCGAGGGCGCGGTGTCGTGGCTCGCGATCGCGGGCGCGAACCTGCACAACCTGCAGTCCGTCAACGTGTCGGTGCCGCTGAACCGGCTGGTGGTGGTCACCGGCGTCAGCGGCTCGGGCAAGTCCACGCTGGCGCGCGACGTGCTGCTGGCCAACGTGCAGGCCATCGTGCAGCAGCGCGCCACCCGTGCCGGCCGCGACGCCGACGCCGCGGGCAAGCGCCCGAAATGGAGCGGCTGCACCGGCGTGGCCGGCTACGAGGGCATCGACCGCGTGCTCGAAGTGGACCAGACCCCCATCGGCAAGACGCCGCGAAGCTGCCCCGCCACCTACATCGGCTTCTGGGACACCATCCGCAAGCTCTTCGCCGACACGCTGGAGGCCAAGGCGCGCGGCTACGCGCCGGGGCGCTTCAGCTTCAACACCGGCGAAGGGCGCTGCCCGACCTGCGAGGGCGCGGGCGTGCGCACCATCGAGATGAGCTTCCTGCCCGACGTGAAGGTGCCCTGCGAGAGCTGCCACGGCGCGCGCTTCAACCCCGAGACGCTGGCCGTCACCTGGCGCGGCAAGAGCATCGGCGACGTGCTGCAGATGGAAGTGGACGAGGC
>JBIQJS010000079.1:0-18657 GCA_044507405.1 Rubrivivax sp. | reverse complement strand
TCAAGGGCATGAACGACATCCTGCCGCCCTCGGTGCCGCGCACCGAGAAGCTGCCCGATTCGGCCATCTGGTCGTGGTTCGAGACGACGGTGCGCCGTGTTCTCTCCCAATACGGCTACCAGTACCTGCTCACGCCCATCGTGGAGCCGACGGCGCTCTTCGTGCGAGGACTCGGCGAGGTGACCGACATCGTCGAGAAGGAGATGTACTCCTTCACCGACGCGATGAACGGCGACAGGCTCACGCTGCGCCCCGAGGCGACGGCCGGCATCGTGCGTGCGATGGTCGAGCACAACGCGCTCTACAACGGGCCGCTGCGCGTCTGGACCATGGGGCCGATGTTCCGCCACGAGCGCCCGCAGAAGGGCCGCTACCGCCAGTTCAACCAGCTCGACGTCGAGGCGCTGGGCTACGCCGGCCCCGACGTGGACGCCGAACTCATCCTCATGGTGCGCCGGCTCTGGCAAGAGCTCGGCCTCGTGGTCGGCCAGCATGTGCGTCTGGAGATCAACAGCCTCGGCCAGCCCGACGAGCGGCGCGCGCACCGCGAGGCGCTGATCGGGTATTTCGAGCGCCATGCCGCCGTTCTCGATGAAGACGCCAGGCGGCGGCTGCACACCAACCCGCTGCGCATCCTCGACACCAAGAACCCGGCGATGCAGGCGCTGGTGGAGGGGGCGCCCACGCTGATGGACTTCCTCGGCGAAGCGTCACTCGCGCACTTCGACGCGGTGCGCCAGGTGCTCGACGCGGCCGGGCTCCCATACCGCGTCAACACGCGCCTCGTGCGCGGCATGGACTACTACAACCTGACCGTCTTCGAGTGGGTCACCGACCAGCTCGGCTCACAGGGCACGGTGTGCGGCGGCGGGCGCTACGACGGCCTGATCGAGCAGCTCGGTGGCAAGCCGGCCCCGGCGGTCGGTTTCGGTCTGGGCATTGAGCGCCTCCTGCTCCTGCTCCAGGAGCTGGGCGTGCCGGTGCCGGCGAATGCGCCCACGGTGTACGCCGTCGTGCCAGGCGAGGGCGCGCTGGCGCAGGCGATGGTGACCCTCGAGGCGCTGCGTGCGGCCGGCGTCGCGGTGCTCATGCACGCGGGTGGCGGCAGCATGAAGAGCCAGTTCAAGCGGGCCGATGGAAGCGGTGCGCGCTACGCGCTCATCTTCGGCGAGGACGAGGTGGCGCGCGGCGAGGTCTCCCTCAAGTCGCTTCGAGATCCCGCAGTCCCCCAGCGCGCCCTGCGCCTGGACGACGTTGCCCGGTGGTCGGCTGAGTTGCTGGCCGCATAATCCCCGACTCTCTTCACGCAAGTACGACCCGTTGCCATGGCCACCCACCTCGATCTCGAAGAACAAGAACAGCTCGACCAGCTGAAAGCCTTCTGGAAGCAGTACGGCAACCTCATCACGTGGGTGCTCATCATCGCGCTCGGTGGCTATGCCGCCTGGATGGGCTGGAACAACTGGACGCGCGAGCAATCGGGCAAGGCGGGCGTGCTCTACGAAGAGCTGGAGAAGGCGGTGCAGGCGGGCGATGCGGAGAAGTCGGCGCGTGTCTTCAACGACATGAAGGAGCGTTACGCCGGCACGGGCTACGCCCAGCAGGCAGCCCTGCTGAACGCCAAGCTGCAGCACGAGAAAGGCCAGGCCGATGCGGCGCGCGCCGCGCTGAGCTGGGCCGGGGACAACGCGAGCGAAGACGAGTACCGCACCGCGGCGCGCCTGCGCCTGGCGGGGCTGCTGCTCGACGAAAAGAAATACGACGAGGCGCTCAAGCAACTCGAAGGCGCCAAGTCGCCCGAGTTCGCAGGGCTGGTGGCCGATCGTCGCGGCGACATCCTCCTGGCGCAGGACCAGAAGGACGCCGCCAAGGCAGCCTATCTCGACGCCTGGAAGGCGATGGGCGAGGCCAGCGACTATCGCCGCATCGTCGAAGCCAAGCTCGCGAGCCTGGGCGCTGCGCCGGCTGCCGAGCCGGCGACGAGGGCCAGCCAATGATGGCGCGGGTCGGCCGATCCGGTGCCTGGGCGGCCTGGCGCACCGTCGCGGCGGCCGCCGTCGTGGTTGGACTCGCCGCCTGCGCGGGCTCGGGCCGTCCCGATCCGACGCCGCTGCAGCCGCTGGAGGCCAAGGTGTCCGGGCGGCAGGTGTGGAAGTCCGGCATCGGCAAGGTGCGCTTCCCGCTTGCCGTGGCCGTCAATGGCGGCGTGTTCACGGTGGCCGACGACAACGGCCGGGTGGTCGCCTTGCAAGCCGAGTCCGGCAAGGAAGTCTGGCGCGCCGAGGTCGGTGAGCGGCTGAGCGCTGGCGTCGGCAGCGACGGACGCTTTGCGAGCGTCGTCACGCGCGACAACCAGCTTGTCACGCTGGAAGGCGGCAAGGTGCTCTGGCGGCAGACGCTGCCGTCGAGGGTGGTGACGGCACCGCTCGTGGCCGGTGAACGGGTTTTCGTGCTCGCCGTCGACCGCGCCGTGCATGCGTATGACGCGCTGGATGGCCGCAAGCTCTGGACGTATCAGCGGGAGAGCGACGCACTGAATCTCGCGACGGCGGGCGTGCTGCATCCGTTCCGCGACACGTTGCTGGTCGGCCAGGGCGCCAAGCTCGTCGGCCTGGATCCGCTGCGGGGCAGCGTGCGCTGGGAGGCCACGCTCGCCTCGCCGCGCGGCACCAACGAGGTCGAGCGGTTGGCCGATCTCGTGGCGCCGGTCGCGCGCCTGGGCTCCGTGGTCTGCGCGCGTGCCTACCAGAACGCCGTCGCCTGCGTGAACGCCGAGCGTGGCAGCACGATCTGGTCGCGCAATGCCGGTGGGCTCGCCGGCATCGGCGCCGACGACCAGGTCGTGGTGGGCGTCGATGCCTCCGACCGCATCAACGCCTGGAAGACTGCGGACGGCGCGCCCGCCTGGACGGCGGAGGGCCTGCTCTTCCGCAACCTCACGGCGCCGCTCGTCGTGGGGAGGACCGCGGTGGTCGGTGACCTCAAGGGCATGGTGCACTGGTTCGCCGCCGAGACCGGTCAGCCGGTGCTGCGTCTGCCGACCGACGGCAGCGCGATCAAGGTCGCGCCCGTGGCGTCGGGCCTAACGCTGCTCGTGGTCACGAGCGATGGCGGGCTCTACGCCTTCCGCCCCGAATGAGCGGCCGGACGAACGCAGCAGCATGAAACCGGTGATCGCGCTGGTGGGCCGGCCCAATGTGGGCAAGTCCACCCTGTTCAACCGCATGACCAAGACCCGCGACGCGATCGTCGCGGACTACTCGGGTCTCACGCGCGACCGGCACTACGGCGACGGCCGCCTGGCCGATCGCGAATACCTCGTCATCGACACGGGCGGCTTCGAGCCCGACAGCGCGACCGGCATCGTCAAGGAGATGGCCAAGCAGACGCGCCAGGCGGTCGCCGAGGCCGATGCCGTGATCTTCGTGGTGGACGTGCGCGCCGGCGTTTCGGCCCAGGACCACGACATCGCGCGTTACCTGCGCAGCGCCAACAAGAAGGTCTTCCTGGCCGCCAACAAGGCCGAAGGCATGAGCGAATCGCCGCTCCTGGGCGAGCTGTACGAACTCGGCATGGGCGCGCCGCACCCCATCTCGGCGGCGCACGGACAGGGCATCCGCAGCCTGCTGGACGAGGTGCTCGCCGACTTCCTGCCTGAAGAGGAAATGGAAGAGGTGGAGGAGGGCGAGCGTGATCAGGCGCCCATCCGCCTGGCCGTGGCCGGTCGCCCCAACGTGGGCAAGTCCACGCTGATCAACACCTGGCTGGGTGAAGAACGGCTGGTGGCCTTCGACATGCCGGGCACGACGCGCGACGCCATCCGCGTGCCCTTCGAGCGACATGGTCAGAAGTTCGAGCTGATCGACACCGCCGGCCTGCGCCGCAAGGGCCGCGTGTTCGAGGCGATCGAGAAGTTCTCGGTCGTCAAGACGCTGCAGGCCATCGCCAGTGCCGACGTCGTGCTGCTGCTGCTGGACGCCACCCAGGGCGTGAGCGAGCAGGACGCCCACATCGCGGGCTACGTCCTGGAGAGCGGTCGCGCCGTGGTGCTGGCCGTCAACAAGTGGGACGCGATCGACGACTACCAGCGAGAGGTGCTGCAGCGATCCATCGCACAACGTCTCGCCTTCCTCAAGTTCGCCCCCGTGATGCGCATTTCGGCGCTCAAGCGCCAAGGCCTCGGGCCGCTGTGGCATGCGATCGCCGAGGCGCATGCATCGGCCACACGCAAGATGAGCACCCCGGTGCTCACGCGGTTGCTGCACGAGGCGGTCGAGTTCCAGGCACCCAAGCGCTCGGGGACCTTCCGTCCCAAGCTGCGCTATGCGCACCAAGGTGGGATGAGCCCACCCGTGATCGTGATCCATGGCAACTCGCTGGAACACGTCACCGACGTCTACAAGCGCTACCTGGAAATGCGCTTCCGCGAGCACTTCAAGCTGGTGGGCACCCCTCTGCGCATCGAGATGCGTTCCGGCAAGAACCCCTACGCCGACAAAGACTAGGCTCATTGCCGTGATTGCGGCGCTGCCGCACGGGGCTGTGTTAACGTGACAGCCTCATCCACTACATATCACGGAGCATATCGTGAGCAATAAAGGGCAGCTTCTACAAGACCCGTTTCTGAACCTGCTTCGCAAGGAGCACGTTCCGGTGTCGATCTACCTTGTGAACGGCATCAAACTGCAGGGCCACATCGAGTCCTTCGACCAATACGTGGTGCTGTTGCGCAATACCGTGACGCAGATGGTCTACAAGCACGCCATCTCCACCGTCGTGCCGGGCCGTGCGGTCAACTTCCACGCCGCCGAGGCACCGGAGCAGACCTGACCGCGCCGCAGCGGCCGCTCACGCGGACCCCATCTTGACTGCAGCGGCACCTCCCGCCGCCGCTCCGGCGGCGGGCGATCTACCCCGGGCCATCCTCGTGGGCGTCGATTTCGGCGGCCGTGGCCATTTCGACGCCTCCCTGGACGAGTTGGCCCTGCTTGCCGAATCGGCCGGCGACCAGCCGGTCGCGCGTGTCATCGCCAAGCGCAAGGCGCCCGACCCGGCGCTCTTCGTCGGCTCGGGCAAGGCCGACGAGATCAAGGCCCTCGTCGAGGGCCATCGTGCCGAAGCGGTGCTCTTCGACCAGCCGCTCTCACCCGCCCAGCAGCGCAACCTCGAACGCCATCTCGGCGTGGCGGTGGCCGACCGCACCATGCTGATCCTCGAGATCTTCGCCGCGCGCGCGCAGAGCCACGAGGGCAAGCTGCAGGTCGAGCTCGCGCAGCTGCAATACCTCTCGACGCGCCTGGTACGCCGCTGGAGCCACCTGGAGCGCCAGCGGGGCGGCATCGGCACGCGCGGCGGCCCGGGCGAAGCACAGATCGAGCTCGACCGCCGCATGATCGCCGAGCGCATCAAGGCGGTGAAGGAGCGGCTCGTCAAGGTCAAGCGCCAGCGCGGCACGCAGCGGCGCTCGCGCCAGCGCAGCGGCATGTTCCGCGTGTCCCTCGTGGGCTATACCAACGCCGGCAAGTCCACCTTGTTCAACGCGCTGGTGAAGGCGAGGGCGTATGCCGCCGACCAGCTTTTCGCCACGCTCGACACCACCACGCGGCAGCTCTACCTCGAAGATGCCGACGCCACGGTATCGCTCTCGGACACGGTCGGCTTCATTCGCGACCTGCCGCACAAGCTGGTCGAGGCCTTCGAGGCCACGCTGCAGGAGGCTGCGGACGCCGACCTGCTGCTGCACGTCGTCGATGCCGCGAGCCCCGTGCTCGACGAGCAGATGAGCGAGGTGCAGCGCGTGCTGGCCGAGATCGGCGCGGGCGAAGTGCCGCAGATCCTCGTGTACAACAAGGTCGATAATCTCGCCGGTTCGCAGCAGCCGCTGGTCGCCAGCGACGTGATCGAGCAGCAGGAAGGCGGCGCACGTGTCCCGCGCGTTTTCGTGAGCGCCTTGCAGGGCACCGGGTTGCCCGAGTTGCGCCGGCTGATCGCGGCTGCGGTCGACGCCAGCCGCGACGCCGGCCAGAACATAGGTGAGGCATCGTTCACCGATGCCACGCCCGGACCTTCCGGCGATGCCGACGAGCCTTCGGATTCCCGAGCGTACAGACGACAACATTGACCCCGTCATGACCATGAGCGCTATTCCTTCTTCCTCCGGCGTCCAGCCTTCGCGCCTGCGCGAGGTGGCCGCGGCATCGCGTGCCTTGCTGGCTGGAGCGCTGCTGGCCGCACGTGCCCGCTTCGGCCGTCGCCCCGAGCTGGTGCTCAACAACGGCGGCCGCGGCGAAGGCCCGCCCGATCTCGACGAGCTGTGGCGCGACTTCAACCGCAAGCTCAGCAACCTCTTCGGCGGCAAGCGCGCGTCCGGTGGAGGCGGGAGCGGCGGACCCAACTTCCAGCCCGACATGCGCGGGACTGGCATCGGCATCAGCCTCGTGGCCGGCCTGCTCGTGCTGGTGTGGGCCGCGAGCGGCTTCTTCATCGTCCAGGAAGGCCAGCAGGCGGTCGTCACGTCGTTCGGCAAGTACAGCCACACCGTCGATGCCGGCTTCAACTGGCGTTTCCCGTATCCCTTCCAGGCCAATGAGGTGGTGAATGTCACCCAGCTGCGCTCGGTGGAGGTGGGCCGCAGCACCGTCGTGCAGGCGACCGGGCTGCGCGAATCGTCCATGCTCACCAAGGACGAGAACATCGTCGACATCCGCTTCACCGTGCAATACCGGCTGAAGGATGCGCGCGCCTTCCTCTACGAGAACGCAAGGCCCGACGACGCCGTCATCCAGGCGGCCGAATCGGCGGTCCGCGAGATCGTCGGCCGCAGCAACATGGACTCGGTGCTCTACGAGCAGCGCGACGAGATCTCCTCGCAGCTCATGAAGCTCGTGCAGGCGCAGCTCGATCGCCTGAACGCCGGCATCCTGATCGTGAACGTCAACGTGAGCAGCGTGCAGGCGCCCGAACAGGTGCAGGCCGCGTTCGACGACGCCGTGCGCGCCGGTGCCGACCGCGAGCGTGCCAAGAACGAAGGCCAGGCCTACGCCAACGACGTGATTCCGAAGGCGCGAGGCAGCGCGGCACGGCTGCACGAGGAGGCCGAGGCCTACAAGGCACGCGTCATCGCACGCGCGGAAGGCGATGCACAGCGCTTCAACCGCGTGCTGGCCGAGTACCAGAAGGCGCCGGCTGTCACCCGCGACCGCATCTACATCGACACCATGCGCGAGATCTATGCCGGTGTGAGCAAGGTGATGATCGACAGCCGCAACAACTCCAACCTGCTGTACCTGCCGCTGGACAAGCTCATCCAGCAGTCGGCGGCGTCTCCTGCGCCGCAACCGGCTGCGCCGCTCGATTCGAGCGGCGTCGCGAGCCCGTCCAACGCGAGCGACGCCCGACTGCGCGATGGCCAGCGCAGCCGCGACCGCGACGCGCGGTGACGTCAGACCCCAGGCAGGAATCACAAGACCATGAATCGAATCGGATCAATCGCCATCGGCTTCATCGTGCTGCTGATGCTGGTGTATTCCACGCTCTTCATCGTGGACCAGAAGCAGTTCGCCGTCGTGTACGCGCTGGGTGAGATCAAGGAGGTCATCACTGAGCCGGGCCTCAAGTTCAAGCAGCCGCCGCCGCTGCAGAACGTGGTGTTCCTGGACCGCCGCGTGCAGACACTCGACAGCCCTGAAACCCGCCCCATCTTTACCGCCGAGAAGAAGAGCCTCGTGATCGACTGGCTGGTGAAGTGGCGCATCACCGACCCGCGCCAGTTCATCCGCAACAGCGGCACCGACATTCGCAACGTGGAGGCGCGCCTGAGCCCCATCGTGCAGGGCGCTTTCAACGAAGAGGTGACCAAGCGCACGGTCCAGGCCATGCTCTCCACCGATCGCGACAACGTGATGCGAGGCGTGCGCGACCGGCTGGCCGATGAAGCCAAGAGCTTCGGCATCGAGATCATCGACGTGCGCATCAAGCGCGTGGACTTCTCCGCCAACATCACCGGCTCGGTGTACGGGCGCATGGAGTCCGAGCGCAAGCGCGTGGCGAACGAACTGCGCTCGACCGGTGCGGCCGAGGCCGAGAAGATCCGCGCCGACGCCGAGCGCCAGCGGGAGGTCATCCTGGCCGACGCCTACCGCGATGCGCAGACGATCAAGGGTGACGGCGATGCGCGAGCGGCGGCCATCTATGCGGAGGCATTCGGCCGCGACCCGCAATTCGCCAAGTTCTACCGCAGCCTGGAGGCCTACCGCACGAGCTTCCAGAGCCGCTCCGACGTGATCGTGGTCGACCCGTCCAGCGAGTTCTTCCGCGCCATGCGCGGCGAAGGCGCCCCGGCCCGCAAGTAGGGCGAGCCGACCGGGATGTCGTCCGATCTGCTGCTCAGTGCGCTGGCGCTGATGCTGGTGGTGGAGGGGCTGCTGCCCTTCCTCAGCCCCGCTTCGTGGCGGCAGGTGTTCCAGCGGGCGCTGCAGCTCACCGACGGGCAGATCAGGTTCATGGGCCTGGCCAGCATGGCCGTCGGCTTGGTCGCCTTGCTTCTGCTGGGCTGACGCCCGGCCGGCCGGATACCGCCGGTTGCAGTCGACCGGTACAATCCTGTTTTTAATCCCCGGTCATTTCTTATGTCGTCTGCTTGGCTGCTGCCCGAGCACATTGCTGACGTCCTGCCTGCGCAGGCCAGACGCATCGAGGAACTCCGCCGCGATCTGCTCGATGGTGCCCGAGGTTACGGATTCGAGCTCGTGATGCCCCCGTTGCTGGAGCACCTGGAGTCGCTGCTCTCCGGTGCCGGCCGCGAGCTGGAGCTCAAGACCTTCAAGCTCGTGGACCAGCTGAGCGGTCGCACGCTCGGTGTGCGTGCGGACACGACCTCGCAGGTGGCCCGCATCGACGCTCACCTGCTCAATCGACGCGGCGTCACGCGTCTGTGCTATTGCGGCCCGGTGCTGCACACGCGGCCGGATGGCCTGCATGGCACCCGCGAGCCGCTGCAGTTCGGTGCCGAGATCTACGGGCATGCCGGCCTGGAGGCCGATCTCGAGGTGCAGGAGCTTGCGCTCGACGTGCTGCGCCGTGCCGGCGTTCGGGAGCTGACGCTCGACCTGGGCGATGCCCGCATCGTGCGTGGCCTGCTTGCAGGTACCACGCTCGACGCCGCCACGACGGGCCAGGTGTATGCGGCGCTGGCCGCCAAGGACCAGGCGGCGATGGAGGCATTGACGGCGTCCTTCGCCCCGTCGACGCGCCAGGGCCTCGCCGCGCTGCTGCGCCTCTACGGGGGCGAGGAGATCCTGCAGGCCGCCCGCGAGACGCTGCCCGAGCATCCTCTCGTCGAGGCGGCGCTTCACGACCTCGCCTGGCTTGCGCAGCACCTGCGCAAGGCGCATCCCGATGTGCGCATCGGCTTCGACCTCGCGGACCACAGCGGCTACGCGTATTACAGCGGCGCGCGGTTCGCGGTGTTCGCCGCTGGCAGCAGCGACGCGCTGGTCCGGGGTGGTCGCTACGACGAGGTCGGGGCGGTGTTCGGCCGCAACCGCCCGGCGGCGGGCTTCAGCACGGACCTGAAGCAGGTGTCCGCGGTGGCAACGGTGCGGCCGATGCGCCCGGCGATCCGCGCGCCATGGGGCGAACAACCCGAGCTGCGCGCGGCCGTGCGCGAACTGCGCGAGCGCGGCGAGACGGTCGTGTGCGTCCTGCCTGGGCATGAACACGAGGGCGAGGAGTTCGCCTGCGATCGCGAACTGGCCCTGAGCGAAGGGCTATGGCGCGTGCGAGCGCTTTGACGCGCCGCTTTTCATCTCTTCAAGCAACGGATTCGAGCAATGCAACAGAAGCGCAGCGGCCACAACGTGGTCGTCGTCGGCACCCAGTGGGGTGACGAAGGCAAGGGCAAGGTGGTGGACTGGCTGACCGACCACGCACAGGCAGTGGTGCGCTTCCAGGGCGGCCACAACGCTGGCCACACGCTGGTGATCAAGGGCGTGAAGACGGCGCTGCAGCTCATCCCCTCGGGAATCATGCGCGAGGGCGTGAAGTGCTACATCGGCAACGGCGTGGTGGTCGATCCGACCCACCTGCTCGGCGAAATCGAGCGCCTGGAGGCCATCGGCCTGGACGTGCGCTCGCGTCTGTACATCAGCGAATCGTGCCCGCTCATCCTGCCGTTCCACGTGGAGGTGGATCGTGCGCGTGAAGCGCTGCGCGAGACCAGCGGCGCGGGCAAGATCGGCACCACGGGCAAGGGCATCGGTCCGGCCTATGAAGACAAGGTGGCCCGCCGCGCCATGCGCGTGCAGGACCTCAAGCACCCGGATCGCTTCGAGAAGAAGCTGCGCGAGCTGCTGGACCTGCACAACTTCGCACTCGGCGGCTATCTCAAGTCGAAGCCGCTCGAGTTCCAGCCGATCTTCGACCATGCGATGAAGGTCGCAGAAGCGCTGCGGCCCATGCTGGCCGACGTCGGCTATGCGCTCTACACCGCGAACCAGAAGGGCGACAACATCCTCTTCGAAGGCGCGCAGGGCACGTTGCTCGACATCGACCACGGTACCTATCCGTACGTGACTTCCAGCAACTGCGTGGCCGGCAACGCGGCTGCCGGTGCGGGCGTGGGCCCGGACATGCTGCACTACGTGCTGGGCATCACCAAGGCCTACACCACGCGCGTCGGCAGCGGCCCGTTCCCCACCGAGCTTGAATGGGACACGCCGGGCACGGTGGGCCACCACCTCTCGACCGTGGGCCAGGAGCGCGGCACCGTGACCGGCCGTCCGCGCCGCTGCGGTTGGCTCGATGCGGCGCTGCTCAAGCGTTCGATCATCATCAACGGCATCTCGGGCCTGTGCATCACCAAGCTCGACGTGCTCGACGGCCTGCCCGAGATCAAGGTGTGCGTGGGCTACCAGCTGGACGGCAAGCGGCTGGACATCCTGCCGCTCGACGCTGACGAGATCGACGCCTGCGTGCCGATCTACGACACCTTCCCGGGCTGGACCGAGAAGACCGCCGGCATCACGCGCTGGGATCAACTGCCGCTGAACGCGCGCCGCTACCTCGAGCGCGTGCAGGAGTTCATCGGCGCGCCGATCGACATGGTGTCCACCGGCCCCGACCGCGACCACACCATCCTGCTGCGCCACCCCTACAAGCGCTGAATCGAACGAGGATCACCGAGATGCTGACCGACGACGGCAAACACCTGTACGTCTCCTGGGACGAGTACCACATGCTCACCGAGCGTCTGGCGCTCAAGGTGCACGCTTCGGGCTGGGCCTTCGACCAGATCCTGTGCCTCGCGCGCGGCGGCCTGCGCCCCGGCGACATCCTCTCGCGCGTGTTCGACAAGCCGCTGGCGATCATGTCGACGAGCTCCTACCGCGCCGAGGCCGGCACCATCCAGGGCCGGCTCGACATGGCCAAGTACATCACGCTGCCCAAGGGCGAGATCGCCGGGCGCGTGCTGCTCGTCGACGACCTGGCCGATTCCGGCGTGACGCTGCGCGCCGTGGTCGAACGCCTGCGCGGCATGCCCTCGATCAGCGAACTGCGCTCGGCGGTGATCTGGACCAAGGGCGTGTCCAGCTACACGCCCGACTACTACGTCGAGATGCTGCCCACCAGCCCGTGGATCCACCAGCCGTTCGAGGACTACGACATCCTTCGTCCCGAAGGGCTGGCGAAGAAATTCGCCATCTGAACGCCGCCTGCCGCTGCCGCCCGGGCGATGCGTCCGGGCATGCCGTGCAGACCCCGTGCAGACCCAAAATGGGCAACAAAACGGGCAACAAAAAAGGCCGCATACTGCGACCTTGCTTGTCCCCACATTTCAACTCTGGTGCCCAGGAGAGGACTCGAACCTCCACGGAGTTACCCGCTAGTACCTGAAACTAGTGCGTCTACCAATTCCGCCACCTGGGCATTTCAGGAAGTCTCGGATTCTATCATCAAGCAATCAAAATTTTCAAACAGCTCGAGCATCGGCACTGAACTGATGAGCGAGGTCGAAGGGGTGGTGCAAGGGCATCGCGATGGTCACGGCTTTGTCGTGCGCGATGACAACCAGCCGGATCTGTATCTCTCGCCGCAGGAGATGCGGGCCGTCCTGCATCGCGATCGGGTGAAGGCGCGGGTGGTGCGCTACGACCGCAAGGGCCGCCCTGAAGGTCGGGTGCTCGAAATTCTCGAGCGCCGCAAGACGCCCATCATCGGCCGCCTGCTGCACGAGAGCGGCATCTGGCTCGTCGCGCCGGAAGACAAGCGCTACGGTCAGGACATCATGGTCCCGAAGAACGCGATCGCGAACGGGACGGCAGGGCAGGTCGTCGCGATCGAGTTGACCGAGCCGCCGTCGCTCTACTCGCAGCCCATGGGCCGCGTGACCGAGGTGCTCGGCGAGATCGACGACCCCGGCATGGAGATCGAGATTGCGGTGCGCAAGTACGAGGTGCCGCATCGCTTTTCGCCGGAGACGCTGGCCCAGGCCGCTGGCCTGCCCGACAAGATCCGTCCGGCCGATCGACGCGACCGCATCATCCTCACCGATGTGCCGCTCGTCACGATCGACGGCGAGGACGCACGCGACTTCGACGACGCTGTCTATTGCGAGCCCGCCAAGCACGGCCGCGGCAAGAACGCCTTTGACGGCTGGCGGCTCGTGGTGGCGATCGCCGACGTGAGCCACTACGTGAAGCCGGGCGAACCGCTCGACGACGACGCGTACGAGCGCGCAACCTCGGTGTACTTCCCGCGGCGCGTGATTCCGATGCTGCCGGAGAAGCTCTCCAACGGCCTGTGTTCGTTGAACCCGAACGAGGATCGCCTGGCCATGGTGTGCGACATGCTCATCACGCAGGACGGCGACATCCACGCGTATCAGTTCTTCCCGGCGGTGATCTGCTCGCACGCGCGCTTCACCTACACCGAGGTGGCAGCCATCCTCGCCAATACGCGCGGGCCCGAGGCAGCACGCCGCAAGGACCTGGTGCCGCACCTGCTGCACCTGCACGAGGTCTATCGTGCACTCCTCAAGGCGCGCGCGCGGCGCGGTGCGGTGGACTTCGAAACGACCGAGACGCAGATCATCTGCGACGACAACGGCCGCATCGAGAAGATCGTCCCCCGCACACGCACCGAAGCCCACAAGCTGATCGAAGAAGCCATGCTCGCGGCCAACGTGTGCTCGGCGGACTTCATCGCCACTTCCAAGCACCCGGCGCTGTACCGCGTGCACGAGGGCCCCACGCCCGAGAAGAAGGCGCTGCTCCAGAACTACCTCAAGCAGCTCGGCCTTGGCATGAACGTCGGCGACGACCCCAAGCCCGGCGAGTTCCAGGCGATCGCCGCGGCGACCAAGGACCGGCCCGACGCGCAGCAGATCCACACCATGCTGCTGCGCTCGATGCAGCAGGCGATCTACACCGGCGTCAACAGCGGCCACTTCGGCCTGGCCTACGAGGCCTACACGCACTTCACGAGCCCCATCCGCCGCTACCCGGACCTGCTCGTGCACCGCGTGATCAAGGCGCTGCTGCAGGGCAAGCGCTACAGCCTCCTGAGCGGGCAGCTCGAATCGGCGCGTTCGCGCAAGAACGCCTCGGCGGAAGACGAACAATGGGAAGCTGCCGGCGCGCACTGCAGCGCCAACGAGCGCCGCGCCGACGAAGCCTCGCGCGACGTCGAAGCCTGGCTCAAGTGCCGCTACATGCGCGAGCACCTGGGCGAGGAGTTCAGCGGCACCGTCAGCGCGGTGACGACCTTCGGTCTGTTCGTGACGCTCGACAGCCTGTACGTCGAGGGCCTGATCCACATCACCGAGCTCGGCGGCGAGTATTTCCGCTTCGACGAGGCCCGCCAGGAACTGCGCGGCGAACGCTCAGGCGTGCGCTACACCATCGGCGCGCGCGTGCGCGTTCAGGTGAGCCGCGTTGACCTCGACGGCCGCAAGATCGACTTCCGCATGGTCCACGAGGGCGAAGGCAACCACGCCCTGCTGGCGAGGGCCCGGCGTGACAAGGCGGGCACGACCAAGAGCGCCGTGGAGGAACTCGCCCAGGTGAAAGAGGCCGACCGTGCGGTCAAGGCCGCCACCAAGGCCCGCAAGGGCTCGGCCGCCGGCAAGAAGGCGGCGCACCCGGTTCGCGCCGCCAAGTCGGCAGCGCGCAAGGCGGGCAGCAAGACGACGCGACGTCGCTGACCGTCAGCGGCGTGTGGCCGCCTGGTGCATGGCGTCGATGAGATCGGCGGCACGCATCGGGCTCGCACGGCCCAGGTCGGCGGCCAGCCCGTGCAACCACGTGGCGTGTCGAGCCGCTTGCAGCGCGGTCTCGCCCGAAGCCGACCAGGCGCCGGCGATCCAGCCGGCGAGCACGTCGCCGGTGCCGGCGCTGGCCAGTGCGGCGTTGCCGGTCCCGTTGACCCAGAGTGGGCCGTCCGGATCGGCGATCACCGAGCCCGAGCCCTTGAGCACGACGACGCTGCCGAACCGCTGCGCGAGCAGGCGAGCGGCTGCGATCCGGTCGCGTTGCACGTGGGCGGTGGTGGTCTGCAGCAGGCGAGCGGCTTCGAGCGGATGTGGCGTCAGCACCGTGTCGCATTCGCGTGCGCGGCGGGAGGTGAGCAGGCCCGCAAGCGCTGGGTCAGCGGCCACCGCGTTGAGCGCGTCCGCATCCAGCACCAGGCGAGTGGCGTCGCCCAGCAGTCGGGGGAGGACGGCCCTCACGGCGTCACCGCCGCCGCAACCGGCGGCCACCGTCGTTTCGGCGAGCGCCGAGGCCGGGGCGTTGTGCCACCAGCCGCTACGGAACATCAGCTCCGGCCGCGCTTCGTCGAGGGTGGGTGCGCCATCGGCGAGCGCGTCCACATAGACCCGGCCGGCGCCTGCTGCATGGGCCGCGCGCGCGGCCAGCAGTGCGGCGCCCGTCATGCCGCTTGCACCACCGACGACGGCGACATCACCGAAGCTGCCCTTGTGCTGGGCGTGGCGGCGCTGCGCTGCGAGCGGCGAGGCGCCGCCCAGCTGCCACGCAGTGGCCGGCAAGTCCACGCCGAGATCGTCGAACCACACGACGCCGGCATGGTCACGGCCGGCGCCAGTGAACAGGCCTGCCTTGAGGGTGAGCAGGGACAGGGTGTGCGCCGCCATCACGCATGCGCCCTGCGGCTGGCCGGTGTCGGCGCCGAGGCCCGACGGCAGGTCCACGGCCAGCACCGGGCAGGCGAGGGCATTCAGCGTGGCGATCAACGCGGCGGCACGGCCTTCCGGCGGGCGCTTGAGCCCGAGCCCCAGGACCGCATCGATGGCGACATCGGGCGTCACCGACGGGGACGTGCTCTCCGACAAGGTGACGCCGGCGTCTTGCGCGCGAGCGCATGACGCCGCGGCATCAGCCGGAAAGCGGGCGGAATCGGCGACGTCCAGGCTGACCTCGACCGTCCAGCCCGCCGCCTTCAGGTGGACCGCCGCTTCCAGCCCATCGCCGCCGTTGTTGCCCGGGCCACAGGCGATCCATGCACGTTGCGCGTGAGGATGGAGCGCGCGCGCGAGCGCGGCGATGGCCACGCCGGCACGGCGCATCAGCGTGTGGGGCGCCAGCGTGCGAGCCGCCGTCTGCTCGAGGTCGCGCGAGGCCTGCGTGCCGTGCAGTGGCCAGTCGCGTTGAACGGGCAGGACGCGCTTCATCGCTGTCAGTGCTGGAGGCGATCGAGGCCCAGGCCTTCGGTGTCGATGGCCGGTTGCCGTGCGGCGATGGCGTCAGCCACGAGGCGCGCCGAGCCACAGGCGAGCGACCAGCCGCTGGCACCGTGCCCGAGGTTCAGCCACACGCCGGGCAGGCCGCTTTCGCCGAGCACGGGCGGGCCGTCGGGCAGCATGGGGCGCGCGCCCTTCCAGACCTGCGCCTGGCTCATGTGGGCAGCGCCCGGGAACCAGTCGTGCAGCACCTTGTAGAGCGTCGCCACCGCCGCCTTGTGGTGGCGATGCGCCTGGCCGCCGAGTTCAGCGCCGCCAGCCACCCGCAGGCGCGAGCCGAAGCGACTGATGCCGATCTTGTAGCGCTCGTCCATCACCGCAGCGCGCGGCCCGAGGTCGGGATGCGCGTCGATGCGCCGCAGAGGGGCCGTCAGCGAGTACCCGTAGACCGGCGCGAGGGGCAGGGTGAGGCGGTGCGGGCGCAGGAGGTCCAGCGAGTCGACGGCGGCACAGACGACGATGGCATCGAAGGTCTCGGTCTCGGGCTCGAAGGGCAGCACGTCGGTCGGCGGCCCGTCGGCACGTGCGGCGTCGACGCTCACCCATGTCGACTCCTCCATCGGCGAATAGACCTTGGTGAGGCGCGGGGTGCGGCCGGGCTCCACCGATTGCACTTGCGTGTGGAAGCGGAAGACCGCGCCCAGCCGCTCGGCCTCGGCGCGCAGGAGCAGCGCGAACTGCCGGCAGTTGGCCACTTCGTCCTGCGGGATGTGGATGCCGCCATGAAGCCGCGTCTCGGTGCTCAGCCCCGGCTCGACCTCGCGGCACTGGGCTGCGTCCAGCACGCGGTAGGGCACGCCGGTCTCGTCGAGGAGCGCGAGCCCTGCCTTGGCGCGCTCCGCATCGCGCGCCTGCCGCAGCAGCAGCAGATAGCCTTCGGCGCGTTCGTACTCGAGTTCGAGCTTGCGCGTGAGTTCGTGCAGGCGTTGCGTGCTGTAGGTCGTCAGCCGCTCCAGGCGGGCGCGGTTGGCGCGATAGGCCGGTGCGCGGCAGGCGTGCCGCCAGCGCAGGAGCCAGGCGAAGGTGCCCAGGCCCACGCCACGGCTGAGCCTGAGGGGCGCATGGCGCGTGAACAGCTGCGAGAACACCCGCCACGGCAGTCCAGGCGCCGCCCAGGGCGTGACGTGTCCGGGCGAGATCAAGCCGCCATGCGCGAAGCTCGCTTCCGCCGCGACGCTGCCCCGCCGCTCGAAAACGGTGACCTCGTGGCCGTCGGCGGCCAGTTCATATGCGGTGGTGACGCCCACGATGCCGGCCCCGATCACGGCGACGCGCATCAGGCGTGCTCCCCGGCGAGTGCGGCTTCCGCTGCAAGCGCGACATCGAGCACGACATCGTCCTGCAGCGCGTGGCTCCACACCGTGAGGCCGACCGGCAGTTCTCCGTCGCCATGGCAGGGCAGCGAGAGTGCGCAGCCATCGAGCATGTTCACGGCCGAAGGGTTGCGCAGCAGCAGGGCGTTGGCGGCAAAAAAAGCGTCATCGCGCTCGAGGCTTGCGATGGTGGGGGCGACGATGGGCACGGTGGGGCTCAGAAGGGCGTCATAGAGATTCAGAGTGCGGGCCATGCGGGCGATCCACGCCGTGCGGGCGCGGCACAGGTCGATGTAGTCGGCGGCGGACATCGTTTCGCCACGGCGGATGCGCAGCGCGACGCGCGGGTCGTAGTCGGCTTCACGCCGGGACAGCAGGTGGCGGTGCCATGCCCAGCTTTCGGCGGCGGAGTAGCCGCCGGTGGCATTGATGGCGCCGAGGTCGCCCAGCGCGGGGAGCGCGATCTCGGCGACGGTGGCGCCCGCGCGGCGCAGCGTGGCGACGCTGCGCTCGAAGGCTCGCGAGACGGTCGCGTCCATGTCCTCGAGGTGGGCAGTCGGGATGGCAAGGCGCAAGCTCGCGAGCGGGCGACCGGCGAGCGACACCGGCCGGGCGGCAAGGATTTCGTGGAGCCGCACCGCATCGCGCACCGAGCGCGTGATGGCGCAGGCGGTGTCGAGCGTGGTGGACAGCGGAATCGCGCCTTCCGTCGGTGTGAGGCGTGCGGTGTTCTTGAAGCCGACCAACCCCTGCAGCGCCGCCGGGATGCGGATCGATCCGCCGGTGTCCGAGCCGAGCGCCGCCCAGGCCGCACCGCATGCCACCGACACTGCGCCGCCCGACGTGGAGCCGCCGGGGATGCGCGGCTGGCCATCGAGCAGGCGCGTCGCAGCGTTGGACGGCGTGCCGTGGTGCGGATTGATCCCCACGCCTGAATACGCAAACTCCGTCATGTTGGTGTGGCCGGTGAGCGCGGCGCCCGCTGCACGCAGCCGGGCGACGGCGGGGCAGTCCGCCGCGGCCGGGGCGGCATCCGCCAGTACCCGCGAGGCAGCCGTCGTCGGATGGCCCTGGACATCGAAGAGATCCTTGACGCTGATCGCGAGGCCCGCAAGAGGCGGCAGTGGGCTGCCGGCCGCACGCTGCGCATCGACGCTCGCGGCCGCGGCGCGGGCCTGCGCATCGAATCGCCGGAGGTAGGCACGGGCGCAGGGCGCCTCGTCGGCGCATGAGATGGAGTCCGACAGGGCCTCGGAGGCCGTCAGCCGCCCTTGCTGGATCGCCTCGCGTGTGGCGGTCAGGTCATTCGTCATGGGTAAGGGGAGTGCCTGCTATACTCCGCGGGTTTACCTCAAGGCCGCCCATGTCGGGCCGGTACGGGGCAAGCAAATCGCGGATTCGGCTGTTTGAAGGTGTCGCGCAGGGCCTCTCGAGGCGTCGCGATTCTGGCCGGATTCTAGAACCAACCTTTGGAGTGATTCATGTCCGTCACCATGCGTGAAATGCTGGAAGCCGGCGTCCATTTCGGGCACCAAACGCGCTTCTGGAACCCCAAGATGGCCCCGTACATCTACGGCCATCGCAACAAGA
>JBIQJS010000198.1:0-2760 GCA_044507405.1 Rubrivivax sp. | reverse complement strand
TTCGGGGCTGCACCAGCCTCCGTTCGGGCTGAGGTATCGAAGCCCTGTGCAGGTCAGTGCCGGCCCTTGGATACCTCAGAGCGAACGGATGGGCCCTCGCTCCGTTCGGGCTGAGCGGGTCGAAGCCCAGGTGCACACGCGCGGCCAGGCCCTTCGACAGGCTCAGGGCGAACGGGGGTGGGACCGTTCGGGTCGAACAGGGGTCGATCCACTCGGGCCTGCACCAGCCTCCGTTCGGGCTGAGGTATCGAGGCCCTGCGCAGGTCGGTGCCGGCCCTTCGATACCTCAGGGCGAACGGATGGGCCCTCGCTCCGTTCGGGCTGAGCGGGTCGAAGCCCAGGTGCACACGCGCGGCCAGGCCCTTCGACAGGCTCAGGGCGAACGGGGGTGGGACCGTTCGGGTCGAACAGGGGTCGATCCATTCGGGGCTGCACCAGTCTCCGTTCGGGCTGAGCCTGTCGAAGCCCTGCGCGACCCAATGCGGCCCGGGAAACGGCCCTCAGATCGACATCCGCTCCCGCACCCCATCCGCCTCCATGTGGTCGCCGTGCCCGCGCTGCACGATCTCGCCGCGCTCCATCACGAGGTACTGGTCGGCGAGCTCGGCGGCGAAGTCGTAGTACTGCTCCACCAGCACGACCGCCATCTTCTGGCCGTTCATGCCGTGCTCGGCGAGCTTGCGGATCACGCGGCCGATGTCCTTGATGATGCTCGGCTGGATGCCTTCGGTCGGCTCGTCGAGGATCAAGAGGCGCGGCCCTGCCGCCAGCGCCCGTGCGATCGCGAGCTGCTGCTGTTGCCCACCCGAGAGGTCGCCGCCGCGGCGGTTGAGCATCTGCTTGAGCACCGGGAAGAGCTCGTACAGCTCGGCCGGGATGGGCGTGCCGCCTGATTTGTAGGCCAGACCCATGCGCAGGTTCTCCTCCACCGTCAGGCGGCCGAAGATCTCGCGCCCCTGGGGCACGTAGCCGACGCCCTTGCGCACGCGGTCGTAGGAGGTGTCGCGGGTGATGTCGGCGCCGTCGAGCTGGATGGTGCCGGTCTTCACCGGCACCACGCCCATCAGGCTCTTGAGCAGCGTGGTCTTGCCCACGCCGTTGCGCCCGAGGATGACCGTGACCTCGCCGACGCGCGCTTCGAACGACAGGTTGCGCAGGATGTGCGAGCCGCCGTAGTACTGGTTGATGCCTTCGACTTTCAGCATGGGATTCTTTCGCATGCAAACCGTTCGGGCTGAGCTTGTCGAAGCCCAGCGTGCAAGGCGGGCCCTTCGACAGGCTCAGGGCGAACGGTGGTTGGGCTAGCGGCCAAGGTACACCTCCACCACCTTCTCGTTCGACTGCACCGCCGCCAGCGACCCCTCGGCCAGCACGCTGCCTTCGTGCAGCACCGTGACCTTCTTCGCCGCGTTGTCGCGCGTGAGCTCGTGGATGAACTTCATGTCGTGCTCCACCACCACCAGCGAATGGTTGCCTTCGAGCGAGAGGAAGAGCTCGGCGGTGCGCTCGGTTTCTTCATCCGTCATGCCGGCCACCGGCTCGTCGAGCAGCAGCAGCTTCGGGTCCTGCATCAGGAGCATGCCGATCTCCAGCCACTGCTTCTGGCCGTGGCTCAGGAGCCCCGCGATGCGCTGGGCGCTGTCCTTCAGGTGGATGAGCGTGAGGATCTCGCCGGTGCGGTCGGCCTGCGCGCCGCTCAGGCGGAAGAACATCGACGAGCGCACGCCGCGCTCGCCCTTGAGCGCGAGCTCCAGGTTCTCGAACACGGTGAGCTGCTCGAAGACGGTCGGCTTCTGGAACTTGCGCCCGATGCCCGCCGAGGCGATCTCGTTCTCGCGCAGGCGCAGCAGGTCGATGGTCGAGCCGAAGTAGGCCTTGCCCGCGTCGGGCCGCGTTTTGCCGGTGATCACGTCCATCATCGTGGTCTTGCCCGCCCCGTTGGGGCCGATGATGCAGCGCAGCTCGCCCGCGCTGATGTTGAGGCTCAGCGCATTGAGCGCCTTGAAGCCGTCGAAGCTCACGGTGATGTCGTCGAGGTAGAGGATGGCGCCGTGCGCCACGTCCACCTCGCCGGGCGTCACCACCCGACCGTAGCTGTGCTGGCGGCCGCCCGACTGGCCGGCATTCGAGGCGGCCTTCTCTTCCATGGCCTGGCGCACGCGCGCGCCGGCTTCCATCAGCTCGGGCGTCATGCCGTCTCTCCTTGCTTGCCGCCGGTCAGGCGCCGGTACAGGCCGATGATCCCCTGCGGCAGGAAGAGCGTCACCGCGATGAAGAGCGCGCCCAGGAAGTAGAGCCAGAACTCGGGGAAGGCCTGCGTGAACCAGCTCTTGGCCCCGTTGACGAAGAAGGCGCCAACGATGGGGCCGATGAGCGTGGCCCGACCGCCCACCGCCGTCCAGATCGCGATCTCGATGCTGGCCGCGGGCGACATCTCGCTCGGGTTGATGATGCCCACCTGCGGCACGTAGAGCGCCCCGGCCACGCCGCACATCACGGCCGAGATCACCCAGATCGTGAGCTTGTAGCGCAGCGGGTCGTAGCCGGTGAACATCACGCGGCCCTCGGCGTCGCGGATCGCCTGCAGCACGCGGCCGAACTTGCTCGCGATCAGCCAGCGCGCGAAGACGTAGAAGCCGATCAGCACGAGCCCCGTCAGCACGAAGAGGAACATCTTCATCTGCGGCGTGGTGATGGTGACGCCGAGGATGCGCTTGAAGTCGGTGAAGCCGTTGTTGCCGCCGAAGCCCGTCTCGTTGC
>JBIQJS010000078.1:0-18882 GCA_044507405.1 Rubrivivax sp. | reverse complement strand
GCTGCGGCACCTGCTACGACCAGCTCCAGGGCTACCAGTTCGACAAGATCTTCCCGGGCAGCCGCATCATCGACATCCACGAGTACCTGCTCGAGAAGGGCATCACGCTCGGCGGCAGCGGGGGCTATCTCTACCACGACCCCTGCCACAGCCCGATGAAGCTGCAAGACCCGATGAAGACCGTGAAGGCGCTGGTCGGCGACAACGTGCTCAAGAGCGAGCGCTGCTGCGGCGAGAGCGGCACGCTGGGCGTGACCCGTCCCGACATCTCCACGCAGGTCCGCTTCCGCAAGGAGGAGCAGCTGCGCCTGGACGAGGCGCGCCTGCGCGCCACCGCCCCCGTCCCGGCTGAGGGCGACGTGAAGATCCTGACCTCGTGCCCGAGCTGCCTGCAGGGCCTCACCCGCTACGGCAACGACCTGCAGAACGGCCTGCTCGAAGCCGACTACATCGTGGTCGAGATGGCCAACCAGATCCTCGGGCGCGACTGGATGCCCGAGTACGTGAAGCGCGCCAACGACGGCGGCATCGAGCGCGTGCTGGTGTGACCGCGTGGCGCGCCGCCACGGCGTGGCTGGCGCAGCGCCAGGATCTCCGCGCCGCGGGCACTGGCGATCAGCGCCGCGGTGGCGCCCGGCTGGGCCGGGCGCCGGGTCTCGTCATTCGGCCGACAGACCGCGCTCCTTGATGAGCGCATGCCAGAAGGCGGTCTCGCGTTGCAGGAAGCTCGCGAGCGCGGGGCCGTCGGTGGGCGTCACCTCCAGGCCGAAATCCTCCAGGCGGGCGCGGACCTCCGGCACGGCGATGGCCTTGTTCATCTCGGCGGTCAGGCGCGTGACGATGGGTGCCGGCGTGCCCTTGGGCACGAAGAGGCCTTGCCAGGCGGTGACCTCGAAGTCCTTCACGCCGAGCTCGTCGAGCGTCGGCACGTCGGGCAGCGAGGGAATGCGCTGCCTGGACATCACGGCCAGCGCCTTGACCTTGCCGCTCTTGATCTGCGGCAGGCCGGCGGCGGTGTCGAGCACCATCATCGGGACCTGGCCGGAGATCACGTCCTGCACCGCGAAGGCCGTGCCGCGGTAGGGCACATGCACGACGAAGCTCTTGGTGCGGTCCTTCAGCAGCTCCATGGCGAGGTGGTGCGGGCTGCCGATGCCCGGCGAGGCGTAGCTGTACTTGCCGGGGTGGTTGCGGATCTCGTCGAGCAGCTGCCGGGCACTCGTGAAGCCCGAATTCGGGTTCACCGCCAGGATCAGCGGGAAGCGCGCCATGAAGCCCACCGGCACCAGGTCCTTGGGGTCGTAGGGCAGCTTCTTGTACATGGCGCTGTGGAACACCATCACGCCGTTGTCGCCGGTGACGATGGTGTAGCCGTCGGGCGCCGCCTTGGCGGCGTTGTCGGTGCCGATGATGCCGGCCGCGCCGGGGCGGTTGTCGATGATGAGGTTCTGTCCGAGCTGCTTGCCGAGCTGCGGCGCGAGCTGGCGGGCGAGGAAGTCGGAGCCGCCGCCGGCCGGATAGGCGACCACCCAGCGGATCGGCTTGGAAGGCCAGGTGTCGGCGAGGGCGAGGCCGGGGGCTGCGAGCGTGGCCAGGGTGGCGATGCCGAGCAGTCGGCGGGTGATCGAAGTCGTCATGGCAGGCAGGTGGGTGAGAGGGGCGGCCATCTTATCGGCGGGCTCGATAATCCGCCGCATGTCTGCACACCCCGTCCAACCCTCGCCCGCTGAGGTCACTGCCGGCTGCGAGCTGTGCCGGCAGCCGGGCGGTCTCCTGCTCTGGCGCGACGCGGATTGGCGTGTGATCCGCGTGGCGGACGCCGACTTCCCGGCGTTCTACCGGGTCGTCGCCCAGCGCCATGTGGGCGAGTTCTCCGAGCTGCCGCCGCCTGCACGCGAGCGCTGCATGCGGCTGGTGGCCGCGGTGGAGCGGGCGTTGATCGAGCAGCTCGCGCCGACCAAGGTCAACCTCGCGGCGCTCGGCAACATGGTGCCGCACCTGCACTGGCACGTGGTCGCACGCTACGACTGGGACAGCCACTTTCCCCAGCCGATCTGGGGCATGCGCCAGCGCGAGGTCGTGCCGGTCGCCGAGACGCGGCTGGCGCTGCCGCTCGCGGCGCTGGACGCGGCGGTGATCGCCGCCGTGGCCGCCGCCTGATCAGTGCCCGAGCGCTTCGTAGGCGAGGCGCTTGAACTCGAACGAGAACGGGTGCCAGAAGCCCATCTGGCGCTGCGTCATCGCAAGCCCGGCGATGTTGTGCCGCGGGTTGATCCACCAGTGGGTGCCGCCGATGCCGCCCCATTCGAATTCGCCCAGGCTCCCGGGCGGGTCGTAGCGACCGGGCTGCACGGTGATCGCCCCCCCGAGGCCGAAGACCTTGCCCGGCACGGCGCCCACGGTCGGGAAGCGGATGGACACGCCCTCGGGCAACTGGTTGCTCATCATGAGCGCGATCGTCTCGGGCTTGAGCAGGGCCGGGCCGCCCGGCATGAGGCTGCGCATCAGCTGGACCATGTCGGCGAGCGAGGTGACCAGGCCACCGCCGCCCGACTGGGCCGGCACCGGCACGGCGAAGGCGCGCGGGTACGGCCAGTTGTCGGCGCGGGTCAGGCCGGGGGCGAGCGGGTTGGTCGGCGAGGCGCCGGCGTACATGGCCGCCAGCCGTGGCAGGTCGGCGGCCGGCACGACGAAGTGCGTGTCGACCATGCCGAGCGGCCGCAGCACGTGCTGCGAGAGGTAGTCGCCGAAGCGCTGCTGGCTCACCACCTCCACCAATCGGGCCAGCACGTCGGTGGCCACCGAGTACTCCCAGCGGGTGCCGGGCTGGCTGGACAGCGGCAGTCCCGACAGCGCCTCCATCATGTGGGCGAGGCTCAGGAGCGGCGACAGCACCTGCTTCTCGGCGTAGGCCTTGTAGAGCAGGGTGCCCGGATCCAGCAGGCCGTAGCTCAGCCCCGAGCTGTGGCTCATCAGCTGGCGGATGGTGATGGGCCGCACGGCGGGCTCGGTGTCGTCGAGCGAGGTGGCGCCTTCGCGCAGCACCCGGCGATGGGCGAGTGCCGGGATGAAGCGCTCGATCGGGTCGTCGAGTCCGAAATGGCCGGCTTCGAACAACTGCAGCGCCGCGATGGTGGTGACGAGCTTGGTGTTGGAAAACGCGCGGAAGAGCGTGCCATCGCCGATGGGGATGCCAGCCTCCTTGTCCGCCAGGCCGACATGGTGGACCTCCACCAGCTCCTGGCCGCGCAGGACCGCACAAGAGACGCCCGCGAGCAGGTTGCCGTCGACGTAGCGTTGCATGGCGTGGTGGATCGGCTGGAAGGCGGCGTCGGCGGTCATGGAGAGGTCCTGCGGGGAAATCTAAGGTGCGCACCTTATAGCACAGCCGGTCATTGCGCTGGTCTACACTGGCCCGATGCCTGCGCCGCAACCGCTTTCCCTCACCGTGCACGAGCAGTCGCGCGTGCTCCAGGTGGCTTTCGCCGACGGGCGGGAGTTCCGCATCCCCTTCGAGCTGATGCGGGTCTATTCGCCCTCGGCCGAGGTGCAGGGTCATGGTCCCGGCCAGGAGGTGCTGCAGACCGGCAAACGCCAGGTGACGTTGACGGCTCTGGAGCCGGTGGGACACTACGCCGTGCGGCCCACGTTCTCCGACGGCCACGACACCGGCCTCTACACCTGGGAGTACTTGTACTTCCTCGGCTCCGAGGAACCCCGGCTGTGGCGCGAATACGAGGAGCGCCTGCGAGCGGCCGGCGTGCAGCGCGACGATCCCATGCCGGACGCCGGCGCTGCCGGCTGCGGCCACCATCACTGAGACCAGCGGAGCGACAGTCATGAGCACCACCCACTTCGGCTACCAGACCGTGGACGAGCGAGAGAAAGCCGGGCGCGTGCGCGGCGTGTTCGATTCGGTCGCTTCGCGCTACGACGTGATGAACGATCTCATGTCGCTCGGCCTGCATCGCGCCTGGAAGGCCTACACCGTGGCCGTGGCGGCGGTGCGCGAAGGCGACCGCGTGCTCGACATCGCCGGCGGCACCGGCGACCTCGCGCGCGCCTTCGCGAAGAAGGTCGGCCCGCGCGGGACCGTCGTGCACACCGACATCAACGAAGCCATGCTGCGTCAGGGGCGTGATCGCCTCATCGACGAAGGTCTCGCGTTGCCCACGTCCATCTGCGACGCCGAATCGCTGCCCTTTCCGGCGGCGAGCTTCGACCTCGTGAGCGTGGCTTTCGGCCTGCGCAACATGACCCACAAGGAGCGCGCGCTGTCCGAGATGTGCCGCGTGCTGCGTCCGGGCGGGCGGCTCCTCGTGCTGGAGTTCTCCAAGGTCGCTGCGCCGCTGCAGAAGCCTTATGACTGGTACTCGTTCAAGGTGCTGCCGATGCTCGGCAAGCTGGTGGCGGGCGACGCCGACAGCTACCGCTACCTCGCCGAATCCATCCGCATGCATCCGGGCCAGCAGGAACTCAAGGCGATGATGAAGACCGCCGGTTTCGGCCACGTCGACGTGCATGACCTGAACGCCGGCGTGGTGGCGCTGCACGTGGGCATCAAGTGCTGAACGGGCCGCAGCAATACTTCACGTTCTGCGAAGGTTCCCCAGGCGTTGCCCCTTAGTCGGGGGACACCTTGGGTTTCGGCTTCACCGCTACACTTGGTTGCTTAATTGCTTGGCATTCGCCAAGCGGGCAATGACGCCCAGGGGCCTCGAGCTGTTGGATGGCGTTCAACGGCAGCGAGTCCCAGACGAAATGCACGTGAACCATCCGATGACAGACTCCTTCTCCGCCTCTTGCCGCCATCCGATCATGTCCCGTGTCGTGGGTGCGGTGCTCCTGGCGGGTGTCGTGGGCGGTCTTGCCGGTTGCGACTGGAAGAAGGAAAAAATTTCCACCCAGGCGGCCGCGCGCGTCAACGACGAAGAAATCACCGTCCACCAGATCAACCACGTGCTGGAGCAGCAGCGCGGGCTCCCGCCGGAGCAGGCGGCCTCGGCTTCGCGACAGGTGCTGGCCAAGCTCATCGACCAGGAGCTCGCACTCCAGGAGGCGCGCAACCAGAAGCTCGACCGCGATCCGAAGGTGGTGCGGCAACTGGACGCCGCGCGCCGGGAAATCATCGCGCGTGCGTATGTGGAGCGCGTGGGGGCCTCGGTGTCGCCGCCGGCGCCGGATGAGGTCCGCAAGTACTACGACGCCAATCCTGCGCTGTTCAAGGAGCGCAAGATTTACACGTTCGAGGAGCTGACGATCGAGGCGAAGCCGGATCAGATCGAGGCGCTGAAGGCCGCGCGCCAGTCGGCCAAGACCTCGGCCGCCTTCATCGATCACCTCAAGGCCCAGGGTTACAAGCACGTCGCGAGGCAGGCCGTCACGCCGGCCGAGCGGGTGCCGCTCGCTCAGCTGAGCACCATCGCGAAGATGGACGATGGCCATGTCACTTACTCGGTGTTCCCGCAAGGCCTGGTCGTGCTCACGTTGATCAGCTCGCGCGAGCAGCCGGTGGCTGAAGAACAGGCCCGCCCGGCCATCGAGCAGTTCCTGTTGAACGAGCGCCGTCAGAAGACGATCGAGAGCGACATCGCTGCCCTGCGTTCGGCTGCCAAGATCGAATACGTCGGCGAATTCGGACCACCCGCCTCGGCGCCTGCCGCGAGCGGCGTCGCCGCCACGGCGACCACGCCGGCTGACACCTCCAACGCCGTCGGAGCGCAGAAGTGAATTCGCAGGTGCTCGGCCTTGCGCTGATCGGTCGCGGCCGGCTGGCGCGTCATGCGCTCCGGCCGCTGTTGCTCGTGATGGCGTTCCTGGTGTCGCTGGTGCCCGCCGTGCACGCCCAGCAGCCGACCGAACGCCAGGAGCACCTGCTGGGGCCGGGCGATGTCATCCGGGTGAGCGTCTACCAGAACCCGGATCTCTCGCTCGAGACGCGCCTGTCCGACCAGGGCAACATCTCTTTCCCGCTCATCGGCACCGTGCCCCTCAGCGGCGCGACCGTGTCGGCCGCGCAGGACCGCATCGCCAAGATGCTGAAGGACGGCGGCTTCGTCCTCAAGCCGCAGGTGAGCGTGCAGATCGTGCAGGTCCGCAGCGCGCAGGTGTCCATCCTCGGCCAGGTCGGCCGGCCCGGGCGTTATCCGATCGAGACCGTGAACAGCAAGGTGTCGGAGATGGTGGCAGCCGCCGGCGGCGTGATCCAGGGCGGTGGCGACGTGGTCACGCTCGTGGGGACTCGCGGTGGCAAGCCCATCAAACACGAAATCGACCTGCCGGCCATCCTGCAGGCTGGCCGCTCCGACCTCGACATCGTCGTCGCCAACGGCGACATCCTGTACGTCGATCGGGCGCCCGTCATCTATCTGTATGGCGAGGTTCAGCGGCCAGGGGCCATCCGGCTGGAGCGCGGCATGAGCGTCATGCAGGCCCTCGCGCAGGCGGGCGGGCTCACCCAGCGCGGCACGGAGCGCGGCATGCGCGTGCACCGTCGCGATGGCAAGGGCGAGCTGTCGGTGCTCGAACTCAAGCTGAGCGATCCGGTCCTGCGCGACGACGTGATCTACGTGCGCGAATCCGTTTTCTGAGGACCGGCAGACATGTCTTTGTCTCAAATGCTGCGGATCGTCCTGGCGCGCAAGTGGCTGGTCATCGCCGCTTTCCTGGGCTGCACGATTGCCGGCGCCGCCGTCACCGTTTTCCTGCTGCCCAAGCAGTTCACGGCCGATGCCTCCATGGTCTTCGAGGTGCGCCCCGACCCCATCCTGGGCGCGCTTGCGCCGGCGCTTTCGGCTCCGGCCTACCTGGCCACACAGATCGAGATCATCAAGAGCGATCGGGTCGCCATGCGCGCCGTGGAGATCCTCGGTCTCGCAAAGTCGCCCGCCGCCATCAAGCAATGGCGCGATTCGACCCATTCGAAGGTGTCGATCGAACGCTTCTTCGCCGGCCTGCTCCAGCGCGGGCTCGTGGTGGAGCCTTCGCGCGGCAGCAACCTCATCACGCTCACCTTCGTCTCGGCAGATGCCGCCTTCGCCGCCGCGGCGGCCAATGCCTTTGCCCAGGCCTACATGGAAACCTCGGTGGAACTGCGCGTCGAACCGGCCCGCCAGTCGGCGGAGTGGCTGGAGGGCCAGACGCGCACCCTGCGCACCAACCTCGAGCAGGCGCAGAGCAAGCTGTCGAAGTTCCAGCAGGAAAAGGGAATCATCGTCTCCGACGACCGTCTCGACCAGGAAACCGCACGCCTCGACCAGCTCAATGCGCAGCTGTCGGCGGCGCAGCTCGAGCAAGTCGAAGCGGTCTCGCGCCAGCGCAACACCGGCAGTGAAGCGTCACCCGACGTGCAGCAGAGCATGGCGGTGCAGTCGCTGCGCTCGCAGCTTGCGATCGCGGAGACGAAGCTGAGCGAGATCAAGATCATCGTCGGCGAGAACCATCCGCAACGCGTGCAGCTCGAAGCCCAGATCGCCGAGCTCAAGCAGCAGCTCTCGCGTGAGATGGGCCGCGTCTCGGGCAGCTCGACGATCGCCAGCCGCAGCACTGCGCAGAAGGTCGAGGAACTGCGCAACCTCGTCGAGGCGCAAAAGCGCCGCCTGCTCGCGCTCAGCGCCGAGCGCGACCAGATCCTGGTGCTGCAGCGTGATGTGGAAACGGCCAAGCGTGCGTTCGACGCCGTGAGCCAGCGCGTGGGCCAGCTCAATCTCGAGAGCCGCAACACCCAGGCCGACGTGCGTCTGCTCACCGCCGCCGTGGAGCCGCTCGAGCCCTCGCGTCCCAACGTGCAGAAGAACGTCGCCGTCTCCGCGATCCTCGGCCTCGCGCTGGGCCTGGGCATCGCGATCGGCCTCGAGTTGCTCGACAAGCGCGTGCGCGGGGCCGATGACCTGCTGGTGGCGGCGGGCGTGCCCGTGCTCGGCGTGCTCCGGCCTGCCGATTCCAAGCGCCCGGTCTATCGTCAACTCCTGCCCGCACGACCTGCACTGCCGCAGCTACCGCCCGGCACGCCTAAGGCTTCACCATGAAGATGAACGTTTCGACGATGGCGGAGGTGCCGCCGGTCAACCGTTCCATCGGCGCGATCCTGCTCGACAGCGGCCAGCTCAAGCCGGAGGATGCCGAGCGCATCCTCCGATTGCAGAAGGAAGAGAACCTGCGCTTCGGCGAGGCGGCCATCCGCCTGGGGCTGCTCACCGAAGCCGACGTGCAGTACGCGCTCTCACGCCAGTACTCCTATCGCTACCTGCGCGTCGCGGCCGACAAGAAGCCGATCGCCGACGAGGTGGTCGCCGCCTACCAGCCGTTCAGCCCGCCGGTGGAGCAGTTGCGCGCGATCCGCAGCCAGATGATGCTGCGCTGGTACGACAAGGATGAGCAGCGCCAGGTGGTGAGCGTGGTCGGCACGGAACGCGGCGAGGGCCGCAGCTACGTGGCGGCCAATCTCGCGGTGGTGTTCTCGCAGCTGGGCGAACGCACCCTGCTGATCGATGCGGACATGCGCAACCCGCGCCAGCACGATCTCTTCAAGCTCAAGAACACCGTCGGCCTGTCGACCCTGCTCGCTGGCCGAGTGCGCGACGAGGCCATCATCCGCATCACCGATCTCACCAGCCTGTACGTGCTGTCGGCCGGGCCGGTGCCGCCCAATCCGCTCGAACTGCTGAGCCGCGGCGCCTTCGAGGAGTTCCTCGCGCGCGCGCGCTCGATGTTCGACCTGGTGATCGTGGACACGCCGGCGCTGTCGGTCGGCGAGGATGCGGCCATCATCGCCACCCGCACCGGCGCCGCGCTGGCGGTCGCCCGCAGCGCGACCACCCGCGTCGCGAGCTTCGCCGACATGGTGCAGGGGCTCATGTACAACGGGGTCGCGGTCGTGGGCTCGATCCTCAATGACGTACCTGCTCCGAAGAAGAGCGCGCCTCGTGCGTCGTCATGAGCTCCGTACCGCTGCAGTCCGCCCCGCGTCTTGACGCCGGCATGCCGTGGCTGCCGTGGGCGGCTGCGCTGGCGGGCTTCGTGGCGATGTTCGCCCCGGTGTACTGGAACGCCGCCTTCGGGCCCGAGGCGCTCTGGCAGACCGACGAGAACTCCCACGGCCCGATCATCCTGGCCGTGTGCCTGTGGCTCGTGTGGTCGCGGCACGAGCGCTTCGCACGGCAGCCGCATGCGCCGGCCTGGACGTCCGGCTCGATCTGCTTCTTCGTGGGGCTCCTGCTCTACGTCTTCGGCCGGGTGGTCGACGTGGCGAGCGCCGAGTTCACCGCCCAGGTGTTCGTGGTGGCGGGGCTGGTGCTCCTGCTCAAGGGGCCCGCGGGCTTGCGTGTGCTGTGGTTCCCCGTGCTCTATCTCGCGTTCATGATCCCGTTGCCCGGCACGCTGGTGGACATGCTCACCGGCGCGCTCAAGCAGTGGATCTCGGTCATCGTCGAGCACCTGCTCTTCGCGGCCGGTTACCCGATCGGCCGCTCCGGCGTCGCGATGACGATCGGGCCATACGAACTGCTGGTGGCCGACGCGTGTTCGGGGCTGCATTCGATGTTCTCGCTGTCGGCGCTCGGCACGCTCTTCATGTACATCGCCGCGCGCCCGAGCCGCGTGCACAACGCCGTGATGCTGCTGGCGATCCTGCCGGTGGCCTTCGCGGCCAACATCGTGCGCGTCGTGATCCTGGTCCTGCTGACCTATCACTTCGGTGACGAGGTGGGGCAGGGCTTCCTGCATGGCGCGGCCGGCATCGTCCTGATGCTCATCGCACTGGGTTTCCTTTTTGCCCTTGACCGGGCGCTGACCCTCTTGCTGCCCCGACGTGCCGCGGCGCGTGACCCCGATCCTGAGACCAAGAAATAGGAGTGGCTTCGTGAACCCTGTTTTGCCCATCGACATGACGGATGGATTCGCACTTCACTACGCGAAGGCGAGGCAGATCGGCGAGGAGCTGTCTTCTTCCTACTGCTTCGCCGAGCCCTTTCCGCACATCGTGCTGGACAACTTCCTGCCGGCGTCCGTCGCGCGGCTCGCGTTGGATCACTTCCCGTCGGCGAGCCTCGAATCCGACAAGGTCTTCGAGATGGGCTATGCCGGGCTGCACAAGCGCCAGATCCTGCCGCACGATTGCGACGGCCAGGCGCGCGCGCTGTTCGAGTTCTTCAACTCGCGCTCGATGATCGAGTTCCTCGAGGGGCTGTCCACGATCACGGGGCTCATCCCCGACCCGTACTTCAATGGGGGCGGCTATCACGAGACGACGGCTGGCGGCAAGCTCGGCATCCATGCCGACTTCCGCATCAACGAGCAGCTGCACCTGCATCGGCGGCTGAACGTCATCATCTACCTCAACGAGAACTGGAAGGACGAATACGGCGGCTTCCTGGAGCTGTGGGATCGCGACATGAAGGCCAAGCGCCACGCGATCGCACCGATCTTCAACCGCTGCGTCATCTTCAACACCGACGCCGATTCGTACCACGGCCACCCGGATCCCCTGACGACACCCGATGGCGTGGCACGTCGCTCCATCGCGCTGTACTACTACACCGCGTCGAAGGAGATCTACAAGGAAGTGCCCGCGCGCGGCACGATGTACCAGGCCCGGCCGGGCGACAGCGCCGACGTGCGCAAGGAAGCCCGCCGCCTCAAGTTCGAGGAAGACCTGCGCCAATGGATCCCGCCCGCATTGCTGCGCTACGTGCACGCCGTGCAGCGCCGGCTGCGGCGCTGACGGCGGCCTTGCCGTTCGTTGACTTCCGCCCGTCACCGCGCACGGCGCGGTGGCTCGCGCTGACCGGATGCGACCGCCATGCGTGACGACGTCAAGGCGCTGATCGTCGTCCTCGGCATCGCGATCCCGATCCTGATCGCGATCCGGCCGATCTGCCTGCGCTTCATGTCGGCGGAGGTGTACGCGCGCCGGCGCAACGCCTGGATCATCCTGACGTCGGTCGCGTTCCTCGCGCCCAGCTTCTGGGCCTACGCGCTGTTTGCGATTCCCTACCTCGCGTGGCTGGGCGTCAAGGACGACAACCCGGTGGCGCTCTACCTGCTGCTCGCGCACGTCATCCCGCCGTACCCCTTCGACATCCCCGTCGTCGGAATCAACCAGCTGTTCGAGCTCACCAACTACCGGCTGCTTGCGCTCGTGCTTTTCGTGCCCTGGCTGTGGCGCAACGCCGCCAGCCGCGAACCCGGCATCACCGTGATCGGGCTGTTCCTGCTGATGTACTTCGCCATCAAGCTGGTGCCCATGATCCCGTACGAAACGGCCACGAGCACCGTGCGGCGTGCCGCGCTGTTCTGGCTCGATTCGGCGGTGCTCTACCTCGTGGCCGCGCGGGTGTGCAACAGCAAGCAGAGGATTGTCGACGTGATGGCGACCTTCTGCATCGTGTGCGCCATGCTCGCGGTCCTGTCGGCCTTCGAGTCGCTCAAGACCTGGGCGCTGTATGCCGGGATCGGGCAGAAGTGGGGGCTCAACACCTCGGGCACCTACCTATTCCGCGAGGGCGCGCTGCGCTCGTCCGTCTCGACCGGCCATGCACTCGGCCTCGGCTATTTCATGGGCATCGGCTTTGGCTTCTGGCTGTACCTGAGCTCGTCGATCAAGTCGTGGACCGTGCGCGGCCTCGGCTACGGGTGGATGTGGGTCGGCCTGCTTGCCGCATATTCGCGCGCCCCGTGGCTGATGACGGTGCTGCTGCTCTTCCTCTACCTGCTGCTGTCACCGGGCGGCACCACCCGCTTCATGAAGGCCGTGGGGATCGCGGCCATCGTCGGCGTGGGCGCGCTCATGACGCCGCTTGGCGAGAAGCTCATCAACACCTTGCCGTTCATCGGCACGGTCGAATCGGAAAACGTGATCTACCGACAGCAGCTCGCCGAGGCGACGTGGAAGCTCCTGAAGCTCAACCCGCTCTTCGGCGACCCGTTCGTCTTCGCCCAGATGGAGCACATGCGCAATCACCAGGGCATCGTCGACCTGGTCAACGCCTACGCCGCCATCGCGTTGTTCCACGGGCTCTTCGGGCTGGTGGGCTACATCGGCTTCCAGGCGATCCCCTTCGTGCGCGCGTGGCGGGCGGCCCGCCACACCCGCACGAGCGACCCGGACCTTTCGCTCCTCGGCGCCAACCTCCTCGCCTGCATGCTCGCCACGGTGTTCTTCGAGATCACGTCCGGATTCATGTGGATGATGTTCATCTTCGTCGGCATGCTGGTGGCCTACGCCAAGCTGGCGGCCGTGCCCGAGGTCGGCACCGCCATGCGCCCTGCCAGAATGGCCTGATCCATGACCCGCAGCCTCCTTCCGCGCGTGAGCGTGCTCATGCCGGTGTTCAACACGCAGCGTTTCGTCGCCTCGGCCGTGCGCAGCATCCTCGAGCAGGACCACGCCGACTTCGAGCTCGTCATCCTCGATGACGGCTCCACCGATGGCTCCGGTCCGCTGTTGCAGCAGCTGGCCGCGGGCGATGCCCGCATCCGGCTCGTGCAGCGCCCGAACAAGGGCCTGATCGCCACCCGCAATGAGCTGCTCGGGCTCGCGCGCGCCGAACTCGTGGCGTGGATGGATTCCGACGACATCTCGATGAAGCAGCGCCTGCGCCTGCAGGTCGAGCGCTTCGATGCGGACGACACGCTCGTGTGCCTCGGGGGTGCTGCGCTGTGCGTCGATCCGGAAGGCTGGCCGCTCTGGATGGAGCGCTTCGTCACCACGCACGACGAGATCGTGCGCGGCCAGCAGCAGGGCGGGGCGATGCGCTTTCCGACCACGATGATGCGCCGTGAGGCGGCGCTGCGGGTGGGCGGTTTCCGCGAGCCGTTTCGCATCGGCGAAGACCTCGACCTGTGCTTCCGCCTGAGCGAGGTGGGACGCATGGCCAACCTCGACGAGGTGGTGCTCGAGTACCGACAGCATCCACGCAGCACCTCGGCCATCCTGTCGCGCCAGTGGGAGGTGTACCGCGACGTGATCCTCGCGCTCGCACGCGAACGGCAGGCGGGCGGGCCCGACCGCCTGCAGCGCGGCGAGCCGGTCAGCGTGCCGCCACCACCGGCGGCGGAGACGGCGGCGCCTGACGATGTCCACCAGCGCTGGGCGCGCATGGCGCTGCACGAAGGACATGTGCCGACCGCGCGCAAGTACGCCCGAGCAGCCCTGAGGCAACAGCCACTCTCCTGGGGCGCGTGGAAACTCGCCCTCCGCGTCCTCGTCAGCAGCACCCGCCGTGGGAAATAAGAAGTCACTCAAAGAGCGCGCCCTGCGCGGCTCCGGCTACGAACTGATCGGCTATGGGGCCACGCAGATCCTGCGCCTCACGAGCAGCCTCGTCCTCACGCGTTTGCTCTTCCCCGAGGCCTTCGGGATCGCGGCGCTGATCGCCATCTTCAACCAGGGCCTGGTCATGCTCTCCGACGTGGGCGTCGAGCAGAGCGTCATCCAGAACCCGCGGGGCGACGACACCCGCTTCCTCAACACCGCGTGGGTGATCCACATCGTGCGCGGCTTCATCCTGTGGATCGCCGCCTGCGCGCTCGCGTGGCCGATGGCCGAGGTGTACGACGAGCCGCAGCTCTTGTACCTGCTGCCCTTCGGCGCGCTCAACGCGCTGGTGCACGGCTTCACGTCCACGAGCTTCTTCACGCTGCGCCGTCGCCTGGAGCTCAGCCGCCTGACCTGGATCGATCTCGCCTCGCAGATCGCCGGCCTGGCCGTCTCCATCCCGTGGGCGCTGATGTCGCCCTCCATCTGGGCCATCATGGCCGGCGGCCTGGTCGCGGCGGTGGTGAAGGCCGGCGCGAGCCACCTCATCGACGTGGGCTACCGCAACCGCATCGAGTGGGATCCTGCGGCCAAGAAGGAGATCATCACCTTCGGCAAGTGGATCTTCGCGTCCTCGGCGCTCTCCTTCGTGAGCCTGCAGAGCGACCGCCTCCTGCTCGGCGAGTTCCTCGGCATCGCCTTGCTGGGCGTGTACAGCATCGCCGTGCTGCTGACCGACGCCGTGTCCTCGGCCACGACCCGCGTCACGCACGGCGTCTTCTACCCGGTCTTCAGCCAGGTGCAGCGCGAGGAGCCCTGGCGGTTGCGCGACGTCTACTACCGCGTGCGCCTGGCGCTCGACGGCATCGCGCTGGTGCCGATCGGCATTCTCGTGATCCTTGCCAACGACGTCGTGCACCTCCTGTACGACGAGCGTTATTGGGAGGCGGGCTGGATGGCGCAGGCGCTGTGCATGCGCATCGCCCTCAACTGCGTGCTGGTGCCTGCGGAGACTTGCCTCTTCTCGCTCGGGCTCACGCAGTACAGCCTCTACCGCAACATCGGCCGCGCGGTGTGGATCCTCGCGGGCGTGCCGCTCGGCTGGCACTTCTTCGGCATCGCCGGCGTGGTGTGGGCCACGGCCACCTCCGAGCTGCCGGTGCTCGTGATCCTGTGGATTCCGCTGTGGCGGCGCAAGCTGCTCCGGCTCTCACGCGAGGCGCTCGCGCTGGTTTACCTCGCGGCCGGCTTGCTGGTCGGCCTGCTGCTCGACGAGCTGCTGACCCCGGCCGTCGCCTTCCTCAAGGGCGTGGGGGCTTAAGGGATCCGCGTCAGGCGCCGACCTTGTCGAGCTCGACGAAGGCGCGCTCCAGCGCCTTCGGGTCGACGTAGAAGTCGATGGACGCGAGCGACTTGAAGTCCCGGCTCTCGTCCACCGCCTTGGTGAAGTCCGAGGTGATGCGGCCGCGGCAGCCGACCCACTGGCCGCCAATGACGGCTGTCGCCTTGCGGTGGCAGTCCACCACCAGGCCCGGCGAGAAGATCTCCAGCAGCGTGTAGTCGCGCCCCGGCGTGCCGGGCTTGGTGTTGAGGTAGCCGAGGGCCGCCCCGTGCACGGCGACGATCGATTTCGCATCGCGTACCAGCGCCCACTGCTCGGCCATCGGGATGTCTTCGAAGTAGAAGGTCTCGTAGCCGCGCTCGCGCACGATCGCGATGACCTCGGCTTCGTTGGTGATGCGCCGGCTGCTCTTGCGCGAGATGAAGATCTTGTCGGCCTTGCCGGGCTTGAGCGCCGGTGGCTCGAGGAGCGGCACGTTGGGGATCAGGTGGTAGGCCACGTCGTGGTTGAACTCCACCTCGACCACCTTGCCCGCGACCGGGCGGTTCGTCTCCACCGTTTCGTAGCCGATGAGGTGGAACAGGTTGTGCGTCATGCGTGAGGAGTTCTTCTCCAGCACGACCACGCATTCCTTCGGGCCGATGCCGGCCACGTGCTTGATGAGCGACAGGTTGCCGAGGTGGCTGCCCATCAGGTGGGCGAGGTTGTCGCTGTAGATCCAGCGCGCGTCGTAGACGATGCGTTCCCCCAGCTGGAGCACAGGCCCCTCGCGCAGGCGCTCCGCGAGATGACGCAGGGCGGCCTTGCGGCCGGCGGCTCGCTGCTCCAGCAGCGAGCGCGTCTGCCCTTGCCGCAGCACGACCGTCGCGGGCTGCGGCGGCAGGCGCTCCTCGTCGAGCAGGATGGTTTCCGGCGCGGGGGTGTAGATGTTCGTGAACCGCGTCGAACTGGCGACCATCGTGGCCGGCGGCACGACGATCTCAGGGAGCACTTGGCTCCATCGGTTGGCGTCGGGGGTGAGTCGTTCCATGGCGTTCTTGTGTTGTTGTATGGGAATGGACTAGTTCGGCGGCAGTGCAGCGCTGCCCGGTTTCAGCTCCGCCGGCAGCCGCCGCCCGCGCCCTGCCGCGGGGCTCGCAGCTTGCAGGCCGTCGCCCCAGTCGTTGGCGGCGGAGGGCAGAGCGACGAAGAGCGGGTCGTCATCGCGACCGTTCACGTCGAAGCCCGCACGGCGTGCCGCGGCGAGCGTCGCATGCCGCGTGCTCCAGCGCCCCTGGCCGCTGGCGTGGTGGCACAGGTTGTCGTCGAAGCGCACGTAGCTCGAGATCGAGCCATGGTCGAAGCAGGCATGCGACGGGTGCGACCCGCGTCCGAAGTACACGAGGTTGGAGCTCACCAGCAATCGGTCGCCCGCAAGCGAGCGGATGGCCGTGCTGCCGGCCCCGGCGGCAGCCACGTACACCGTGTTGTGGCGGACGACGGCAGCGCCGTCTGCCGCGTCGTCGCCGCCCGAGAAGTTGCGTGCCGGCTCGATCAGCGTCGCGCGCTGTCCGGTGGTGTCGACGAGGAGGTTGTGCTCGATGACGATGCCCGGTGCTGCGCTGAAGGCGATCGCGACACCGGCGTTGATGAAGCGGTTGCCGCGCAGCACCACGCCGCGCATCGATTCGGCCTTGTCGTAGCCGGCGGTGATAGAGGCCCCGCGGCACCCCGGTCCGTAGCCCGGCGTGTGGAGGGTGTTGCCCTCGATCAGCACGCCGTTCACCGTGCCGTGGATGGTGAGGTTGCCGCTGCGGCAGCGACCCTCGGCCAGCGAGCTGCCGCGGATGGTGTTGCCGCGCAGCGTGATGCGCTCGGCCAGCGCGCCGGCGGAGATGTAGATCGAATGGGTACCGGGTGGCGTCGCGTTGCCGTTGCCCTCGAAGCGGTTGCCTTCGATCAGCCAGTCGTTGCCTGCACCGAGGATGCCGTGCTCGCGGTTGTCGCGCAGCGTGGAGCGGCGCACGGTGAGGTGGCGCGTGCCCTGGCCGAGGTGCATGCCGATCCGGTAGCCCTCGATCACCACGCCGTCGAGCGTGATGTGGGTCGTGCCCCAGCCCTGGGCCACGCCCGCGAGCCCGATGCCTTGTCCGTCCAGGCGCAGGTTGCGCAGGGTGTAGCCACCGTCGACGGTGTGCACCGGGTAGTCGTAGAAGTTGAACGCGATCTCGTCGCGTGGCGTCCTGAACCAGGGCAACGGGCCGGAGCCGTAGGCGTCGAAGACGAGCGGCTGCTCGGGGGTGACGTTGTAGTTCGCGATCTGGCCGCCCTGCACCGTGGTCCACACGGCGCCGCGGGCGAAGAGGAGCCGGGTCCCCGGCGGGAGGTCGTTGACCTCGACACCGCCCAGGTCGCGCATCGGTGCCGATGGCGAGGTGCCGGGGTTCCAGTTGTGTCCCTGCACACAGGACGGCATGGCGCCGTCCTGGCAATCGGAGAAGTAGTAGGTCTTGGGCGGCGCGGCCGCTTGCGGCCACGCGTGCACACCGGCGAGCGCGATGCACAGCAGCACCCGGCGCAGCGAGCGCCCGAGGCGCCCGGAATGCACATGAGCGCCGTGGGACGCCAAAGACTTGATCATCGCTTCTGAACCCGCTGGGCCGTCGATTATGGACGGCAGGCCACTCAGAAGGCGCAAGCTCCCGTGCGCGCGTCGCCACGGGCGCGCACCACGTTGCCGGCGAGGGCCGCCGCACTGCGCACGCCGCTGATGAGTCCGGTCTCGGCCGCGCTCGTGCCGCAGATGATGTTGTTGCGGATCACGGCGCCGCCGTCTTCGTCGTCTCCCCCGCCGGAGTCGTTGCGCGGGTTCTCGATCAGCGCGAACGCGTTGGCGGTGTGGTCCATGCAGCGGTTGCCTTCGATGACGATGCCGGGCGCAGCGTTGAACGCGATGCACGCGCCGGAGTTGCGCACGGTGTTGCCGCGCACGACGAAGTTGCGCATGTACTCCACGCCGGGGTAGCCGGCCGTGATCGAGATGCCGCGGCACCCCGGCACGTAGTTGCTGGACTCGATGCGGTTGCCTTCGATGAGGGCGCCGGTGATGGTGCCGTGCACCGTGAGATTGCCGCTTGCGCACGCACCACCGCGCTGGCTGTTGTTGCGGAAGGTGTTGTTGCGCACGACCAGGTTGCGGTTGTTGCCCGAGGCCGAGAAATAGAGCGCGTGCGTGCTCGGAGGCCGGGCGTCGCCGTTGCCTTCGAAGGTGTTGCCTTCGATGGTCCAGTCGTTCCCGCCGCCCAGCAGACCGTGCTGCACGTTGTCGCGCACGACCGAGTTGCGCAGCGTGAGCTTGCTCACCGTGAAGTCGTGCAGCAGCAGCCCGAACATGAAGCGGCGGATGGTCACGTTCTCGATCGTGAGGTGCTGCGCCATCTTGGAGGCGGTGATGCCCGATTGCGTCTGCCGCCCGCCGTCGAGCACCAGGTTGCGCAGCACGTAGCCGCCGGCCGGGCGGGTTTGCCCGTAGCCGGTCGAAAAGCCGAAGCCCATGCCGACCATGCCGAGCACCGGAGCAGGTCCGCTGCCGTAGGCGTCGAAGACGATGGGCGACTCGGGCGTGGCGTTGAGGTTGTAGAGCGAGGCCGAGACGCCCGACCAGGCGCCCCCGCGCTTGAAGAGGAGCTGGGTGCCCGCGGGCAGCCGGTCGAGGTCGACGCTCGAGAGCGAGCGCTTGGGCGCCGCCTCGGTGCCGGGGTTCGAATCCTTGCCGGGCACGCAGTCGGGTGCGGCGCCGGCCTGGCAGTCGGCGAAGTGCAGCACCTTGGCACCGCCGGAGCCCGTAGCGCATCCGGGGACGGCGAGCAGCAGGCCGCACAAGCCCAGCCAGCCGAGAACGCGTGTCGGCCAGCCGACGAGGAAGGGGGATCGGGATGGCGCCATGGAGGTCATCGCTTCCTGGTGGTGTCGGGGACCGGCGATTATGGGCGCGGGCGCTCCCATGAAAAAAGGGCAGTGCGTGCGCACTGCCCTTTCGAATGGCCTCCACGGAGGCCCGAGGCGATTCAGCCGATGTTCACAGGGCGCAGGCGCCGGTGCGGGCGTCGCCACCCGTGCGGATGACGTTGCTGACGATGCTCGTCGCGTTGCGGATGTTGCCGATCAGGCCGGTGGCCGAGGCGCTGCTGCCGCAGATCGTGTTGTTGCGGATCACGGCGCCGCCGTCGGCGTCGTCATTGCCGCCCGAGTTGTTGCCCGGGTTCTCGATCATCGCGAAGGCGTTGGAGGTGTTGTCCACGCAGCG
>JBIQJS010000077.1:0-18908 GCA_044507405.1 Rubrivivax sp. | reverse complement strand
TGAGCGGCCAGCGCCTGACCGGCCATGCGCTCATCGAAGGCAAGCGCCGCGGCGCCAGGCGCGTGGTGGTGACCATGTGCATCGGTGGGGGCATGGGCGCGGCCGGCGTGTTCGAAGTGCTGTAGCGTTCGGCCTTCGTCTTGGCGGTGAGCCCCCATCCGGGGTTGCACCGCCGGACGGGACTCATCCCGCCACCGGGCTGGGCCACCCCGTCACGGGTTGAGCCACCTCGTCACCGGACCGAGCCCACCCCGTCATCGGGTTGAGCCCACCTCGTTACCGGGTTGAGCCCACCCCCCGCGGGCTGAGCCCACCGCCGTTCGGGCTGAGCCCACCGCCATTCGGGCTGAGCCACACCCCGTTCGGGCTGAGCTTGTCGAAGCCCTTTTCGTCCTTCATCCGCCCGCCCCACGACAAGCTCGGGCCGTACGGAATGTGATGTCGCCATGACCTACCGCGCCACCCTCGATTTCCTGCTCTACGACTGGCTCGCCGCCGATGAGTTGACGAAGCGCGAGCGCTTCGCCGACCACTCGCGCGAGACCTTCTCCTCGGTGCTCGACACCTGCGAACGCATCGCACGCGACAAGTTCGTGCCGTTCAACCGCCTCTCCGACACCGAGGAGCCGCACTTCGACGGCGAGAAGGTGATCCTCCCGCAGGCCTCGCACGATGCGGCCCGGGCGTACGTCGAGTCGGGCATGCTCGCCGCCGCGCAGGACTACGAGATCGGCGGCATGCAGCTGCCCTGCACGGTGGAGATGGCGGCCAACACCTTCTTCTCCAAGGCGAGCATCGGTCTCGGCGGTGGCGGCATGCTCACCGCGGGCAATGCCAACCTGCTGATGGCGCACGGCACGCCGATGCAGCAGGAGGTCTTCGCCAAGAACGAATTCGCCGGCCGCTTCTTCGGCACCATGTGCCTCTCGGAGCCGCAGGCGGGCTCGTCGCTCTCCGACATCCTGACGCGCGCCACGCCCGACGGCGACGACTTCGAGAGCGATGCGCTCGGCCCGCGCTACCGCCTTCGCGGCAACAAGATGTGGATCAGCAACGGCGAGCATGAGCTCACCGAGAACATCGTCCACCTGGTGCTCGCCAAGATCCCCGGCCCGGACGGCAACCTGATCCCGGGCACCAAGGGCATCTCGCTCTTCATCGTGCCCAAGAAGCTCGTGGACACCGAAGCGCGCCTCACCGGCGAGCGCAACGACGTGGCGCTCGCGGGCCTCAACCACAAGCTCGGCTACCGCGGGATTCCCAACACACTGCTCAACTTCGGCGAAGGCAAGTACCCGGTGCGCGGCAAGCCCGGTGCGATCGGCTACCTGGTGGGCAAGCCGGGCGACGGCCTCAAGTGCATGTTCCACATGATGAACGAGGCGCGCATCGGCGTGGGCCTGGGGGCGGTGATGCTGGGCTACGCCGGCTACGAGGCGAGCCTCGACTACGCGAAGGGCCGCCCGCAGGGCCGCCCGATCAACCCGACGGGCAAGGACCCGAAGCAGCCGCAGGTGCCCATCATCCAGCACGCCGACGTGAAGCGCATGCTGCTCGCGCAGAAGTCGTATTGCGAGGGCGCGCTGGCGCTCGAGCTCTACTGCTCGCGCCTCGTGGACGAGCTGCACACCGGCGACGAGGCGGCCAGGGCCGAGGCCGGCCTCCTGCTGGAGATGCTCACGCCGATCGCCAAGAGCTGGCCGAGCGAGTGGTGCCTGGAGGCCAACAGCCTCGCGATCCAGATCCACGGTGGCTACGGCTACACCCGCGACTACCCGGTGGAGCAGTACTGGCGCGACAACCGCCTCAACATGATCCACGAGGGCACGCACGGCATCCAAGGCCTGGACCTGCTCGGCCGCAAGGTGGTGATGGACGGCGGCAAGGGCCTCACGCTCTTGGCCGGCAAGATCAACGAGACGCTGCAGCGCGCGCTGCAGGTGCCCGAGTGGGCCGAGGCCGCGAATGCGCTCGCGGGCACGCTCAAGCACCTGGGCAACGCCACGAAGTCGGCCTGGGCTACCGGCGTGCCCGAGGAGGCGCTCGCCAACGCCGTGCCCTACCTGCAGGCCTTCGGCCACACGGTGCTCGCCTGGATCTGGCTCGACGTGGCCCTGTGCGCGCAGGCCAGCCCGGCCGAAGAGAACCTGCGGCAGGGCACACTCGCGGCTGCGCGCTATTTCTTCCGCTACGAGCTGCCCCGCGTGCCGGCGTGGCTCCAGGTGGTCGAGACGCGTGACGACACCTGCCGCAACATGAACGAATCCTGGTTCTGACGATGAAGATGAAGACGAGCACGCTCGACACCCTGATCTGGGTGCTGATCTACGGCGGCCTGCTGGGCGTGGGCCTGGGCCTGTCGGTCCAGCGCACCGATGCGGCGCTGGGCGTGGGCGTGATCGCGGTCTGTGGCGTCATCGCCGCCGTGGGCTTCCTCCTCATCGTCGTGCGCTCGCGCATGAAGGAACCCTCTCCCTCCTCCGACAAGACATCACCATGAGCACTCCCGTCCAGAAGCTTTTCGACCTCAGCGGCAAGACCGCGCTCGTCACCGGCGGCTCGCGCGGCCTCGGGCTGCAGATCGCCGAGGCGCTCGGCGAGGCTGGCGCGCGCCTGCTGCTCACCTCGCGCAAGGCTGCCGACCTGGAAGAAGCCGCAGCCCACCTGAAGGCGCGCGGCATCGAGGCGCTGTGGATCGCCGCCGACGCCAGCCAGCCCGAAGAGATCGCGCGCGTCGCCGCCGACGCGAAGGCGCGCCTCGGCGAGGTGGACATCCTCGTCAACAACGCCGGCGCGACCTGGGGTGCTGCGGCCGAGGACTATCCGCTCGAAGCGTGGGACAAGGTGATGAACCTCAACATCCGCAGCATCTTCCTGATGAGCCAGGCCATCGGCAGGCAGAGCATGATCCCGCGCCGCCAGGGCCGCATCATCAACGTCGCGTCCATCGCCGGCCTGTCGGGCGCCGGCCCCGACATCCAGTACATCGCCTACGGCACGAGCAAGGGCGCGGCCGTCAACTTCACGCGCACGCTCGCTGGCGAGTGGGGCAAGTACGGCATCAACGTCAACGCCATCGCCCCGGGCTTCTTCCCGAGCAAGATGACCAAGGGCACGATCGAGCGCGTGGGCGCCGACAAGATGGCCTCGCGCGCGCCGCTGCAGCGCATCGGCGACGACGACGACCTCAAGGGCGCCGCGCTGCTCTTCGCCTCGGCGGCGGGCAAGCACATCACCGGGCAGATCCTGGCGGTCGACGGTGGGGTGAGCGCGATCCATGGCGGTTGAACGAAGCGGCATGAAGTTCAGGACGTACATCCCGTTCGTGGAGTTGCTCGGCGCCGAGCTCCTCAAGTTCGAGGACGGTGAGGCCGAGATCGGGCTCACCTTGCGCGAGGAGCTCTGCAACTCCTGGAGCGTGGCGCATGGCGGCGTGACCATGACGCTGCTCGACGTGACCATGGCGCACGCGGCGCGTGCGCCGGGCCGCGAAGGCGAGGGCCAGGACAACGGCATCGGCGTCGTCACCATCGAGATGAAGACGAGCTTCATGCGCCCTGGCCTCGGCCGGCTTCTGGCCAAGGGCAAGCGCGTGCACGCGACGAGCTCGCTCGCCTTCTGCGAGGCGCAGGTCTTCGACGAGAAGGGCAGCCTCGTCGCGCAGGCGAGTGGCACGTTCAAGTACCTGCGCGGCCTGCCTGCGGGCGGTCGCAAGATCCTGCGGCCCAACGCCTCCGACTGACATCCATTCCACACGACTCAGGAGCACACACGTGAAGAACTTCAAGGGCGGCACCGCCGTCATCACCGGCGCAGGCTCGGGCTTCGGCCTGGAGGCTTCGCGCATCGCGGCCCGTCTCGGCATGAACGTCGTGATGGCCGACGTGCAGCAGGATGCGCTCGACAAGGCCGCCGCCGAGATCCAGGGCCTGGGCGCGCAAGTGCTGCCCTTCCGCCTGGACGTGGCCAAGGCCGCGGAAGTCGAGGCGCTGGGTGCGGCGACCTTCGAGCGTTTCGGCGCGCCGAACTTCGTCTTCAACAACGCCGGCGTGGGCGGCGGCGGCCTGATCTGGGAGCAGTCGCTCAAGGACTGGGAATGGGTGGTGGGTGTCAACCTCATGGGCGTGGCGCACGGCGTGCGCGTCTTCACGCCCATGATGCTGGAGGCCGCGAAGCAGAACCCGGCCTACGAAGGCCACATCGTCAACACCGCGTCGATGGCCGGCATGCTCAACGCGCCCAACATGGGCGTGTACAACGTGACCAAGCATGCGGTGGTGGCCCTGAGCGAAACGCTCTACCAGGACCTGAAGCTCGTCACCGACCAGATCAGCGCCTCGGTGCTGTGCCCGTACTTCATCCCGACCGGCATCAGCAACAGCGCGCGCAACCGCCCGGCCGAGATGACCGACCCCGACGCCAAGCCCACCCGCAGCCAGCTCATCGCGCGCGCCATGAGCGACAAGGCGGTGAGCAGCGGCAAGGTGACGGCGGCGACGATGGCGCAGTCGGTGTTCGATGCCGTCGCCGAAGGCCGCTTCTACATCTTCAGCCACCCGCATGCCCTTGGCGGTGTGCAGACGCGCATGGAAGACGTGCTGCAAGGCCGCAACCCCACCGACCCCTTCGCGGCCAGGCCGGAGATCGGCGCCCAGCTGAAGGCGGCGCTGCGCGCAGCCGAGTGAGCCGCGGCTGCATGCCGCGGACACGGCCATGACCGAAGCGCCTCGCCGGCCGCGCGTCGCGATCGTGGGCGGCGGCCCGGCCGGCCTGATGGCCGCCGAGGTGGCGGTGCAGGGTGGGGCGCAGGTGGACCTGTACGACGCCATGCCGTCGGTGGGCCGCAAGTTCCTGCTCGCGGGCAAGGGCGGGCTGAACCTCACGCATGGCGAGCCGCTCGATCGCTTCCTCACCCGCTACGGCCGCCGCAGCGCGATGCTCGCGCCGTGGCTGCGCAGCTTCGGGCCCGATGGGGTGCGCACATGGGCCCATGGCCTGGGCGTGAGCACCTTCGTCGGCTCGTCGAACCGCGTCTTCCCGACCGACATGAAGGCCGCGCCGCTGCTGCGCGCATGGCTGCAGCGCCTGCGCAGTGCAGGCGTGCGGTTGCACATGCGGCACCGCTGCGTGAGCGTGTCACCGCTGCGCTTTGCGACACCGGAGGGCGAGCTCGCCGTGGACGCCGATGCCGTCGTGCTGGCGTTCGGCGGCGCGAGCTGGCCACGGCTCGGCTCCGATGGCGCATGGGCGCCGTGGCTGGAGGCGCTGGGTGCCGAGGTCGCGCCGCTGCGGCCGTCCAACTGCGGCTTCGATGTGGGTTGGTCGCAGCACCTGCGCGAGCGCCATGCGGGCGAGGCGTTGAAGTCGGTGCGTCTCTCCTTCGTCGCCGACGACGGGGCGCGCTTCGAGCAGACGGGCGAATGCGTGGTCACCGAGACCGGCCTCGAAGGCAGCCTCGTCTATGCCGCCTCGGCGATGCTGCGTGACGAGGTCGATCGCAGCGGCAGCGCACTCCTCCACCTTGACCTGCTGCCCGCGCGCACGCTGGAGTGGGTGGTGCAGGAACTTGCCCGTCCGCGCGGCCCGCGGTCGCTTTCCACGCACCTCAAAAGCCGCCTCGTCCTGCACGGCGCGAAGGCGGCGTTGCTGCACGAGCTCGTGCCCAGGGCCGACATGGCTGTGCCCGAGAAGCTGGGCGCGGCGATCAAGTCGCTGCCCGTGCGACTGGTGCGCGCGCGCCCGGTGGCCGAGGCGATCAGCACGGCAGGCGGTGTGCGCTTCGAATCGCTCGACGATGCCTTGATGCTGCGGCAGGCACCAGGTGTCTTCTGTGCCGGCGAGATGCTCGACTGGGAAGCGCCCACGGGCGGCTACCTGCTCACCGCCTGTCTGGCAACGGGGCGCGTCGCCGGCGCCGGCGCGCTGGCCTGGCTCGCACGCGACGCCCGCGTCACGCCTGGCTGAGCGCGCAGCTGCCACACCATTCCCGAACGTTCTGCGGGGTGGCCGCCCGGGGGCGAAATGACCGTGTGGCACACTTCGCCGCTTCGTTTTTCCGACCCTCCCGGGCAGCAGTACTTGGACAAGATTCTTCTGCAGTTGGCGGACGAACTGAAGGTTCGTCCGGCACAAGTGAACGCCGCGGTGGAATTGCTCGATGGGGGGGCCACCGTCCCCTTCATCGCCCGCTACCGCAAGGAGGCCACCGACGGCCTCGACGATGCGCAATTGCGCGATCTGGAGTCGCGCCTGGGCTACCTGCGTGAGCTCGAGGAGCGACGTGCCGCGGTGCTCAAGAGCATCGAGGAGCAGGGCAAGCTGACGCCCGAGCTGCGCGCGGCGGTGGAAGCCGCGCCCACCAAGCAGGAGCTCGAAGACCTCTACCTGCCCTACAAGCCCAAGCGCCGCACCAAGGGGATGATCGCCCGCGAGGCGGGGCTGGAGCCGCTGGCCGACCAGCTCTTCGCCGACCCGACGCGGGACCCGGCCGCCGAGGCCGCGGCCTTCATCAATGCCGACGCGGGCTTTGCCGACGCGTTTGCGGTGCTCGACGGCGTGCGCGACCTGCTGAGCGAGCGCTGGGCCGAAGACGCGACGCTCGTGGGCAAGCTGCGCGAGTGGCTCTGGGAGGAGGGGCTGCTCAAGTCCAAGCTGATGGACGGCAAGGATGAGCACAACGCCGACGTCGCCAAGTTCCGCGACTACTTCGACTACGACGAGCCGATCAGCCGCGTGCCCTCGCACCGTGCGCTCGCGGTCTTCCGCGGCCGCACGCAGGAGATCCTCGACGCCAAGCTCGTGGTCGATGAAGAGGTCGTGCCCGGACAGCCCACGCTCGCCGAAGGCCGCATCGCGCGCCATCTCGGCTGGAGCCACGCCAGGCGCCCGGCCGACGACCTGATCCGCAAGACGATCTCGTGGACGTGGAAGGTCAAGCTCAGCCTGAGCCTGGAGCGCGACCTCTTCAGCCGCCTGCGCGAAGAAGCCGAGCGTGTCGCCATCAAGGTCTTCGCCGAGAACCTGCGCGACCTGCTGCTCGCTGCACCGGCCGGTCCGCGCGTCGTGATGGGCCTGGACCCGGGCATCCGCACGGGCGTGAAGGTCGCGGTGGTCGACGCCACCGGCAAGGTGCTCGACACCTCCACCGTCTACCCGCACGAGCCGCGCAAGGACTGGGAGGGCTCCATCCATACGCTCGGCCGACTCTGTGCCACGCACGGCGTCAACCTGATCGCGATCGGCAACGGCACGGCGAGCCGCGAGACCGACAAGCTCGCCGCCGACCTCATCAAGCGCATCCAGCAGATGGCGCCCGGCACGCACATCGAGAAGGTGGTGGTGAGCGAGGCGGGTGCGTCGGTTTACTCCGCGAGCGAATACGCGAGCAAGGAGCTGCCGGAGCTCGACGTGAGCCTGCGCGGCGCGGTGAGCATCGCGCGCCGCCTGCAGGATCCGCTGGCCGAACTCGTGAAGATCGAGCCCAAGAGCATCGGCGTCGGCCAGTATCAGCACGATGTCAACCAGGGCGAGCTTGCCAGGAGCCTGGATGCCGTGGTCGAAGACTGCGTGAACTCGGTCGGCGTGGACCTCAACACCGCGTCGGCGCCGCTGCTCGCGCGTGTGTCGGGCCTGAGCACCGCGGTCGCCAGCAGCATCGTGCGCTGGCGTGACGCCAACGGCGCCTTCCGCAACCGCCAGCAGCTGCTCGACGTGACCGGCCTGGGCGCCAAGACCTTCGAGCAGAGCGCGGGCTTCCTGCGCATCAGCGGCGGCGACAACCCGCTCGACCAGTCCGGCGTGCATCCCGAGACGTATCCGGTGGTGGAGAAGATCCTCGGGCAGGTCAACAAGCCGCTCACCGAGGTGATGGGCCGCAGCGACGTGATCCGCGCGCTCAAGCCCGAAAGCTTTGCCGACGACAAGTTCGGCGCCATCACCGTGAAGGACATCCTCGCCGAGCTCGAGAAGCCCGGCCGCGACCCGCGTCCGGATTTCAAGGTGGCGCGCTTCAACGACGGCGTGGAAGACATCAAGGACCTCCAGCCCGGCATGGTGCTCGAGGGGACCGTCAGCAACGTGGCGCAGTTCGGCGCCTTCGTCGACCTGGGCGTGCACCAGGACGGCCTGGTGCACGTGAGCCAGCTCTCCAACAAGTTCGTCAACGATGCCCGCGAAGTCGTGAAGACCGGTGACATCGTCAAGGTGAAGGTGCTGGAGGTCGATCTCGCGCGCAAGCGGATCTCGCTCACGATGAAGCTCGACGCCTCGCCCGCGCCCCGCGGAGAGCGCGGCGACAACAGCTACCGGCCGCCGGCGCGCGGCGAGCGCAGCGGCCACCGCGCGCCCGCCCAGGCGCAGGCGCCTTCGGCGATGGCCGCGGCCTTCGCCAAGCTGCAGGCCAAGCGCTGAACCTCCGCCATGCAGGCCCTGCAGGTCCACGCCGGCCCGCGCGCGTTGCGGCATCTGCGCGAGCGTGGCCTGCGGGCCGAAGACGTGCGCGCCGTGCCCGGCGCGGCGGGCGGGCCCAAGGGGCTGGTGCTGAATCCGCTCGACCAGTACATCTTCGGTGTGTGGCTGGGCGCCGTGGCGCAGCCGGTGCACCTGATCGGCGCCTCCATCGGGGCCTGGCGCATGGCGACGGCCTGCCTGGCCGATCCGGAGCTCGCCTTTGCGCGCATGGCCGAGGACTACATCCATCAGCAGTACGAGCACAAGGCCGGCAGGCCGCCCACGCCCACGCATGTGAGCGAGGTGTTCGGGGGGCGCCTCGCCGCGCATTTCGCCGGGCACGAGGCCGAGGTGCTCCAGCACCCACGCTTTCGCCTGCACGTGTTCACGAGCCGTGGCCGTCATGTGCTCAAGCGCGAAGGCCAGCGGCTTTCGAGGCTGACCACGCCGCTCGGCTACCTCGGCGCTTTCGCCACCAATGTCGTGAGCCGCAAGGCCATGGGGGCGTGGCTGGAGCGTGTGATCTTCACGGACACGCGCGACGACTTTCCGCTGCTCACGCACGACTACAGCACGCGCATGGTGCCGCTCGATGCGGCCAACCTGCAACCCAGCATCCTCGCGAGCTGCTCCATCCCGTTCTGGCTCGATGCCGTGCGCGACATCCCGGGCGGCCCGCGCGGTGCGTACTGGGACGGCGGCATCACCGACTATCACCTGCACCTGAACTACGCCTCGCTGCGCGACGGCCTCGTGCTTTATCCACACTTTCAGCCGACGGTGATTCCCGGCTGGCTCGACAAGGCGTTGAAACACCGACATCGGGCCAGTGCGCACCTTGATAATGTCGTGGTCGTGTCGCCGCGCTCGGAGTGGATCGCCAGCCTCCCGGACGGCAAGCTGCCTGACCGCAACGATTTCAAGCGATACGACCGCGACGTGCCCGGCAGGATCAGGGCCTGGACGAGAGCCGTCGCGGAGAGCGAGCGCCTGAAGGACGAATTTGCTGAACTCGTCCTCGGGGGCAAGCCGATCGAAGCGTTGCCACTGTGACACCCATAGACCGACCGTTGCCCCGTAGGAGGAGCTGCAAATGACCAACCCGCAAGGCCGCGCCGAGGCGCATGCCGCCATCCATGTGCCCCATCAGCCGCTGCCCGACTATTACCCGTCGGACGACTTGCAGGCCCGTGAGCGGTTCATCCGGACGACCTTCGATGACACCGCGGTCGACTACAACCGCCTCGAAACCATCCTCGGCTTCGGCACCGGCCCGAGCTACCGCGGCCGCGCCCTGAAGCGTGCCGGCCTCGCCCCCGGCATGACGGTGGTCGACGTGGGCATGGGCACGGGCATCGTCTCGCAGCAGATCCTCAAGATCACCGGCGAGCCGCACAAGCTGATCGGCGTGGACCCGAGCCCCGGCATGATGGCGCAGGCCAAGCTGCCGCCTGAAGTGGTCTGCAAGCTGGGACGCGCGGAAGAAATCCCGGTGCCCGACGCGTCGGTCGACTTCCTGGTGATGGGCTACGCCCTGCGCCACATCAGCGACTTCTCGAAGGCCTGCGCCGAATTCCGCCGCGTGCTCAAGCCGGGGGGCCGCCTGCTGATCCTGGAGATCACCATGCCGCGCAGCCGCCTGGGCACGCTGATCCTCAAGGCCTACATGCGCGGCATCGTGCCGCTGCTTGCGCGCTTCGTCTCCAAGTCCCCGACCACGCCCATGCTGTGGCGCTACTACTGGGACACGATCGCCGGCTGCATCCCGCCCGAGCAGGTCATCGCCTCGCTCAGCGCCGCTGGCCTGAACAGCGCCGGCCGCTACGTGGAATTGGGCATCTTCTCCGAGTACACCGCACGGGGCTGAACTACAATTCCGCTTCGTTCGTTCACTGGCTACAACAAGGGCGAGAAGGGCACGATGGTTATGACACCGCGAACTACGACCAACCCGGTGAAGGTTTAGTCGGCCGCGGCTTCGTCTCGTCTTTTCTCGTCATCCAAAAGCGCGGCTCATCCCCGCGCTTTTTTGTTTTCTGGAGATATGTCCATGATTTCCGTTCAATTGCCCGACGGGTCCAAGCGCCAGTACGACCACCCCGTCACGGTGGCCGAGGTGGCGGCTTCCATCGGCTCGGGCCTGGCCAAGGCAGCGCTTGCCGGCCGGGTGGGGCAGGGCGATGACGCGCGCGTCGTCGACACGAGCTACCTCATCGAGCAGGACACCGCGCTCGCGATCGTGACGGACAAGGACCCCGACGGACTCGACGTCATCCGCCATTCGACGGCGCACCTTCTGGCCTATGCGGTGAAGGAGCTCTTCCCCGAGGCGCAGGTGACCATCGGGCCGGTGATCGAGAACGGCTTCTACTACGACTTCGCCTACAAGCGCCCGTTCACGCCCGAGGATCTGGCGGCCATCGAGGCCAAGATGACGGAGCTCGCGAAGAAGGACGAGAAGGTCGAGCGGCGCGTGCTGCCGCGCGACGAGGCGGTGGCGCATTTCAAGGGCCTGGGCGAGCACTACAAGGCCGAGATCATCGCCAGCATCCCGGCCAACGAAGACGTCTCCTTGTACCGCGAAGGCAGGTTCGAGGACCTCTGTCGCGGCCCGCACGTGCCGAGCACGGGCAAGCTCAAGCACTTCAAGCTCATGAAGGTGGCCGGTGCCTATTGGCGCGGCGATCACCGCAACGAAATGCTCCAGCGCGTCTACGGCACGGCCTGGTCCACGAAGGACGAACTCCAGCAATACCTGCACATGCTCGAGGAGGCCGAGAAGCGCGACCACCGGCGCCTGGGCCGCGAGCTCGACCTCTTCCACATCGACGAGCACTCGCCGGGCACCGTTTTCTGGCACCCCAAGGGCTGGGCGGTCTGGCAGGAGGTCGAGCAGTACATGCGCCGTGTGTACCGCGACAACGGCTACCGCGAGGTGAAGGGACCGCAGATCCTCGACCAGTCGCTCTGGGAAAAGACGGGGCACTGGCAGAAGTACCGCGAGAACATGTTCACGACCGAGTCGGAGAAGCGCGACTACGCGCTCAAGCCGATGAACTGCCCCGGTCACATCCTGATCTTCAAGCAGGGCATCAAGAGCTACCGCGATCTGCCGCTGCGCTACGGTGAATTCGGGCAGTGCCACCGCAACGAGCCGACGGGTGGCCTGCACGGGATCATGCGCGTGCGCGGCTTCACGCAGGACGACGGCCACATCTTCTGCACGGAGGACATGATCCTCGCCGAATGCGTGGCCTACACGGCGCTGCTGCAGAAGGTCTACCAGGATTTCGGCTTCACCGACATCCTCTACAAGGTCGCGACGCGCCCCGAAGCGCGCATCGGCTCGGATGAGAGCTGGGACAAGGCCGAGTCCGCGCTGATGGAGTCGTTGCGCGCGTCAGGCGTCGACTTCGTGATCGCGCCTGGCGATGGCGCCTTCTACGGGCCGAAGATCGAGTACACGCTCAAGGACGCGCTTGGCCGCCAGTGGCAGTGCGGGACGATGCAGGTCGATTTCTTCATGGCCGAGCGACTGGGCGCGGAGTACGTGGCCGAGGACGGCCAGCGGCACACGCCGGTCATGCTGCATCGGGCCATCGTCGGAAGCCTGGAACGTTTCATCGGCATCCTGATCGAGCAGCACGCCGGGGCCTTGCCCGTCTGGCTGGCGCCGGTCCAGGTGGTGGTGATGAACATCACCGACGATCAGGCCGACTACGCTCGGGAAGTGACGAAAACGCTTCTAAAACAAGGGCTTAGAGTCGAGAGCGATTTGCGCAACGAGAAGATTACCCGTAAAATCCGGGAGCATTCCATGCAAAAGGCCCCGTTTCTCCTCGTCGTAGGCGACAAGGAGAAGGCAAACGGGGCTGTTGCCGTGCGCGCACGTGGCAACCAGGACCTCGGTGTGATGCCCCTCGCCGACTTCGCTTCGAAGATCGCGGGAGACATTGCCACTCGTGTTTGACGAAAGGTCTCGGCCGCCTTGGCGCGCGTTGTTCGTTTTTGAGCCCTAGGCCTGGGGCCGTTGAAGGATTGAACTATCGCTACTTTTGCTGACCGCCGCGCTCCCAACGTGGAACGCAAGCACCGCCTGAACCGCGAGATCATGGCGCCGCAAGTCCGGCTGAACGGCGTGGAAAACGAGCCCCTGGGCATCGTCCCCTTGCAGGAAGCCTTGCGGATGGCCGGTGAACTGGACGTTGACCTTGTCGAGATCGCCGCGCAGGCCGACCCGCCTGTGTGCCGCTTGATGGACTACGGCAAGTTCAAGTACCAGGAGCAAAAACGCGCGGCGGAGGCGAAGGCCAAGCAGAAGGTCATCGAGATCAAGGAAGTCAAGTTCCGCCCGGGCACCGACGAAGGCGACTACCAGATCAAGCTGCGCAACCTGCGCCGCTTCATCGAGGAAGACGGCGACAAAGGCAAGGTCACGCTGCGCTACCGTGGCCGCGAGATCACCCACCAGGAAATTGGCATGCGCCTGTTGGAGCGTATCCGCGACGACCTGGCAGATTGCGCGGTGGTCGAGAACATGCCCAAGCTCGAAGGTCGCCAGATGATCATGGTCCTCGGGCCGAAGAAGCGATAGGTTGTCGAAGAGTTCATTGCCCTGGTTTGGTCGCCAGGGCGGTGCAAGAAGCCTCTGCAGGCTGACAAGACCGCGAGAGAGTTCGCGGGCGCCTGCAGGAGCAATTCAAAAGGAGCAGTCATGCCCAAAATGAAGACCAAGAGCAGTGCGAAGAAGCGTTTTCGCGTCCGTCCGGGTGGCACCGTCAAGCGCGGTCAAGCGTTCAAGCGCCACATCCTGACCAAGAAGTCGACGAAGAACAAGCGCCAGCTGCGTGGCGCCGTCTCCGTCCACGAGACCAACATGGCGGGCATGGCACAGATGCTGCCGTTCGCTGGTCTCTGATCCGAGGTTTTCCTCGCGACTTCTTAGAAAGGAAAAGACATGCCTCGCGTCAAACGTGGTGTCACCGCACGTGCTCGTCACAAGAAAGTTCTCGCACTCGCCAAGGGTTTCCGTGGCCGTCGCAAGAACGTATTCCGCATCGCCAAGCAAGCGGTCATGCGCGCCGGGCAGTACGCCTATCGCGATCGCCGCACGAAGAAGCGTGTGTTCCGCCAGCTCTGGATCGCCCGTATCAACGCGGCGAGCCGCAGCCTGGGCGTCACCTACAGCAAGTTCATGGCGGGCCTCAAGAAGGCCAACATCGACATCGACCGCAAGGTCCTCGCCGACATGGCCGTGAATGATCCTGCCGCCTTCGGCAGCATCGTCGAGAAGGTGAAGGCCCAGCTCGCTTGAGGTCGTGCCGCACCGGGGGCTGTTGACCCGGCGCCACGCAAGCTTTCAAAGGCCGGCCTTGTGTGCGGCCTTTTTTATTTGTCACGAACCCGTTTCCCGTCACTGAACCGATGAACGACCTCGATCAACTGGTGCAATCCGCGCAGGCCGACTTCGATCAGGCCGCCGCACCCGCCGAACTGGAGAACGCCAAGGCGCGATACCTCGGCAAGGCGGGGCGCGTCACCGAGTTGCTCAAGGGCCTGGCCGCGCTTTCGCCCGAAGAGAAGAAGACCCGCGGGGCCGAGATCAACGCCGCCAAGCAGCGCGTCGAAGCCGCGCTCAACGCGCGCCGCCAGGCGCTCGCCGATGCCGAACTGCAGGCCCAGCTCAAGGCCGAGGCGCTCGACGTGACGCTGCCCGGCCGCAAGCGCGGCGCCGGGGGGCTGCATCCGATCACCCGCACGATGGAGCGCATCGAAGCGATCTTCGGCTCCATGGGCTTCGACGTGGCCGACGGCCCCGAGATCGAGACCGACTGGTACAGCTTCACCGCGCTCAACAACCCCGAGAACCATCCGGCGCGCTCGATGCAGGACACCTTCTACGTCGACATGAAGGACGCCGAAGGCCGCTGGCTCAACCTGCGCCCGCACACCTCGCCGATGCAGGTGCGCTACGCGCTGGCGCATGCGAAGAAGTACGAGGGTCAGGCTCACATGCCCGACATCCGCGTCATCGCGCCGGGCCGGACCTACCGTGTGGACAGCGACGCCACGCACTCGCCGATGTTCCACCAGGTCGAAGGCCTGTGGGTGGGCGAGAACGTGAGCTTCAAGGACCTGAAGGTCATGTACCTGGACTTCATCCAGGCCTTCTTCGAGACGACCGAGCTCCAGCTGCGCTTTCGGCCGAGCTACTTCCCGTTCACCGAGCCCAGCGCCGAGATCGACATCATGTTCGAGCGCGGCCCGCTGAAGGGGCGTTGGCTGGAGGTCTCGGGCTCCGGCCAGGTGCACCCGCAGGTCATCCGCAACATGGGGCTGGACCCGGAGCGCTACATCGGCTTCGCCTTCGGCTCGGGCATCGACCGCCTGGCGATGCTGCGCTATGGCGTGAACGACCTGCGCATGTTCTTCGAGGGTGACCTGCGCTTCCTCTCGCAGTTCAACTGACGTCGTCCCCATCACCAGACAAGTACAAGACACGAGATGCAATTTCCAGAGTCCTGGCTGCGGGAATTCTGCAACCCGCCCCTCAGCACCGAACAGCTGGCCCACTTGCTGACCATGTCCGGCATGGAGGTCGAGGAGCTGCGCCCCGTGGCCCCTCCCTTTGCCAACGTGGTGGTCGCCGAAGTGCTCGAGGTCGTGCGCCATCCCAACGCCGATCGCCTGAACGTGTGCCAGGTGCGCACCGGTGACGGCCCGGTGCTGAACATTGTCTGCGGCGCGCCCAATGTGCGCCCCGGCATCAAGGTGCCGTGCGCATTGGTGGGCGCCAAGCTGCCGCCGGCGGAAGAGGGCGGGGCGCCGTTCGAGATCAAGCTCGGCAAGCTGCGTGGCGTGGAGAGCCAGGGCATGCTGTGCTCGGCGCGTGAACTCAAGCTCTCCGATGACCACGGCGGCCTTCTGATCCTCGATGACGACGCGCCGGTGGGCACGTCGATCCGCGAGCACCTCAAGCTCGACGACACGCTCTTCACGCTCAAGCTCACGCCCAACCTCGGTCACGGCCTGAGCGTCTACGGCATCGCACGCGAGGTGGCAGCGCTCACCGGTGCGCCCCTCCTGAAGCCGGACTTCCCGCCGGCCAGGGTGGTCCATGCGGACAAGCTGCCGGTGCGCATCGAGGCGCCCGATCTCTGCGGCCGCTTTTCCGGACGCATCATTCGCGGCGTCGACACCCGGGCGAAGACACCTGCGTGGATGGTCGAGCGCCTCGCGCGCTGCGGCCAGCGCTCGGTGACCGCGCTCGTGGACATCTCGAACTACGTGATGTTCGAGTTCGGCCGTCCCTCGCACATCTTCGACCTCGACAAGATCCACGGCGGCCTCGTCGTGCGCTGGGGCCTCAAAGGCGAGACCCTCAAGCTCCTCAACGGCAGCACCATCGAGGTGGACGAGCAGGTCGGCGTGATCGCCGACGACCAGGCCGTCGAATCGCTCGCCGGCATCATGGGGGGCGACGCGACCGCGGTCTCCGATGACACGCGCAACGTGTACGTCGAGGCGGCCTTCTGGTGGCCCGAAGCGGTCGCCGGCCGCTCGCGCCGCTACAACTTCAGCACCGATGCCGGCCATCGTTTCGAGCGGGGCGTCGATCCTTCGCAGACGGTCGAGCACATCGAGCGCATCACGCAGCTGATCCTCGAGATCTGCGGCGGCGAACCCGGGGCGATGGACGACCAGACGCTCAAGCTGCCCGAGCGCAAGCCGGTGTCGCTGCGCGTCGAGCGCGCAGCCAAGGTCATCGGCATGCCGATCACCCAAACGCAGTGCGGCGAGGTGCTGCGCCGGCTCGGCCTGGAGGTGAGCGAGGCGCCCGGCGTGCTCACCGTCACGCCGCCGAGCTGGCGCTTCGACCTGCAGATCGAGGAAGACCTGATCGAAGAAGTGATCCGCGTGCTGGGCTATCAGAACCTGCCCGACACCCCGCCCCTGGCGCCGATCCGTGCCCAGGTGCGCAGCGAATCCCGCCGCGGCGCGCATGCCATCCGCCATGCACTGGCGGCGCTCGGCTACCAGGAGACGATCAACTTCAGCTTCGTCGAGGAGCGCTGGGAACGCGAGCTGGCCGGCAACGACGACCCGATTCGCGTGCTCAACCCCATCGCGAGCCCGCTGTCGGTGATGCGTTCGAGCCTCATCGGCAGCCTCGTCTCGGTGCTGCGGTTCAACCTCGCTCGCAAGACCGCACGCGTGCGGGTCTGCGAAGTGGGGCGGGTCTTCAAGCGTGACGCGGCCGTTGCGGATGGCCTGGGCACCGTTGCCGGCGTCCACCAGCCGATGCGGGTGGCCGGCCTCGCCTACGACACCGTGGACGAGCTGCAATGGGGGGTGAAGGCGCGCGCCGTGGACTTCTACGACGTCAAGGGAGACGTCGAGGCGTTGTTGGCGCCACGTCAGGCGCGCTTCGTCGCCACTGCGCATCCGGCGCTGCATCCGGGTCGCTCTGCCCGCGTGGAAGTCGACGGGCAGGCGATCGGTTTCGTCGGCGAGCTGCATCCGAAGTGGCGACAGGCCTACGAGCTGCCGGGGACGCCCGTGGTCTTCGAGCTCGACGCCGCGGCTCTCGGCGAACGGCCGTTGCCGGCGTTCCAGCCCATCCCGCGGCAGCAATCTGCATGGCGCGACATCGCCGTCATCGCCGGCGAGCAGGTGAGCCACGATGCCGTGATCCACGTCGCCGAGAGCGCGAATCCGAAGCTTGTGCGCTCGGTGAAGCTCTTCGACGTGTACCGGCCGGCCGCCGGTGCGGCCGGCGACATGGCCGCCGGCGAGCGCAGCTTGGCGCTGCGGCTGGAGATCCTGGACGACGCGGCCACCCTCACCGACGAGCAGATCGAGTCGGTGAAGGCAGAAGTCCTGGCGGCACTGGCCGAGCGACTGGGTGTGCGCCTGCGCGCGTGAAGACTGGACGACCGGAACGAGCATGAGCATCCCCCCTCCCGAGAAGTCGCCCGAGCGTGTGCTGCTGCCCACGCTCGAGACCCCCACGCTGACCAAGGCTGAGCTCGCGGAGCTGCTGTTCGAGCGGCTGGGGCTGAACAAGCGCGAGTCCAAGGACATGGTCGAAGCCTTCTTCGACATCATCCACGGCACGCTGGTCGCGGGCGAAGACGTGAAGCTGTCGGGTTTCGGCAACTTCAACATCCGGCGCAAGGCGCCTCGCCCCGGCCGCAATCCGCGGACCGGCGAAGCCATCCCCATCAAGGCTCGAAATGTCGTCACATTTCACGCGAGCCATAAACTTAAGGGGGTTGTCCAAGGCGACATCCCGGCCGGAGACGACTTCGAGTAAAGTCTTAGCTTTCTCTCCTGATCTCATTGATTTAAATGGAGAAAGCGCTTCCCGCCATTCCTGCCAAACGCTACTTCACCATCGGCGAAGTGAGCGATTTGTGCGGCGTGAAGCCGTATGTGCTGCGCTACTGGGAACAGGAGTTCACGCAGCTCAAGCCCATGAAACGGCGCGGCAACCGCCGCTACTACCAGCACCATGAGGTGCTCCTTATCCGCCGCATCCGCGAACTCCTGTACGAGCAGGGCTTCACCATCAGCGGGGCGCGCAACAGGCTGACCGAGTTGGTCCATGGCCGCGGCGGCGAGAGCGTCGCAGCGGCCGAACCCAAGGCCGCGGCCTATGAGTCCGTCGATGCCGCCCCCGGCGACTCGGCGGCGGCACCGGTAGAGCCGATTCCCGCCCCCGAAGTCACCCCCTCGGAGGTGTCGCTCGAGCAGATGCGACAGGAACTGATCTCGATACGCGGCTTGCTGGTCGTCTAAGACGGGAACGCAGATTTTTCAGGCTATACTGCGCGGCTCGTCGGGGTGTAGCGCAGCCTGGTAGCGCACTTGCATGGGGTGCAAGGGGTCGCGAGTTCGAATCCCGCCACCCCGACCATTGAACAGCGAAGCCCGGTACCGAAAGGTGCCGGGCTTTTTGCTTGGCTGATCGCCAAATGAAAAAGGGCTCCGTGCGGAGCCCTTCGTGAACGCCAACGCGCCTTACTGGCTAGCTGCGCTCGGCGCAGGAGCCGCAGGAGCTGCAGGAACTGCCGGCATGGTCTCGGCCGGTGCCGATGCGGCCGTCGGCGCGGCGTGGGTGGCCGGGCCGCTGGTGGCGGCGCTGATCGGCAGCAGCGGCACGATCAGGAGGGCGACGATGTTGATGATCTTGATCAGCGGGTTGACCGCGGGGCCGGCGGTGTCCTTGTAGGGGTCGCCCACGGTGTCACCGGTCACCGCCGCCTTGTGGGCATCGGAGCCCTTGCCGCCGTGGTGGCCGTCCTCGATGTACTTCTTGGCGTTGTCCCAGGCGCCGCCGCCGGTGCACATCGAGATGGCCACGAAGAGGCCCGTGACGATGGTGCCCATCAGGAGGCCGCCAAGCGCAGCCGGGCCGAGGAAGAGGCCGACGAGGATCGGCACGATCACCGGCAACA
>JBIQJS010000197.1:0-2776 GCA_044507405.1 Rubrivivax sp. | reverse complement strand
CGCACATCAACATCGTCGACACGCCGGGGCACGCCGACTTCGGCGGCGAGGTGGAGCGTGTGCTGTCAATGGTCGACAGCGTGCTGCTGCTGGTCGACGCCGTCGAAGGACCCATGCCACAGACGCGCTTCGTCACGCGCAAGGCGCTGGCGCTGGGGCTCAAGCCGATCGTGGTGATCAACAAGGTGGACCGCCCCGGCGCGCGGCCCGACTACGTCATCAACGCCACCTTCGACCTGTTCGACAAGCTCGGCGCGACCGAGGAGCAGCTCGACTTCCCGGTCGTGTTCGCTTCGGGCCTGAACGGCTGGGCCACGCTCGAGAAGGGCGCCACGGGCAGCGACCTCGCGCCGTTGTTCGACGCCATCCTGCAGCACGTGCCGGCGCACGAAGGCGCGGCCGACGCACCGCTGCAACTGCAGATCTGCTCGCTCGACTACTCCACCTACGTCGGGCGCATCGGCATCGGCCGCATCAACCAGGGCACGCTCAAGCCGATGCAGCAGGTCGCCGTCTTCAGCGGCCCCGAGAGCGCGCCGTTCAACGCGCGCGTGAACCAGGTGCTGAAGTTCGAGGGCCTGGAGCGCCAGCAGGCCGCCGAGGCCGGCCCGGGCGACATCGTGCTCATCAACGGCATCGAGAACATCGGCATCGGCGTGACGCTCACCGACCCGGAGAACCCGGTGCCGCTGCCCATGCTGAAGGTCGACGAGCCGACGCTCACGATGAACTTCTGCGTCAACAACTCGCCGCTGGCCGGCCGCGAGGGCAAGTTCGTCACCAGCCGCCAGCTGTGGGACCGGCTGCAGCGCGAGCTGCAGTCGAATGTGGCGCTCAAGGTCCGGGCGACCGACGAAGACGGCATCTTCGAGGTCTCCGGCCGCGGCGAGCTGCACCTCACCATCCTGCTGGAGAACATGCGCCGAGAAGGCTACGAGCTCGCGGTGAGCAAGCCGCGCGTGGTGTTCAAGGAAGAGAACGGCGAACGCCTGGAGCCGATCGAGATGGTGACGGCCGACGTCGAGGACCAGCACCAGGGCGCCGTGATGCAGGCCATGGGCGAGCGCAAGGCCGAGCTCGTCAACATGGAGCCCGACGGCATGGGCCGCGTGCGCCTGGAGTACCGCATCCCGGCGCGCGGGCTGATCGGCTTCCAGAACGAGTTCCTGAACCTGACGCGCGGCACGGGCCTGATCAGCAACATCTTCGACGGCTACGAGCCCTACAAGGGCGAGATCGAGGGCCGCAAGAACGGCGTGCTCATCAGCCAGGACGACGGCGAGGCCGTGACGTACTCGCTGGGCAAGCTCGACGACCGCGGCCGCATGTTCGTGAAGGCGGGCGACCCGCTGTACGAAGGCATGGTCATCGGCATCCACAGCCGCGACAACGACCTGGTGGTGAACGCCGTGCGCGGCAAGCAGCTCACCAACTTCCGCGTCTCGGGCAAGGAAGACGCGATCAAGATCACGCCGCCGATCATCCTCACGCTCGAGTACGCGGTGGAGTTCATCGCCGACGACGAGCTGGTGGAGATCACGCCCAAGAGCATCCGCATCCGCAAGCGCTTCCTGAAGGAGCACGAGCGCAAGCGCGCGAGCCGCGAGGGATGAGACCTTCGCTCGCTTCGCCCCGTCCGCGGTGCACCCGGGCGGCGTGCGAAGCGTGCAGACGCCTGGCCCGATGACCCACGCACGCGCGCTCGGCGGCATGCTGCTGGTCACGCTCATGTGGAGCGTGGCCGGCGTGGTCACGCGACATCTGGAGGCGGCACGCAGCTTCGAGGTCACGTTCTGGCGCAGCGCGTTCACGGCGCTGACGCTGGCGGCCTACTGCGCCGTCGTTCATGGGCGCGGCACCTTCGCGCTGATGCGCTGCGGCGGCCGGGCGTTGTGGATCTCGGGCCTGATGTGGAGCGTGATGTTCAGCTGCTTCATGGTGGCGCTCACGCTGACCACGGTGGCCAACGTGCTCATCACCATGAGCCTCACGCCCTTGTTCACCGCCTTGCTCGGGCGCTTCGCCTTCGGCCATCGCGTGCTGCCGCGCACCTGGGTGGTGATCGTGGCCGCGGGCGCGGGCATGGTCTGGATGTTCAGCGGCCGCCTGAGCGCGGACCCCATCCATCTGCTGGGCAGTCTGGTCGCGCTGTGCGTGCCGATCGCCGCGGCGGCCAACTGGAGCACCTTGCACCGCAGTGGCGCGACGGTGGATCTGCTGCCCGCGCTGCTCATCGGCGCGCTGATCTCGTGCCTGGCGACCTTGCCCCTGGCCTGGCCCTTCGCGGCCTCGGGACACGACATGCTGCTGCTGGGCGGCCTGGGCATCTTCCAGCTCGCCATCCCTTGCATGATCGCCGTGCGCATCGCGAGCCGCCTGCCGCCGCCCGAGGTGGCATTGCTGGGCCTGCTGGAAGTGGTCTTCGGCATTGCCTGGGCCTGGCTGGGCGCAGGCGAAGAGCCCGGCCCGCGTGTGCTCACGGGCGGCTCGCTGGTGCTGATCGCGCTGGCGATCAACGAAGTCATCGGCCTGCGCGAGCGTCGCCGCGCCGTGCCGGCCGAACTCATCGCCTGACGCCACGCCGCTGCCGGCGACGGTTGTGCGGATGCCGGCTGCTAGGATGCCGGCCCTTTCAGAACAAGGTTCCGCACAGCAGGCCGTGAGGCCGCGCTGATGCCGGCCCGTCATCCCCAGGAGAACCGCCATGCCCCAGACCCACTACCAAGCCCAAGGCCCGATTGCCGTGATCACGCTGGACAACCCGCCGGTCAACGGC
>JBIQJS010000076.1:0-19070 GCA_044507405.1 Rubrivivax sp. | reverse complement strand
ACACCTCCGGCGGCGAGCAGCAGATGTGCGCCATCGGCCGCGCGCTGATGGCCAACCCGAAGATGGTGCTGCTCGACGAGCCCTCCATGGGCCTGGCGCCGCAGATCGTGAGCGAGGTGTTCGAGATCGTGAAGGATCTCAACATGAAGGAGCGGGTGACCTTCCTGCTGGCCGAGCAGAACACCAGCATCGCGCTGCGCTACGCCGACCACGGCTACATCCTCGAGAACGGCCGCGTGGTGATGGACGGCCCGGCGCATGCGCTGCGCGAGAACGAGGACGTGAAGGAGTTCTACCTCGGCATGGGCGGCAGCGATCGCAAGAGCTTCCGCGACGTGAAGAGCTACAAGCGGCGCAAGAGGTGGCTGGCATGAGCGACGAGCAGGAAACCTGGGGCTTTGCACCCCCACCCTTCAAGCCCGAAGAGGCGCTGCAGCGCCTGGGGCGCGATCTGCGCGAGGCCGGGCTCACCGAGCGCGGCGGCGTCTTCGAACGGCGCGGCACGGTGATCGCGCGCATCGCCGTCGATGGCGCGTCGCTCAAGGCCGAGACGGTGCGGCAGCCGGCACGCTCGCCCGACTGGCAGGCCAGGAGCCTCAGGAGCGCGGCGGATGTGCGCGACTACGTGAACGAGCTCAGGAAGAAGCTCGCCGGCTGGAGCGAGCGCGATGACTGACTTCTACGACGCGCTGGAGCACCGCGACCCGGCGGTGCGCGAAGCCCGCCTCATGGCGGCGCTGCCGCAGCAAATTGCCGCCGCCCTGCGCACGCCGGCCTTCGCCGAACGCTTTGCGGGCGTCGAGCCCCGTGCCATCAACTCACGCGAAGCGCTCGCGACCCTGCCGGTCACGCGCAAGCACGAGCTGCTCGCGCGTCAGCAGGCACAGCGCGCGAGCAACCCTTTCGGCGGGTACTCGTCGATCGGCTGGCGCGGGCTGCACCCCGCGACGGGAGCCAACGGCGCCTTGCGCGTGTTCCAGTCGCCCGGCCCGATCTACGAGCCCGAGGGCCGCAACCGCGACTACTGGCGCACCGCGCGCGCGCTCTGGGCCGCGGGCTTTCGCGCCGGCGACCTGATGCACAACAGCTTCAGCTATCACCTCACCCCCGCCGGCGCCATGCTCGAGAGCGGCGCGCACACGCTGGGCTGCACCGTCTTCCCCGGCGGCGTCGGCCACACCGAGCTGCAGCTGCAGGCGATGGCGGATCTGCGCGCCGATGGCTATGCCGGCACGCCGAGCTTCCTGCGCATCCTGCTCGAGAAGGCGGCCGAGACGGGTGTCGCGTTGCCCTCGCTGCGCAAGGCGATGGTGAGCGGCGAGGCCTTTCCGGCCGCGCTGCGCGACTGGATGCGCGAGCGCGGCGTGGAGGCCTACCAGTCGTACGCCACGGCCGACGTCGGCCTCATCGCCTACGAGACCGCCGCGCGCGAAGGGCTGGTGCTTGACGAAGGCGTGATCGTCGAGATCGTGCGTCCCGGCACCGGTGAGCCGGTGCCCGAAGGCGAGGTCGGCGAGGTGGTGGTCACCGTGCTCAACGCCGACTACCCGCTGGTGCGCTTCGGCACCGGCGACCTCTCGGCCATCCTGCCCGGCCTGTGCCCGACCGGGCGCACGCACACGCGCATCAAGGGCTGGATGGGGCGCGCCGACCAGACCGCCAAGGTACGCGGCATGTTCGTGCACCCGGGCCAGGTGGCCGAGGTGCTCAGGCGCTTTCCCGAGGCCACGCGCGGGCGCCTCGTCATCAGCGGCGAGATGGCGCACGACGAGATGACGCTACGCGTGGAGACGGCGGCCGCGGCAGAGTCGCTCGCCGAGCGCATCGCCGAGGCGGTGCGCGACGTCACCAAACTGCGCAGCGACGTGGAGCTGTGCCCGCCCGGCAGCCTGCCCAACGACGGCAAGGTGATCGACGACACGCGACGCCTCTCGTAGCGTGCGCCACTGAGGTGCAACCACTACGTAGTTCCCGCCATGCTGGGATGGCAGGGCGCTCCTAGCATTCCTGTGTCCCTCCAACCCCCTGAAACGGATCCAGCCATGAAGAAGCTCCTGCTCGCATGCGCCGCAGCATTCGCCGCGACGGGCGCCTTTGCCCAGTACCCGGAGAAGCCCATCAACATCGTGGTGCCCTTCGCGGCTGGCGGCCCCACCGACAAGGTCGCACGCGACTTCGCCGAGGCCGTGCGCAAGCACCTGGGCAACCAGACCATCGTGATCGACAACGTGGCCGGCGCAGGCGGCACGCTGGGCAACACCAAGGTGGCCAAGGCCTCCCCCGATGGCTACACGCTGCTGCTCACGCACATCAACATGGCGACCTCGCCGGCGCTGTACCGCAACCTGCAGTACAAGTCGCTCGACGACTTCGAGTACCTCGGCCTCATCAACGAAGTGCCGATGACGCTCGTGAGCCGCCCGACGCTGCCGGCCAACAACTACGCCGAGCTGGTGAGCTGGATCAACGCCAACAAGGGCAAGATCAACATCGCCCACGCTGGCCTGGGCTCGGCCTCGCACCTGTGCGGCATGCTGCTGCAAAGCGTGCTCAAGGCCGACATGACGCCGGTGCCGTACAAGGGAACGGCGCCCGCGATCACCGACCTGATGGGGGGCGTGGTCGACATCATGTGCGACCAGACCACCAACACCACCTCGCAGATCGAGGGCGGCAAGATCAAGGCCTTTGCGGTGTCCACCACCAAGCGGCTCACGACGCCCGCGCTCGCCAAGCTGCCCACCCTCGACGAAGCCGGCCTCAAGGGCTTCAACGTGACCATCTGGCACGGCCTCTACGCTCCCAAGGGCACGCCCAAGGCCGTGTTGGACAAGCTCAACACGGCACTCAAGGCGGCGCTGAAGGATCCGACCTTCATCAAGAACCAGGAATCGCTGGGCGCCGTGATCACGAGCGATGGCCGCGTGAACGGGGCCGAACATCGCAAGTGGGTCGACTCCGAGATCAACAAGTGGTCGCCGGTGATCAAGGCCAACGGCCAGTACGCGGACTGACGCGCTGACCCGCTCCGCCGCAAAGCCGCCTCCGGGCGGCTTTTTCGTGGCTCAGCGCAGCGTGATGGGAATGGTCACCGGCCCGTCGTTGACGAGGTGCACCTGCATGTCGGCGCCGAACTCGCCCTCGGCCACGCGCGGGTGCTGCGCACGCGCCGTCGCCACCACGCGCTCGTAGAGCGCACGGCCGAGCGCCGGTGGCGCCGCGCCGGTGAAGCTCGGGCGGTTGCCGCCGGAGACATCGGCTGCGAGCGTGAACTGGCTGACGATGAGCAGGCCGCCCTGCACGTCGGCCACGCTGCGGTTCATCTTGCCGGCGTCGTCGGAGAAGATGCGCAGCTTGAGCAGCTTGGTGACGAGCTTGTCGGCGATGGCCTCGGTGTCATCCGGTTCCGCGCACACCAGGACCAGCAGGCCCTGGTCGATGGCCCCGGTCACCCGGCCCGCCACCTCGACGCGTGCTTCGCGCACGCGCTGCACCACGGCCAGCATCGCGCGGGCGTCAGGCGAGCGTGACGCGGGCGAACTTGCGCTTGCCCACCTGCACGACATAGGTGCCGGCGGGGAGCTTGACGCCCTTGTCGCTGACCACGCTGCCGTCGATGCGCACACCGCCGCCGTCGATCAGCCGGTTGGCCTCGCTCGTCGAGGGTGCAAGCTGCGCCTGCTTGAGCAGCGCCCCGATGCCGAGCGGCGCGCCGCCGAGCGAGACCTCGGGGATCTCGTCGGGCACACCACCGCGCGCGCGGTTCTGGAAATCGGCCTCGGCCGCGTCCGCCGCCTGCGCGCTGTGGAAGCGCGTGGTGATCTCCTTGGCGAGCATCACCTTGGCCTCCTTGGGGTTGCGGCCGGCCTCCACCTCGCTCTTGAGCCTGGCGATCTCGGCTTCCGACCTGAAGCTCAGGAGCGTGTAGTACTTCCACATCAGCGCATCGCTGACGGACAGCAGCTTGGCGAACATGTCGTTCGCCGGCTCGGTGATGCCGATGTAGTTGCCCTTGCTCTTGGACATCTTCTCGACGCCGTCGAGCCCTTCGAGCAAGGGCATGGTCAGGATGCACTGCGGCTCCTGGCCGTATTCGGCCTGCAGGTGCCGGCCCATCAGCAGATTGAACTTCTGGTCGGTGCCGCCGAGCTCGAGGTCGCTTTTGAGCGCCACCGAGTCGTAGCCTTGCATCAGCGGATAGAGGAACTCGTGCACGCTGATCGGCGTGCCGGCCTTGAAGCGGTCATGGAAATCGTTGCGCTCCATCATGCGCGCCACCGTGTACCTGGCCGCGAGCTGGATCATGCCCCGCGCACCCAGCGGGTCGCTCCATTCGGAGTTGTAGCGGATCTCGGTGCGGGCCGGGTCGAGCACCAGGCTCGCCTGCTTGTAGTAGGTCTCGGCGTTGGCCTTGATCTGCTCCGGCGTGAGCGGCGGGCGGGTGGTGTTGCGCCCGGACGGGTCGCCGATCATGGAGGTGAAGTCGCCGATCAGGAAGATGACCTGGTGGCCGAGATCCTGCAGCTGGCGCATCTTGTTGAGCACCACGGTGTGGCCCAGGTGGATGTCGGGCGCGGTCGGATCCAGGCCGAGCTTGATGCGCAATGGCACGCCTGTTGCTTCCGACCTGGCCAGCTTGGCCAGCCAATCGGCTTCGGGGATCAGCTCATCGCAGCCCCGGCGGGTGACGGCCAGCGCCTCGCGGACCTTGTCGGTGACGGGATGCTGCAGAGCGGCGGTCCGCTCGGTGGAGGAAACGTCTGACAGGGCCATAAGAAAAATGGGAACCTCAGGGGGATACCCGGAGTCAGGAAACGCGGGGGACAAAAAGGGTGACGTCTATACTGCCGCACCCCGACGGAACACCCGTGACATGGGTCCGAAAGGCGTGCGCGATTCTAGTGGACGCCTCCGGACGGGAAGATCAACCAGAGCGCTGCCCACGAGCTGCGGCGCTTGCAGCCTGGGGCTTGCGCCCCCCGACCAAAATTGAGTTCGCTGGAAACGCTTGAGCGCGATGCGGTGGCCGCCGGTTCGCGCCTCACACGATTCATCGGTCGCCATCCGCGCACCCTGACGACGCTGATCGTGACGGGCCTCATGGGCTTCGGCGTCACCGCCTTCGGCATCGCCCCGCTCGCGCCCGATGCGGCCGACCTGCCGCGACGCATGGTGACGGAAATCGTCACCCCGGAAGACGTCACGTCGCAGCTCGAGGCGCTCGCCAGCCACACGCTGCAGCTCTACCGCAACGACCTGACCCGCCCGGCCGACACCGCCGACAGCCTGCTCGCCCGCATGGCCGTCGCCGATGTCGCCGCGGCCGCCTTCCTGCGCAGCGACCGTACCGCGCGCAAGCTGCTCGAAGGGCGTGCCGGCAAGATGGTGCAGGTGCGCACCGATGCCACCGGGGCGCTCGAGGAGCTCGTCGCACGCTACCCGGCCGAAAACGGCGAGCAGTTCTCGACCCACTTCTCGCGCCTGCGCATCACGCGCTTCGAAGACCGCTTCATTTCCACTGTCGAGACGGCCCGCCTGGAAAGCCAGGTGCGCGTGGGCAACGGCGTCATCCGCAGCTCGCTCTTCGCGGCCACGGACGAAGCGAAGATCCCCGATCCGGTGGCCATCCAGATCGCCGAGATGTTCTCCACCGACATCGACTTCCACCGTGAGCTGCGCCGCGGTGACAGCTTCTATGTCGTGTACGAGGCGCTCACCGCCGACGGCGAGCCCATTACCTGGAACCAGGCGTCCGGCCGCGTCCTGGCCGCCGAATTCGTCAACGGCAACCGCACCTATGCAGCCGTCTGGTACCAGGACGAGCACAGCAAGGGTGGCTACTACGGCTTCGACGGCGAGAGCAAGCGCCGCGCGTTCCTCGCGAGCCCCATGGAGTTCTCGCGCGTGACCTCCGGCTTCTCGATGCGCATGCATCCCATCCACAAGACCTGGCGCCGCCACCTGGGCGTCGACTACGGCGCCCCGACCGGCACGCCGGTGCGCAGCGTGGGCGACGGCGTGGTCGAGTTCGCCGGCCGTCAGAACGGCTACGGCAACGTGGTGCAGGTGCGCCACAGCAACGACCGCACGACGCTCTACGCGCACCTGAGCCGCATCGACGTGCGCCAGGGCCAGCGCATCGAGCAGGGCACGCGCATCGGCGCCGTCGGTGCGACCGGCTGGGCCACCGGCCCGCATCTGCACTTCGAGGTCAAGGTCAAGGGCGAACATCGCGACCCGCTCGTGATCGCCAAGACGTCCGAGGCCGTGGTGCTGGCACCGGCCTCCCGCGAGCGCTTCACCGCCGAGACGCGGCAGCTGCGCATGCAGCTCGACCTCGCGCGCGCCAAGAGCGAAGAGCGCTACGCCTACGCCGAGTAGCACTGCACAATTCAGCGATGGCTGAATTGTTTGCAGGTTTGATGTCGGGCACCTCGCTCGACGGCGTGGATGGCGTGCTCGCGGAGTTCTCGGCGAGCGGGTTCCCCAGGGTCATCTCGCACGCCTACCGGGCGTTTCCTGCAACGCTGCGCGACGAACTGCTCGCGCTCAACACCTCGGGCGCCGACGAGCTGCACCGCTCGGCCCTCGCGTCCAATGCGCTGGGGGCGCTCTACATCGAGGTGGTGGCCGAACTGCTGGCCTCTGCCCGCGTCGAGGCCAGCGCTGTGCGCGCCATCGGCAGCCATGGCCAGACCGTGCGCCATCGCCCGGGCCTCGGCTACACATGGCAGATCAACAACCCGAGCCTGCTGGCCGAGCGCAGCGGCATCGCGGTCGTGGCCGACTTCCGCACGCGTGACGTAGCCGCCGGCGGGCAGGGCGCACCGCTCGTGGCCGCCTTCCATCGAGCACTCTTCGGCGGGGTCGGCGAAACGCGTGCCGTGCTCAACCTCGGCGGCATCAGCAACCTCACGGCCCTGCTGGCCGATGGCCGCACCACCGGATTCGACTGCGGTCCCGCCAATGTGCTGATGGACCTCTGGTGCCTGCGCCACACCGGCCAGCGCTTCGACGCCGACGGCGCCTGGGCCGCACGGGGCACGGTGAATCCGCGACTGCTGCAGGTCCTGCTGCAGGAGCCGTACTTCGCCGAAGCGCCTCCCAAGAGCACGGGCCGCGATCTCTTCAACATGCCGTGGCTGCAGGCCCGGCTCGAGGCCCACGGCAGTTCCTGTGACGCCGCCGACGTGCAGGCGACGCTGTGCGAGCTCACCGCGCAGACCTGCGCCGATGCGGTCCGGACCCACGCGCGCGACGCGAAGGAACTGCTGGTCTGCGGCGGCGGGGCGCTGAACCTGCACCTCATGCGGCGCCTCGCGCACCACCTGCCGGGCGTGACCGTGCGGCCCAGCGACGACCGCGGCCTGCCGGCCCAGCACGTCGAAGCGGCGGCGTTCGCCTGGCTCGCCTACCGGCACGTCCATGGCCTGCCGGGCAACCTGAGCGCCGTCACTGGCGCTTCGGGCCCATGCATCCTCGGCGCCTTCTATCCGGCCTGAGGCGCTCAGGCGAGCATGAAAAAGCCGCCTCGAGGGCGGCCTTCGTCTGCGCGGGAAAGGTCAGACCGAGAAGCTCGATCCGCAGCCGCAGGTGGTGCTGGCGTTCGGGTTCTTGATCACGAACTGGGCGCCTTGCAGGTCGTCCTTGTAGTCGATCTCGGCGCCGACCAGGTACTGCAGGCTCATGGCGTCGATCAGCAACGTGACGCCGTTCTTGTTCATCTGGGTGTCGTCTTCGTTGACGATCTCGTCGAACGTGAAGCCGTACTGGAAGCCCGAGCAGCCGCCGCCCTGCACGAAGACGCGCAGCTTGAGGTCGGGATTGCCTTCCTCGTCGACCAGTTCCTTGACCTTGTTGGCCGCGCTGTCGGTGAAGACGAGCGGCACCGGCGGTTCTTCGGTTGCCGGGTTTTGCACTTCAGGGGTAGCCAGGGCGCTCATGGGACATCCTTCCAAACAAGGCCTCGATTATCCACGCCCGGCGAAAACCTCACTGGGCGTTGGATGCGGCCAGCTTGACGACGGACGGCTTTTCTTCCGCCTTGAGCGGCCGCAATTCACCTTCAATGGTGGCGCCCTGGTGCATTTCAAGGGATTCGTACTTCACGTCGCCCACGATCACGGCCTTGGGCTGCAGTTCGAGCAGCGCATCGGCTTGCACGGGGCCGTGGACGTGGCCGTTGATGATCACGTGGCCGGCGCGCACCTTGCCCGAGACCTTGGCCTTCTCGCTGATCACGAGGATGCTGTTCTCGAGCGTGGTGGCGACCACATCGCCCTGCACTTCGCCATCGATGCGCAGTCCGTCGGTGAACGCGAGCTCGCCACGGATCACCGTGCCCTCGCCGATCAAAGTGCGGATGGGGGGCTGCTTCTTCTTCGCGAACATGACGGGCTCCTTGTAGAACGCGATTAGACGGATGTCACAACTTGACGGTCTGGGTGGCCTTCAAGCCGCCCTGCTTGTCGATCACCTTGACCTGCACGGACTGGACCACCGCATCTTCGGGGTAGGTCACGGTGCCTTCGAGTCGGGCCGACTGCTTCACCTGCAGCAGCTTCGGGCCGCCGGGCTGGGAGATGGTCCACGGCTTGTCGTCCAGTGTGCCGGACAGGACGATGTCGTATCGCCCGACAAACTCGGGTGGATTCTTGCCTATTTGCATGATCAGGACCTGAAAGCGCAGGCTGCCGGGCCCTTGCGACTGCGCCTGCAGCGCCCGCACGTTCAGGCCGCTCGTGGCCGCGGGCAGCAGTCGCTCGAAGAAACCGAGATCCGCCTTGAGCGAGAGGTTCTCGGCCTCGACCTGCTTGACCTGTTGCGTGAGGCGTTCCTGCGCCACCCGCTCCGCCTTGAGCAGGCTCTCGGCCGTGTTGGCGATCGAGATCGCGCCTTCGCGCTCCTCGCGCAGCTTGGCGACCTCCACACGCAGCTGTGCAAGCTCGGCCTTGGCGTCCCTGTCCAGGCCCGCAATGCTCTTGCCGAATTCGAAGGCCCACAGCGACAGCGCCGCCGAGAAGCCGAACACCAGCGCGATGACGGCCCAGCGCAGAGGCCATGGCAGGTGGCTGCGCACGATCATGCGCGGGGCGCTGATCGACAGCCGTCGGCGGAGCAGTTTCCAGCGCATGAGAAGTACAGAGATGGCGTCAGCAGCAGGTCCGCGAATTGTAGAAGTCGCGTTTCACTGCACCTGTGACCAAAGCTTGCAGGTGTGAACAACGGGCGCTGCAAAGCAAAAAGGCCGCGAACAGCGGCCTTTTTGCACAGAGCACGAAGTCGATCAGCGCTTGCTGAACTGCTTGCGGCGACGGGCGCCGTGCAGACCGACCTTCTTGCGCTCCACTTCACGCGCGTCGCGCGTGACGAAGCCGGCACGGCTCAATTCGGACTTGAGGCCCGCGTCGTAGTCGATCAGGGCGCGGGTGATGCCGTGGCGCACGGCGCCGGCCTGCCCGGATTCGCCACCGCCGTGCACGTTGACCTTGATGTCGAACGTCGCGTCATTGGCGGTCAGCACCAGCGGCTGGCGCACGACCATGATCGAGGTCTGGCGGCCGAAGTACTGGTCAACGGGACGACCGTTGATGACGATCTGGCCGGTGCCCTTCTTGATGAACACGCGCGCCACCGAAGATTTGCGGCGGCCGGTGCCATAGTTCCAATTTCCGATCATCACCGCTCCTTAGATGTCCAGCACTTTGGGCTGCTGGGCGGTGTGCGGGTGGGAACCACCGGCGTACACCTTCAGCTTCTTCACCATCGCGTAGCCCAGCGGGCCCTTGGGCAGCATGCCCTTGACGGCCTTCTCCAGCGCGCGGCCGGGGTGCTTGGCTTGCATGTCCTTGAACTTGGTGCCGTAGATGCCGCCGGGGAAACCGGTGTGGCGGTAGTACACCTTGTCGTTGGCCTTGTTGCCAGTGACGCGCAGCTTGTCTGCGTTGACGACGACGATGAAATCACCGGTATCGACGTGAGGCGTGTAGATGGCCTTGTGCTTGCCGCGCAAACGGAGTGCCACTTCGCTGGCAACACGTCCGAGCACCTTGTCGGTGGCGTCAATCACATACCACTCGTGCGTCACTTCGGCCGGCTTGGCGCTGAAGGTCTTCATGAGGATCTTTCGATGTGCCTGCCCGATGGTCAGGCGAGGCGGGATATGGCTCAATGGCGAACCGGCGGCGCCCTCGGTGCTGCTTATCGAGGCAGCCTCTCGAACGATCGCCGGCAGAGTCTCTTTTCCCGGAGCCGGGCGGAAAAGCCCGCTAGTGTAGCCGAAGCCACGGGATGCCGCGACTTTTCGCCGGGACACCGGCTTTTGACGGCGCGATGTTGCGGTGCACAATACTAGGGTTTTCACTGATTCGAGATTCCATGGATCCCCGAGCCGTTCTGCAAGCCGCTCCTACCCCTGCCGAAACTCGCTTGGCGTGGGTGCCCATCCGCTCCTTGTCCGAACGCCATCGTGGGCGGATCCTCCAGCACATCCTTGCACTGGGCGAAAGTGACCGCTACCTGCGCTTCGGCTATCCCGCGACCGACGAACAGATCCGCCGCTACGTCGAAAGCCTCGATTTCGAACGCGACGAGGTGTTCGGTATCTTCAATCGCCGCCTCGAACTGATCGCCATGGCGCACCTCGCCTACCTGCCGGTGACCGTACCGGAACCGAGCGGCCCGGCGACGGCCGAATTCGGCGTCTCGGTGGCCAAGCGGGCGCGTGGCCGCGGCTACGGCGCACGGCTTTTCGAACATTCGGTGCTCCACGCGCGCAACCGCGGCTGCGAGCGGCTCTTTATTCATGCGCTCAGCGAAAACGCCGCGATGCTCAAGATCGCGCGCAATGCCGGCGCCACGGTCGAGCGTGACGGTCCGGAAGCCGAAGCCTGGCTCAAGCTGCCGCCGGACAGCCTGTCCTCGCAGATGGGTGAACTGGTGGGGCAGCAGGTTGCCGAGTTCGACTACCAGCTCAAGCTGCATGCGCGGCGACTCAACGGCTGGCTCAAGCACTTGACCGATGTCAAGGGCCGGCCCGCCGACACGGGCGGCTCGACGCCGGAGTGATCGCCCGCCAGCCCGCGTCGTTGCTGGGTTTTTGGCATCGACACGCGTGCAATAACCTCACCTATGTCGGGGATGTGACGTGACGGATGCGACGGTTAGCATGACCTGCACATACCCCCATGCCGAACATCCCTGAACTCTATTGGGCCCTCGGGCTCGGCTGCGTCGCGCTGCTGGTGCTGACCGTCGCCGTGATGCTGCTTCGGCGCAAGCCGCGGCCCAAGCCGCTGCCGCTGGAGTGGGCCCTGACGGCACGGCCGGTCTTCAGCACCGACGAGCGGCGCATCTACCGTCTGCTGCGCGAGGCGCTACCGCACCACATCATCCTGTCCAAGCTGCCGCTGGTGCGCTTCTGCCAGCCGACCGACCCGAGCGAGGTGCGCTACTGGTACGAGCTCCTCGGCACCACGCACGTGACCTTCGCGGTGTGCAGTGCCAATGGCCGCGTGCTGGCGGCCGTCGACCTGGAGATCGAGCGCACTCAATCCCAGCGGGCGCAGCAGATCAAGCAGGCGGTGCTCTCCGCCTGTCGGGTGCGTCACCTGCGCTGCCCGGTGGACCGCCTGCCCTCGGTCGCGGAACTGCAGCTGCTGGTCCCGCACAGCGGCGCGGCTTCCCGTGCGCCGGAGCCCATGCCGCCGCACAGCCTGCATCAGGCCCGCAGTTCGCTCGCGAGCACGGTGGCGCACCGTCGTGCCGAACGCACGGCCCTCTGGCAGGACTCCACGCTGTTCCAGGACTCCTTCTTCGCGCCCGACAGCCGCCTGGACGGGTTCACCGCCAGCGACCTGATCGGCCTGTCGGACCGTCCCTCCACGCATGGAGACGACGTGGCCGGCGTGGTGGTGGACGGCCCGGGGCCGGATTCCCGCCGCTGAGCCCGCGTGAGGGCCGGAGCCGGCGCTTACGATGCGCCCATGCCCACCCCCACTTCCCCCAGCGACACCCCTTATGCCGGCCTCACGCCGGAAGCCGTGCTGGACGCGCTCGACGCCGTCGGCCTGCGCGGTGACGGGCGGCTGATCCAGCTCAACTCCTACGAGAACCGCGTCTTCCAGGTCTTCCTCGAGGACGGCCCGGTCGTGGTGGCCAAGTTCTACCGGCCGGGCCGCTGGAGCGATGCGCAGATCCTGGAGGAGCATGCCTTTGCGGCGGAACTCGCCGAGGCCGAAATCCCGGTCGTCGCGCCACGCCAGCTGGGCGGGACCACCCTCGCCTCCTACACCCTCGCCGGTCAGCCCTATCGCTTCAGCATCACGCCTCGCCAGTCGGGGCGCGCGCCGGAGCTGGAGGATCCGGCCACGCTCGAATGGATCGGCCGCTTCATCGGGCGCATCCATGCGGTGGGCAGCCGCCGGCCCTTCGAGCACCGTCTGACGCTCGACCTCCACAGCCACGGCGTCGGCCCGCGCGACTGGCTGCTGGCTTCCGATCTCATCGGCATCGAGACGCAGGCTGCCTGGCAGCGGGTCGTGAACGAGGTGCTGGAGGAGGTGCAGCGCTGCTTCGATGCCGCCGGCAGCTGGCAGCCGATCCGGCTGCATGGCGACTGCCACGTGGGCAACCTCCTCTGGACCGACGCAGGCCCCCACTTTGTGGACCTGGACGATGCGCTGATGGGCCCGCCGGTGCAGGACCTGTGGATGCTGCTGTCGGGCGAGCGCCAGGCCATGCAGGCGCAGCTCGCCTCGCTGCTCGCCGGCTACGAAGACTTCATGGACTTCGACTGGCGCCAGTTGCGCCTGATCGAAGCCTTGCGTGCGCTGCGCATGATCCACTACAGCGCGTGGATCGCGCGGCGCTGGTCGGACCCGGCCTTCCCGGTCGGCTTCCCGTGGTTCGGGGATCGCAACTACTGGAGCGACCAGATCATCCGCTTGCGCGACCAGCTGGAGGCGATGCGCGAGCCGCCGCTCGGCGGCTCGGCGTACTGACTGAGCGGCTCAGGCCGTGAGCAGTGCGTTCACGCGCCGCACGTAGGCGGCCGGATCTTCCAGGTGGCCGCCTTCGGCCAGCACCGCCTGGTCGAAGAGGATGTGCGCGAGCTCGTCGAAGTGCTCGCTGCCCTCCAGACGCTTGACGAGCGCGTGCTCCGCGTTGACCTCCAGCGTCGGCTGCGAGGCCGGTGCGCTCTGGCCCGCCTGCTTGAGCAGGCGCGCGAGGTGGCCGCTGATGTCGCCCTCTTCCACCACCAGGCAGGCCGGTGAATCCACGAGGCGCGTGGTCACCCGCACGTCCTTCGCGCGGTCCTTGAGCACTTCCTTCAGGCGATCGAGCACCGGCTTGAAGGCGGTGGCGGCTTCTTCGGCCTGCTTCTTCTCGGCTTCGTCCTGCAGCTTGCCGAGGTCGATCGCGCCCTTGGCCACGCTTTGCAGCGGCTTGCCGTCGAACTCGTAGACGTGGCTGAGCATCCATTCGTCGACACGGTCGGTGAGCAGCAGCACCTCGATGCCCTTCTTGCGGAAGATCTCGAGCTGCGGGCTGTTCCTGGCGGCGGCCAGCGTGTCGGCGGTGACGTAGTAGATCGCCTCCTGGCCTTCCTTCATGCGCTTGACGTAGTCCTCCAGCGACACGCCTTCGTCGGCCTGCGTCGAGGCGAAGCGGAAGAGCTTCACCAGGCGCTCCTGGTTGGCGTGGTCCTCGCCCACGCCTTCCTTCAGCACCGAGCCGAAGTCCTTCCAGAACTTGGCGTACTTGCCGCGCTCGGCTTCGTCCTCGCTGTTGGCCAGGCCTTCGAGCATGGAGAGCACGCGCTTGGTCGAGCCTTCGCGGATCGCCTTCACGTCGCGGCTTTCCTGCAGCAGCTCGCGGCTCACGTTGAGCGGCAGGTCGGCGCTGTCGATCACGCCCTTCACGAAGCGCAGGTAGACCGGCATCAGCGCCTCGGCGTCGTCCATGATGAAGACGCGCTTCACATAGAGCTTCACGCCGCCGCGCTTGTCGCGGTTCCACAGGTCGAACGGCGCCTTGGCGGGGATGTAGAGGAGCTGCGTGTACTCGCTGCGCCCTTCCACGCGGTTGTGCGTGTAGGCCAGCGGCGCCTCGGTGTCGTAGCTGATCTGCTTGTAGAACTCCTCGTACTGCTCCGGCGTGATCTCGGACTTGCTGCGCGTCCACAGCGCCGCCGCCTTGTTGACCGGCGCCCATTCGTCCTTCACGACCTGCTCGCCCTTGTCGGCGTCCCACTCCTCCTTCTGCATCAGCACCGGCAGCGAGATGTGGTCGGAGTACTTGCCGATGATGGAGCGCAGCTTCCAGGCGCTCAGGAACTCTTCCTCGCCTTCGCGCAGGTGCAGGATCACGTCGGTGCCGCGTGTGGGCTTGGTGATGGTCTCGACCTCGAAGTCGCCGCTGCCGTCGCTGCTCCAGCGCACGCCTTCCTCGGGCTTGAGGCCGGCGCGGCGCGACTCGACGGTGATGCGGTCGGCCACGATGAAGCCCGAGTAGAAGCCCACGCCGAACTGGCCGATGAGCTGGGCGTCCTTCTTCTGGTCGCCTTCGAGGCGCGACATGAACTCGCGCGTGCCGCTTTTGGCGATGGTGCCGAGGTTGGCCACGGCTTCTTCGGCCGACAGGCCGATGCCGTTGTCGCGGATGGTGATGGTCCGGGCTTCCTTGTCGAAGCTCACGCGCACTTCGAGGTTGGGCGCGTCCTCGTAGAGCGCCGCGTCGTTCAGCGCCTCGAAGCGCAGCTTGTCGCACGCGTCGGACGCGTTGGAGACCAGCTCGCGCAGGAAGATCTCCTTGTTCGAATAGAGCGAGTGCGTGACGAGGTGCAGGATCTGCTTGACCTCGGCCTGGAAGGAAAGGGTCTGTTTTTCCATGGTGTTCAGGGGTGCACGTGTGGTTCTGGCCCGCGGGCCGCGGCTGGAGCTAGGGGCGCCTCACCGGTTTTCAAGAGGGGGCCGGGATCATACGGAACGAAGTCCCTTTACCGTGCTTGGACACCCCGGAGGCCGTCTGGGCGCCTCCGCTACGATCCCGCTCCCACTACAAGAAGAGCAGGCCATGTGCCTGCCACGCCTGCATGACCCCTCTGAACAGCTGGCTGTCCGGCCCCACGGGCGCTGCACCCCCCCTCTGGACGCTCGAAGGTCTGCGCGGCGCCGACCCGGTGCTCGGGTTTGCCCTGGTGATGCTCGTGGCCGTCGCGCTGGCCGAGGTGCTGCACCGCAAGCTGCACGCACCGCGCATGCTCGGCCACATGATCACCGGCGCGCTGGCGAGCCCGCTCGCGCTGCGCCTGATCGACCGCACCGACCTCGATCCGTGGAAGCCGGTGATCGACCTCGCCATCGGCGTGCTCGTCTTCGAGCTCGGCAGCCGCATCCGCCCGCGCTGGCTGATCGACAACCCCTGGCTCGCCTTCACCTGCGTGCTCGAAGGCGTGCTCGCCGGCCTGTGCGTCGCGGTCGCGCTCACCGCGCTCGGCGCGCCGGGCCCTTCGGCCTGGCTGGCCGGCGCGGTGGCCATGAGCACTTCGCCGGTGCTCACGCTCGCGCTCGTGCACGAGGTGCGCTCGCGCGGCCAGGTGACCGAGCGCCTGCTCATCATCACCGCCATCAACACCGCGCTCGCCATGCTCGCGCTCAAGGCGTGGAACGTGGTGGCCGCGGCCGGCAGCGTGAACATCGCCAACGAGCTGCTGCCGGTCATCACCGATGCGGTCGTGGTGCTGGGTGGCTCGTTCCTGCTCGGCATGGCCGCCGGCTGGCTGCTCGCCAAGCTGCACCAGCCGCTGCGCGACGCCGCCGCGGCGCCGGTGCTGCAGATCGCGCTCGTGATCCTCGCGGCGATGGTGGCGGCGCAGCTGGCGCTCTCGCCGCTGCTCGCGCTCCTCATCGCCGGCATGGCCGCGCGCTCGCGCATGGGCCACATGCTCACCGTCGAGCCGCAGCTCGGTTCGGCGGGCGCCGTGCTGACGGTGCTGCTCTTCATCACGCTCGGCATGCTCTTCACGCTGGACGACCTCGCGACGCTGTGGCCCTGGGTGTTCGCCATCCTGATCGCGCGGCTCGTCGGCAAGGGGGCGGCCGTCGCGCTGCTCGCCCGCGTGAGCGCGCTCGGCTGGCGCCAGGCGGCAGCGCTCACGCTCACCCTGCAGCCCATGAGCAGCCTGGCGGTGCTGCTGGCCGGCAACACCTTCGGCTGGGCGTCGCAGCTGCCCGGCGTGGCCGGCGGCGTGCTGCAGGCCCTGCTGATCGCCACCACCCTGTCGCACCTGTTCGGGCCGGTGCTGACCAAGGTCTCGCTGCAGCGACTGGCCGACGAGTGCCCGCAGCTGCCGTCGCCGCCCAAGGGAAGCTGAGATGTCACTCGCCACCTTCACCACGTCCGAGCCCCTCACCATCGGGGTCGAGCTCGAGCTCCAGCTCGTGAGCATGTACGACCACGACCTCTCCCCGCAGGCGCAGGACCTGCTGCGCGAGCTCGACAAGCACCCGGGTGCGTGGGACGTCAAACCCGAGATCACGCGCAGCATGATCGAGATCGGCACGTCGATCCAGCGCCAGCACGCGCCGCTGGTCGCCGAGCTCACCGACCTGCGCCAGCAGCTCTCGCGCGCGGCCCGCAAGCTCAACATCGGCATCGCCGGCGGCGGCACGCACGCCTACCAGCACTGGAGCGAGCAGCAGATCTTTCCGACCGAGCGCTTCCACTACATCAGCGAGCTCTACGGCTACCTGGCCAAGCAGTTCACCGTCTTCGGCCAGCACGTGCACGTGGGCTGCGAGGACGGCGACACGGCCCTGTGGCTGCTGCATGCGCTCTCGCGCTACGTACCGCACTTCATCGCGCTGTCGGCCTCGTCGCCCTTCGTGCAGGGCGTGGACACCGGCTTCGATTCCGCTCGGCTCAACTCCGTCTTCGCCTTCCCCCTCTCGGGGCGCGCGCCGTTCGCACGCTCGTGGGACGAGTTCGGCCAGTACTTCGACAAGATGACGAGCACCGGCGTCGTGCAGTCGATGAAGGACTTCTACTGGGACATTCGCCCCAAGCCCGAGTACGGCACCATCGAGCTGCGCGTGTGCGACACCCCGCTCACGGTGGACAAGGCGGCGGCGCTCGCCTGCTACCTGCAGTGCATCTGTCGCTTCCTGCGCGAGGAGAAGCCGTTCGAGCCCTCGGAAGACGACTACCTCGTCTACACCTACAACCGCTTCCAGGCCTGCCGTTTCGGGCTCGAAGGCGAGATGGTCGACCCCAAGACCAAGCAGCGCCTGAAGCTGCGCGACGACATCCTGCGCACCCTCGCGCGCATCGACGAGCATGCGCTCGACCTGCACGCACTCGACGCGAGCAACCTGATCCGCGAGACGCTCTTCGAGGGCAACGACGCCGACTGGCTGCGCTCGCGCCGCAAGGACGGACTGCCGCTGTCGGCGGTGGTGGAGGACGCGACCCGGCGCTGGATGGCCTGAACGGCCTCGCGCTCAGTGGAGCTTGATCCGCGGCCGGTAGGTGCGGTCGAGCATCTCCGACAGCGTGATGAGCGCCGTCTTGCGCAGCCCGCCGAGCGCGACCTGGTGCTGCTTGTGCAGGCTCCAGTACATGAGCTGCGCCAGCCGACCCTCGATGAAGAGGCTGCCCCGCGTGAGGCTGCCCATGAGGCTGCCCACCGATGAGTATTCCGACAGCGACACCAGCGAGCCGCGATCGCGGAAGACGAAGGGCGACACCGTTTCGCCCTTGAGCAGCCGCGGCATGGCCTTCACCAGATACATCGCCTGCTGGTAGGCCGCCTGCGCACGCGGTGGCACCCAGGTCCCGTCGGGCTGCTGGCAGGCGGCGCAGTCGCCGAAGGCATAGATCGCCGGATCACGCGTCGTCTGCAGGTTGCCGTTGACGACCAGCTGGTTGAGCCGGTTGGTCTCGAGCGGTTGATCGCCGCCCATCGTCCGGAGCGTGTCGGCGGCCTTCACGCCGGCGGCCCACACCGTGAGCGTGGAGCGGATCACCTTGCCGCTGGCCATCTTCACCGCGTCGGCGGTGCACTCCACCACTTTCTCGTTGGTGTGCACCTCGATCGCGAGCTTGCGCAGTTCTCGCACGGCCGACTCCGACAGCCGCTCGGGCAGCTGCGAGAGCAGGCGTGGCGCCGCTTCCACCAGCACGATCTGCAGATCCTTCTCGGGGTGGATGTGATCCAGTCCGAAGTTCGCGAGCACGCGCGCCGCCGCATGCAGCTCGGCGGCGAGCTCCACGCCCGTCGCACCGCCGCCCACGATGGTGACCGTGAGCCGGCCCATGCCGGGCACGCGCGGCACGCTCTGCGCGCGGATGCATTCGTTGATCAGCCGGTCGTTGAAGCGTTTGGCGGCCTGCGGGCTGTCGAGCTTGATGGTGTGCTCGGCCGCGCCCAGCGTGCCGAAGTCGTTGGTCTGGCTGCCCACCGCAAGCACGAGGGTGTCGTAGCCGATCTCCTGCGCCGGGGTGATCTCCATGCCGGCGGCGTCATAGCTCGCGTCGAGCTGGATGGTCTTCTTCTCGCGGTCGATGCCGACCAGGCAACCGAGGCGAAAGCGAAAGCAGTTCCAGCGTGCCTGCGCGAGGTACTCGATCTCTTCGGCATGGGTGTCGAAACTGCCGGCCGCCAGCTGGTGCAGCAGCGGCTTCCACACATGGGTGCGCGCCGAGTCCACGAGCGTCACGTCGGCGAGCTTCTTGCGGCCGAGCCGCTTGCCCAGCTGCGTGGCGAGCGCCAGCCCTCCCGCGCCGCCACCCACGATCACGATGCGATGCATGTCTAGGAACCCTGTTCTGTGTTGTTGTCGGATGCCGCACCACCTACTCCGAACCCGGGCCCGCGGACAGCGGGCGGCATCTTATCTGAAGCGAACGATCGTTCGTTTTGAGCGATCTTCAATCGTGGAGCACATGGCGTGCCGCGTGCCAGAACGAAAAAGCGGACCCGAAGGTCCGCTTGTGTGGGTCGCGCGACGCTCCCTCAGTTGGAGAACGCCGCGATCCCCGTCTGCGCGCGCCCGAGGATCAGCGCGTGC
>JBIQJS010000075.1:0-19091 GCA_044507405.1 Rubrivivax sp. | reverse complement strand
TGGTGCGCCTGACCGAGCGCTTCTACCGCGTGGACGGCAGCCGCTCGCGCGAGACGGGCGGCACGGGGCTCGGGCTGTCCATCGTCAAGCACGTGGTGCAGCGGCACGGCGGCGAACTCGAGATCCGCAGCGAGCCGGGCAAGGGCTCGACCTTCAGCATCGTGTTGCCGGCGGCACGCGTGCGCGCCGGAGTGGCAGCGCCCGTGGAGGCGCGCACCGAGGCGCGGGCGGCGCGCTAGTTCTGCGGCGCGGGGCGGCGGCGGTAGATGGCGACCACCTCGTCCTTGTCCACCGGCCGCCGCTCTCGCGCGATCAACAGCCAGCCCTCGGGCGCCTGCGCGCGCCAGCTGACGGTTTCGGGCAGCAAGAGGAATTCGCAAGCCGTGGCGTTGCCATCTGCCTGGCCGTCGATGCGGTAGCCGCCGAAGTATTCGAGCGCGGCAAGCTGGGCGCGCGTCATGCCAGGCGCGGCGATGCAGGTGTCGTTGGGCACGTGCTGCGCGATGCGGTTGATGAGCGGGCGGTAGCTGCGTGCGTAGTCGAAGAGCGGCAGCCCGAGCGACATCACGAGCAGCCAGCACACCGCCACGCCGCTGGCCGGCAGCACCATGCTCTTCCACAACGGGTGGCGGTTGCGGCCGGTGCGCCACTGCACGAGCCACAGCCACGCGAGCGTGCCCAGCACCGCCACGGCGAGCGCGAAGGCCGAGAACTGCGGCACGAAGCCTGGCGCGAGCTTCATCACGTTCGCTGCCGGCTTGGCCGGGAAGCCGGTGTAGACCGAGGCGTAGATCACCCAGATCGCGATCACCCAGATCGTGAAGAAGAACACCGAGAACCAGTCGATCGCGGCCGAGGTGCCCCGGTGCAGCGTGGGCAGCGCGAACGCGGCGAGCACGGCGAGCGGCGGCAGGGCGAGCATGAGCGCTCGGTCGGAGCCGCCCATGGCGATGCAGGCCGCGAGGCTCACGAGGCCGCATCCGAGCGGGACCGAGATGTGCCGGTGCAGCAGATGACGGCGCCAGCGCCAGAGCGTCCAGAGCGCGAGCGGCCACGTGGGCCAGGTGAACCAGGCCAGCAGGCGGCCGAGGCTGAAGAGATCGCGTTGCGCAAAGCCGTCCAGGCGCCAGGCCCAGGCCTGCAGCGAGACCGCCATCAGCGCAGCGAGTGCGGCCGAGGCGACGATCCAGGGCGTGAAGCGCCGAGCTGGCTCATAACTCGAATACCAGCAGGCCAGCGCGCCGGCCACGGCCAGCATCATGGCGATGCCCGGCGCGCCGCTGCCGGCGAGGATCGGAAGCGACAGCACGACCGCAAGCTTGCTCAGCCGCGGCCGGAACGGGCTCGCCGCAAGCGCATAGAGGAAGAGGGAGACGCTCGCGAGCTGTGCGAGCTCGGGCGTTGTCTCGTGGCCGAGCTGGAGCAGCCCCAGGCAGGCGATCAGGGCCAGCAACGCGCCATCCGCGATCGCACGGGCGTAGTCCACCGGGCGCGCCTCGCCGCCGAAGGCGAAGGGCACCGGCTGGGCGGCGTCGGTGCGGGCCAGGTGGTAGGTGCTGTACCAGGTCCAGAGGAGGCTCAGCCCGAGCAGCATCGCAAACGGGATGCGCGCCGCCAGTTCCGGTGCGATCAAGCCGCCCGAAAGCTTGATGAAGAGGGCCCCCAGCCAGTAGGGCAGCAGGGCTGCGTCGGCGGGGACGCCTCCCACTGTCGGCGACAGCCAGCCGGTGTGGCCCTGCGCGATGTTGACCATGTAGCCGAAAGCCGAGATGTCGGCGCTCTTCCACGGGTCGCGTCCGAAGACGCCGGGCAGCAGGTAGGCGGCGCAGAGCAGGATGAGCGCCACGCGCGGCAGGCGGCTGGCGGCGCGTTCGGTGACGAGGGCGGGCTTGGGCGTGCTCAAGGTGTGGCGTCGGCGGAGAGACGGCGATGATGCAGCAAACTGGTGCGGCCTCAGGCGCGGGCAATAAAAAAGGCAGCCGAGGCTGCCTTTCCGACGAAGGCAGCAGAGCTGCCTCGAGTGCGACGGATTGCGCCGTCTTACTTCTTGAGGTGCGCGAACTTGTTGCGGAACTTCTCGACACGGCCGCCGAGCGAGTCGACGCTCTTTTGCGTGCCGGTGTAGAAGGGGTGCGATTCGCTGGTCGTCTCGAGCTTGAAGAGCGGCACTTCACGGCCGTCGTCGAGCTTGATGGTTTCCTTGCTGTGCGCGCACGAGCGGGTGACGAACTTGAAACCGTTGGACAGGTCGACGAAGCACACGTCGCGGTATTCGGGGTGGATGCCTTGCTTCATGTTGAGCCTTTGCGCTGTGAGACCGGGAGCCACGCCGAACCGCTCGGCGCACTTTCCGTGTTGCGGAAAACCCGCGATTATGCCACCGGGATCAGCCGCCCCGGCGCATCATGTCGAAGAAATCGAGGTTGTTCTTCGTGGACTTCATCTTGTCGAGGATGAATTCCATCGCCTCGATCTCGTCCATCGGGTACAGCAGCTTGCGCAGGATCCACGTCTTCTGGAGGATCTCGGGCTTGAGCAGCAGCTCCTCGCGCCGCGTGCCGCTCTTGTTGAGCAGGATGGACGGGTACACGCGCTTCTCGGCCATGCGGCGGTCCAGGTGGATCTCGCAGTTGCCGGTGCCCTTGAACTCTTCGTAGATCACCTCGTCCATGCGGCTGCCGGTGTCGACCAGCGCCGTGCCGATGATGGTCAGCGAGCCGCCTTCCTCGATGTTGCGCGCCGCGCCGAAGAAGCGCTTGGGGCGCTGCAGCGCGTTGGCGTCGACGCCGCCGGTCAGCACCTTGCCGGACGAGGGCAGCACGTTGTTGTAGGCGCGGGCGAGGCGGGTGATCGAGTCGAGCAGGATCACCACGTCCTTCTTCATCTCGACCAGGCGCTTGGCGCGCTCGATCACCATCTCCGCGACCTGCACGTGGCGGGCGGCCGGTTCGTCGAAGGTCGAGCTGATGACCTCGCCGCGCACGGTGCGCTGCATCTCGGTCACTTCTTCCGGGCGCTCGTCGACGAGCAGCACGATGAGATAGACGTCGGGGTGGTTGGCGACGATGGCGTGCGCCAGGTGCTGCATCATCACCGTCTTGCCGCTCTTGGGCGGCGCGACCAGCAGCGCGCGCTGGCCTTTGCCGAGCGGGGCGATGAGGTCGATGATGCGGCTGGTGATGTTCTCATCGCCCTTGATGTCACGCTCGAGCTTGAACGCCTCCTTCGGGAAGAGCGGCGTCAGGTTCTCGAACATGATCTTGTGCTTGCTCTCCTCGGGCGTCAGGCCGTTCACGCGGTCGACCTTCACCAGCGCGAAGTAGCGCTCGCCGTCCTTGGGGACGCGCACTTCGCCTTCGATCATGTCGCCGGTGTGCAGGTTGAAGCGGCGGATCTGGCTGGGCGAGAGGTAGATGTCGTCGGTCGACGCCATGTAGCTGGTGTCGGGCGCGCGCAGGAAGCCGAAGCCGTCGGGCAGCACTTCGAGCACGCCATCGCCGAAGACCTGCTCGCCCGCCTTGGCGCGCTTCTTCATGATCGCGAACATCAGCTCCTGCTTGCGCATGCGCGAGACGTTCTCGATCTCCAGTTCCTCGCCCATCTTGATGAGCGCGGACACGTGGAGGGCTTTGAGTTCGGAGAGGTGCATGGGCGATGACCCTGGATGAGAACGCCGATTGGGCCTGCAGGCCGGCGTTGCGCCTGGCACACCGTGGCGGAGCCACGGTGCAAACGCTGAACAGTGCGTTGCTGGAACGCTTCGGGAACTTGGAGTTGGGTGCCGAACCGACGCGCCGTGCGGGCGTGGTGGCGAAAGTCTTCAGGCGGTGACGCGGTCGGGGCGGGGGCCGACGGCCCGCGTCAACGCAATGGCGGGATTATAGATGCCCGTCGATGAAAGCCGTCAACTGGGCTTTGGAGAGGGCTCCCACCTTGGTCGCGGCGAGCTGGCCGTCCTTGAACAGCATGAGCGTCGGGATGCCGCGGATGCCGAACTTCGCGGGCACGTCGCGGTTCTCGTCGACGTTCATCTTGGCGATCTGCAGACGGCCGTCGTAATCCTTGGAGACTTCGTCGAGAATCGGCGCGATCATCTTGCAGGGGCCGCACCATTCGGCCCAGTAGTCCACCAGCACCGGCTTGCTCGACCTGAGCACGTCGCTCTCGAACGATGCATCGGTGGTGTGCTTGATCAATTCACTGCTCATTGTCCTGTCCTCGGCTGGTGCCGCTCGAGCGAGCGGCAAGGCGGAAATGATTCTGACACAAAGCCTCGTGTGCCCTTACCTCGTGCGGTCTCCGTTTCTCTATGACGGCCATAGTGCGCCGGCGCCTTGAAAGCCGGGCCGGCTGGCCCGAGATCGCCGCGCTCGTGGCGGCGTGGGCGGACGAACGTGGGCTCGACCTGCGCTCGGTCGTCCTGCTCGCACCATTCCTCCATCACCTGACGCTGGCACGCAAGGCGTTTGCCGCACGTGGCGGCTGGCAGCCGCGGGTGGAGACGACGCGCACACTCGCGGCGTCACTGGGCCCTGCGCCGCGCGCGGGCGAGGGTCAGATCACCTTCGATGCGGCCATCGACCGCCTTCAAGCCGCGCGCATGCTTCGCGGTCAGTCGTGGGTATCGCGTGAGCCGCTGGCCTTCGACGAAGCCGTCTCGGCGCTCGTGCTCACGGCGCATGCGGTGCTGCGGGCCGCTGCGGCTGTGCCGCCGATGCAGCGCGCGGCACATTGGCAGCGTGCGCGCGAGTTGCTCGCCCCCGTGTCGGGCGTGGGTGTGGTGGAGCGGGGCCTGGCGCGCATGGCCGTCGAATGGGCCGCCACGTCCGCGGCGCCTGCCACCGATGTGCTGTTCGACCTCGCTGCGCACGCCTGGGTGATCGTGCAGGCAGGCGGCGCGGATCCGCTCGTGCAACGCCTGATCGAGGCCCGGCCCGAAAGCCGGCCATGCCTGGTGCTGGACGCCGATGCGGCGGTGCGCGATGCGTTCTCGCCTTCGATTTCGCTTGCGCGTTGCGAGGGCTTCGAGGACGAGGCGGTCTGCGCCGCGGCGCAGGTGCTCGCCTGCCTGGGCGCAGGGCAGACGCCGGTGGCGCTGGTCGCCCAGGACCGCCTGCTCATGCGCCGTGTGCGGGCGCTGCTCGAACGCCGGGGCGTCGCCCTGCACGATGAAACCGGCTGGAAGCTCTCGACCACGCGGGCAGCCGCGCAGCTCATGGCCTTGCTGCGGGCGGCAAGCCCGCAGGCGTCGACGGACCTGCTGCTCGATTGGCTCAAGGCGAGCGGCTGGCCGCAGGGCCATGTCGCACAGGTCGAAGCCGCCTGCCGCCGCCACGGCTGGACGCTCGCGAGCAGCGTCGGCGGCGAGCACCTGAGCCCGCAGGCCTCGGCGCTTGCCGCCGAAGCGGCCGAGGTGCTGCAGCCGCTCGCCGGAGCATCGCGTCAACGGCTCTCACAATGGTTGGCCGCTCTGCGCGTGGCGCTCGACCGCAGCGGCATGCTGGGGCCGCTGTCGGAGGACGAGGCCGGTGCGCACGTGCTGGGCACGCTGCACCTGGACGAGCCGCAGGGCTGGTCGTCGCCGCAGGCCGCGCTGACGTCGATGTCGCTCGCCGAGTTCACCGCCTGGGTCGATGCCGCGCTCGAAGACGCCTCCTTCGTGCCCGAGCCTCCGCCCGACGCCAGCGTGGTCGTGGCGCCGCTCGCGCAGCTGATGCTGCGTCCCTTCGCGGCGATCGTCTTCCCCGGCGCCGACGACCATCGGCTGGGCGCCGACACCGGCCCGCATGCCTTGCTGAGCGACAGCCAGGCCGCGGCCGTCGGTGTGCCGACCCGCGCGCAGCGTCGGGACGCCGAAGCGCTCGCCTTTGCGCACGTGACGAGCGGCCAGGCGCCGGTGAGCCTCTTCTATCGCCACGCCGACGGCGGCGAGCCGCTCGCGGCCAGCCCGCTGGTGGAGCAGCTGTCGCTGCGGCTCGTTGCAGCTGGGCGCGAGTTCATGCCGTGGGCCGACCCGCGTGAGACCGTCCGACTCGCGCCGACGCCGGTCGACATGCCGGCGCCGCACGCGCCCGCGTTGCTGCCGGAGCGGCTTTCCGCCAGCGCCTGCGAGGCCTTGCGCGCCTGCCCCTATCGCTTCCATGCGCTGCACCTGCTGCGCGTGCGCGAGGCCGAGGAACTGGAGGACGAGATCGAGCAGCGCGACTACGGCAACTGGCTGCACGAGGTGCTGCTCAAGTTCCATGCGCAACGCATCGCGCCTGCGGCGCACGATGTCGAGCTTGCGCGGCTGCTCGCGATCGCCGCGGACGAGCGCGAGCGCCAGGGCCTGCACGACGCGGACTTCCTGCCCTACGAGGCGGGCTTCATCGACCTCGCGCCGCGCTACATCGCCTGGCTGCACGCGCGCGACGCGCAGGGCGCCGCGTGGTGGCAGGGCGAGCAGGAGCGCGAGGTCGCGCCGCCCGAATGGGAGGGCGTGCGCCTCTACGGCCGCATCGACCGCATGGACCACGTGCGCGGCGACGACGGCCCGGCGCTGGAGTTGATCGACTACAAGACCGGCAGCGCCGCCGCGCTCCGACAGAAGCTGCGCCAGCCCTGGGAGGACACGCAGCTCGCCTTCTACGCCGCCCTGATGCAGCCCGAGGCCGGGCGGCCGATCCAGGCAAGCTACCTCACGCTCGGGCGCGAGATCGAGACGCTTGCGCATCCCGACGTGGAAGACAGCGCGCGCGCGCTCGTGGCGGGCGTGGCGCAGGACCTTGCGCGCATCCGCCGAGGCGCGGGCATGCCGGCGCTCGGCCAGCCGCCGGTGTGCGACTACTGCGAAGCCCGCGGCCTGTGCCGGCGCGATCACTGGTCACCCGTATGAACACGCCTGCCTACCGTGCCGATGGCGGGCTCGTGGAGCGCGAGGCCTTCTACGCGCTCGCCTGTGATCCGCAGCGCAGCGTGGTGGTCGAGGCCTGCGCGGGCGCGGGCAAGACCTGGATGCTGGTCTCGCGCATCCTGCGTGCGCTGCTCGAAGGTGCGCAGCCCCAGGAGATCCTCGCCATCACCTTCACCCGCAAGGCTGCGGGCGAGATGCGCGAGCGGCTGAACGAATGGCTGCGCGCGTTTTCCACGCCCGCGATGGACGACGCCGGGCGCGAGCAGGAGCTGCGCCTGCGCGGGCTCGATGCGGCGCAGGCCCGCACGCTCGCCCCCGCGCTCGGCCGCCTGCACGAGACGCTGCTGGCCACCGGGCGCAGTGTCGAGATCCGGACCTTCCACGCCTGGTTCTCGCAGCTGCTGCGCGCTGCGCCGCGCGACCTGCTGGCCGAGCTCGGTCTCGCCCCGGGCATGACGCTGCTCGAAGCGCTCGACGACCACCGCGGCGCCATCTTCCGCCGCTTCCACGCCGCGGTGGCCGCCGATCCGGTGCTGCGCGCCGACCACGCCGCCCTCGTGCAGGAACGCGGCCGCGAGCCGCTGCGCAAGTGGCTGGAAGCCGCGCTCGACAAGCGTGTGGAGCTGGAGCTGGCCGACGACGCCGGCGTGCTGGCCGACAGCGTGCCGCCGCCCGAGTGCGACGGCCACCCCTGTGCGGCACTCGCTAGCGAGCGCTGGCGCGCCGCCGTGCGCAGCCTCGCGCAGGCGCTGGGGCAGGGGGGCGTGAAGGCGCAGAACGCGGCCAACGCCCTCGTCGACGCCATGGCGCTGGCCGAGCCGCTGGCGATGTTCGAGGCGCTGCGCCGCGCGCTCTTCACCGAGAAGCGCACGCCGCGCAAGCTGGGCGACCTGCCGCAACTCGCCGAAGTGCAGGACGAACTCGAAGCGCTCGCCGATCTCGTGCATCAGCACGATGCGCACGTCGAGCATCAGCGCCTGGTGCGGCTCTCGCGCGTGCTGCTGCGCGAGCTCGCAGCCTACAAGCGCACGCGCGGTCTTGCCGACATGGCCGACTTGGAGCGCTGCGCGCTGGCACTCCTGCGCGACTCCAGCCTCGCCGGCTGGGTGCAGGAGCGGCTGGACATGCGCATCCGCCATGTGCTGATCGACGAGTTCCAGGACACGAGCCCGCTGCAGTGGCATGCGCTGCACAGCTGGCTCTCGGCCTACGTGGGCGCAGGGGGCGGCACGAGCGGCCAGCGTCCGCCGGGCGTCTTCATCGTGGGCGATCCCAAGCAGAGCATCTATCGCTTCCGGCGTGCGGAGCCACGCGTCTTCGGCGCGGCGCGTGATTTCGTCGTGCAGGGCCTGGACGGCAGCTGGCTCACCTGCGACCACACGCGCCGCAATGCGCCGGAGGTGCTCGCGGTGGTCAACGAGGTCTTCACCCAGGCCGAGCGCGACGGTGCCTACGGCGGCTTTCGCGCACACACCACCGAGCTCGCGCCAGTGCGGCATGCGGGCGTGTACGCGCTGCCGCTGGTGCATCGCGTGCGCCCCGCGAAGGGCCAGCCGGCGCCCGCGCCGCTCTGGCGCGACAGCCTCACCGTGCCGCGCCACGAGCCCGAGGAGCTGCTGCGGGCTCAGGAGGCGCGCCACGTCGCGCACGCGATCCAGGAGCTCGTGCGCACGCGCCAGGCGCGCCCCGGCGAGGTCTATGTGCTGTGCCGCAAGCGTGCCTCGTTGCGCCTCGTGGCCCGCGAACTGCAGGCGCTGCACCTGCCCCACGCCGCGGCGGAAGACCATGCGCTGATGGAATCGCCCGAGGTGCGCGATCTCGTCGCAGTGCTGGACGTGCTGGCCTCGCCGGAGCATCGCCTCTCGCTCGCCCACGCGCTGCGCAGCCCCGTCTTCGGCGTGAGCGACGACGACCTGGTGCGGCTCGCGCTGGCCGTGCGCGAGGAGGGCACTTGGTGGTCGGCCCTGTGCCGCCGCGGGCCGGAGCTGGGCGCGGCGCTCGCCCGCGCCGCGCGCCTGCTCGCGGCGTGGCGCGAGGCCGCGCAACGCCTGCCGCCGCACGACCTGCTGGACCGCATCGTCTCCGAGGGCGAGGTGCGCGAGCGGGTGGCTGCCGTCGTGCCGCACGAGCAGCGCCTGGCCGCGCTCGACGCCATCGACGCCTTGCTCTACCAGTCGCTCACGCTCGATGGCGCGCGCTACGCCACGCCCTACAACTTCGTGCGTGCGCTCAAGCGCCGCCTGCTCACCGCGGCCGCACCGGCGCAGCGCGACGCCGTGCAGCTGCTCACGGTGCACGGCGCGAAGGGCCTGGAGGCCAAGGTCGTCTTCGTGATGGACACCCAGCCCGAGGCCTCGCGCGCCGAGACCGCGACGCTCCTCATCGACTGGCCGGTCGAGGCCGACCGCCCCACGCGCTGCGCGTTCATCTACTCGGAAGCGCGCTGCCCGCCCTCGCTGCGTGACGCGATGGCGATCGAACGCCAGGCGCGCGAGCGCGAGGAGCTCAACGGCCTCTACGTCGCCATGACCCGCGCCCGCGAGCGCCTGGTGCTGAGCCGCACCGAGCCGCATCAGGGCGGGCCGTCGTGGTGGGATCGTCTGGGGCCGCATGCCGAGGCATGGCAACCGGCGGCGCCCGCACAGGCCGAGATGGCGGCCCGCGACACGGTCGCGTTGCAGGTGCTGCCGCAGGGCCCGGCGCCGGTGCGCGCCGCGCGGCCCGCCGTGCGCTCACCCGACACCCCGGCCACGCGCCTGGGCAAGGCGGTGCACCGCGTCCTCGAATGGGCGAGCGCGCAAGGCGAGGGCGCCGACCTGCCGCTGCTGGCCGAAGCGGCGGGCGGCGAGTTCGGCGCGCCAGCGTCGGAGGTGACACGCATGGCCAGCGCCGTGTGGCGCAACCCGCAGTGCCGGCGCTTCCTCGCCGGCCCCGGCCTGCTCTGGGCCGGCAACGAAGTGCCGGTCGCCGATGCCGGAGACGCCTTGCGCATCGACCGCCTGGTGCAGCTCGACGAAGGCGAGGGCCCGACCTGGTGGGTGCTCGACTACAAGCTCGCGCTCGCGCCTGGCGAGCAGGCCGCCTACCGTGAGCAGCTGCAGCGCTACCGCCGCGCCGTCGCCGCACTGGCGCCGGGGCAGCCGGTGCGCTGCGCGCTGATCAACGGTGCCGGCGACGTGATCGAAGTCACATGAGGCCCGCGGCGCCCCGGCGCCACGTCAGGCGCGATTAGCGGCTGCTTTCGGTAGCTCATCCGCGTATTGCGTCACGCGAGGCGGCGGTCCAATCCGGCCAGGCGCGCCATTTGCGCGCATGCTCTCATGCGCATTCATGCTTGAAACGGAACACGCTCCGCACAAGCCGAGCCCCACCCGGGCGCTCGGCCGCTTCGAGCTGCGCCAATTGCTGGGCAAGAGCGACCGCACCATGGTCTGGCTCGTCCACGATCCGCGCGCGGCCCAGGAGCTCATGCTCACGCTGCCACGCGCCCAGCCCGCCACGCCGGCCGCACTGGAGCAGTGGCTCGCCGACGCGCGCCACGCCGCGCGGCTCAACCATCCGAACCTCGCCCACGTGATCGAAGTCGGCGTGGAGGACCACTGGCCCTTCGTCGCCGTCGACCGCGCGCTCGGCATCACGCTGGGCGAGCGGCTCGCGTCGTCGTCCAAGCCCACGGTGGAAGAGGCGGTGGGCTGGCTCGCGCAGGCCTTGCAGGGGCTGGCGTTCGCGCACGAGGCCGGCGTGGCCCATGGCGACCTGCAGCTGCACCAGCTGGTGGTGAGCGAGCAGGGCAGCGTGCGCGTGATGGCACTCGGCGCCGGGCTGCCCGTGGCCCACGCCGCCGAGCAGTCGCCCGATCGCGCCATGCCGCTGCAAGCCACCCAGCTGCGCCATGCGCGCGAGGCGGCCGTGCGCGACGTGCTCACCGCGGGTCTCCTGTTGCACCACCTGCTCGCGGGCGCGCCGGCACTCGACGAGCCCGACACCGGCCGCGTGGTGGCGCGCATGCCGCCCGCCGGCCGTGAATTCGCGCGGCTGCCCTGGAGCACGCCGCAGCCGATCCCCGAGGCGCTGCGCGCCATCGTCAACCGCGCCATCACGCACCAGGAGCGCCAGCGCTATCACAACGCGCGCACGCTCCTCGCGGCGCTGCAGGGCTGGCGCGAGACGGCGGCGCAGGACGGCGGCGCGCTGGCGCTGCTCGTCGATCGCCTGCGCGCGGTCGGGCACCTGCCGGCGGCGCCCGGCGTGGGCGCGCGCGTGGCGCGCCTGGCGGTGGCCGAAGGGCAGCGCACCGACGAGATGGCCGCCAACATCCTGCAGGACATGGCGCTCGCCTTCGAGCTGCTGCGCATGGTGAATTCCGCGCAGGTGCAGGGCACGCAGATCGCGGGCAACGGCCCGGTGCTCACCTTGCGCCGCGCCATCGCGCTCGTCGGCCTGAAGGGCGTGCGCCATGCGGCCGCAGCGCTCAGGCCGTGGCCCGGTCCGCTGTCGGAGCCGCACGCTGCCGCCCTGCGGCAGCTCATGGACCGCGTGCGCCTCGCCGGCCATGCCGCACAGGCGCTGCGCCCGGCGGGCTACGACCCCGAGGTGGTCTACCTCGTGGCGGCGCTGCAGAACCTCGGCCGGCTGATGGTGCAGTACCACTTTCCCGACGAGGCCGCGCAGATCCGCGAGCTGATGAAGTCCGCGCCGGGGGAGGAGCCGGGCGCGCCCGAGCTGCCCGGCATGACCGAGGAAGCCGCCGCCTTCGCCGTGCTCGGCGTGGACATCGAGGCGCTGGGCGCGGCCGTTGCCAAGCATTGGGGCCTGCACGACGAGGTGCTCTACATGATCCGGCGCCTGCCCATGGGCAAGCCGGTGCGGGTGCCCGACACCGACTCCGACATGCTGCGCCTGTCGGCCAGCGCGGCGAACGAGGCGGTCGATGCGCTCTTCCTGCCGCCGCAGCGCGTGAGCCCGGCGCTGCAGCTGGTGGTGCAGCGCTACGGCCGCGCGCTCTCGCTCACGCTGAAGGACCTGACCGAAGGCCTGCAGGCCGCGCGCAGCAGCCTGCAGAGCGGCCCGGCCGGCGCCGTGCCGCGCGCGCCGCGCCGCGAAGAGGCCGCGCCCGGCGACCCCGGCACCACCGACTTCTCCGCGCTGCTTGCCGCGCGCAGACGCTGAACCCCTGACGATTCCCCATGCCCGCCGTCGCCGCTGCCGAAACCCTGGGGCGCTTCGAACTCCGGCGTGAACTGGGCCGTGGCGCCCAGGCCACCGTGTGGCTCGCCTACGACCCGCGCCTGGAGCGCGAAGTGGCGCTCAAGCTGATGCGAGCCGATGCCGACGCATCGGCCGCGAGCCAGTGGCTGCAGGAAGCCCGCAGCGTGAGCCGCCTCAACCATCCGAACATCGTGCCGGTGTTCGAGGGCGACATGCATCGCCAGCAGCCGTACCTCGTCTTCGAGTACGTGCCGGGTCGCACGCTCTCCGCGCACCTGCGTGCCCGCGGCGCACTGCCCGCGCGCGAAGCGGTGGAGATGATGGTGGGCGTGCTGGATGCGCTCGCGCTCGCGCACCAGGCGGGCGTGGTGCACCGCGACCTCAAGCCTTCGAACATCCTCGTCGACGGCCAGGGCCGCGCGCGGGTGATGGATTTCGGCATCGCCGCGCGCCTGCACGACACCGCGCATCGGCAGCAGGTGGTGGGCACGCCGGGCTACATGTCGCCCGAGGCCACGCATGGCCTGCGGCCGTCGCCGGGCATGGATGTGTTCTCCGCGGGCCTGGTGCTCGCCGAGATGCTCGCGGGCCAGGCCTTGGTCGTCGAGCGCGATCCCTTCCGCGCCATGTACCGCGTGGCGCATGAAGACCTCTCGCTGCCCGACGGCATGCCGCCCGAGGTGGACGACCGCCTGCGCGCCATCGTGCTGCGCAGCCTCGCGCGCGACCCGTCGGCGCGCCATGCAGGCGCGGCCGAGTTCCGCGACGCGCTGCAGGCGTGGCTCGCTCCCGCGCCCGGCGCACACGCCCCGTCGAGCGGCAACGGCACGCTCGATTTCCTGCTGCGGCGCATGCGGCACAAGACGGACTTCCCGGCGCTGTCGAAGTCCATCGTCAACATCCAGAAGGTCGCGAGCTCCGACAACGAGCGGCTCTCGAGCCTGGCCGGCGAGATCCTGAAGGACGTGGCGCTGACCAACAAGCTCCTGCGCATGGTCAACACCGTCACCTTCCGCACTGCCGGTGGCGGCACCGTGAGCACCGTCTCGCGTGCGGTGGCGCTGGTGGGCTTTGCGGGCATCCGCAACATGGCGATGAGCCTGGTGCTGCTGGAGCACATGAACGACAAGGCGCACGCCGGCCAGCTCAAGGACGAATTCCTGCGCTCGCTCATGGCGGGCTCGCTCGCCAGCGAACTCTGCGGCTCGCAGCGCGAGGGCGAGGAGGCGTTCATCGGTGCGGTGTACCAGAGCCTCGGGCGGCTCCTGACCGAGTTCTACTTTCCCGAAGAGGCGCGGCAGATCAGGAGCCTCGTCGCCGCGGGCGCACACAAGCCCGGCGCACGCGCCGCGAGCGTGGAGGAGGCGGCGTCCATCACCGTGCTCGGCCTCAGCTTCGAGGAGCTGGGGCTGGGCGTGGCGCGCAGCTGGGGCTTGCCCGATGGCCTGCAGCGCTGCATGCGCCGCGCGAGCGGCGAGCCGCCCGCTCGCCCCTGCGCACCGGCCGAGCGCCCGCAGTGGATCGCGACCGTGGCCAACGAGCTCACCGACGTGCTGCTCAAGGCCGAGCCCGGCCGCGCGAGCGCGGTCGTGGCAGCCGTGGCCGAGCGCCACGGCAAGGTGCTGGGCCTGGGCGTGCGCGAGGTGCAGGCCGCGGTCGTGATGGCGCAGCAGCGGCTCGTGGAGCTCGCCAACGCGATGAACCTGCAGGCGGCCCCCGGCACGCCCATGCGCCGCTTGCTCGACCACTCCGGCAACGGCACTGCAGCCGCGGTGGAGCACGACAGCCTCACGCCACACGAGCTGCAGGCCACGCTTCCCGTGGAGGCGGGCCCGGCGACCGTCTTCGACCACCAGGCGGCGATCGACATGCTCGCCGCCGGCATCCAGGACATCACCAACACGATGGTCGAGGACTTCAAGCTCAACGAAGTCCTGCGCATGATCCTCGAGACCATGCTGCGCGCGCTCGGGTTCAGGCGCGTGATCTTCTGCCTGCGCGATGCGAAGGGCGAGGCGCTCACCGGCCGCTTCGGCTTGGGCGAGACGGTGGAGCAGGTGGTGCCGCGCTTCAAGGTGCCGCTCAGGATCGCGCCGGGCAGCGTGGACCTCTTCGGCGCCGTGTGCGTGAAGGGCGCCGACACGCTCATCGCCGATGCCACGGTGCCGCAGATCGCGGGCCGCCTGCCCGCGTGGTACCGCGAGGCCGTGAACGCCCCGGCGTTCCTGCTGCTGCCGCTGCTGATGAAGGGCGCACCTTTCGCGCTCATCTATGCCGACAAGGCGCGGCCCGGCGCGATCGAGATCGGCGAGAAGGAACTCTCGCTGCTGCGCACGCTGCGCAACCAGGCCGTGATGGCCTTCAAGCAGGCACCCTGAAAACACGTTCGTGGCAAGCGTCACGAACGGCGAAGCGACGTCGTTCGAGCGTGCGACGACCCTCGTGATGCCTGTCACGTTTGCATCCGGCACGCGCGGCGCGCCCGGTCTTCCTCTCTTGTATGAAGTTGTTGCACGGTGGCACGATCGCGCCCACCTGAACACTCCAACGAAAAAGGTATCGGACATGGCACACCCCCAATGGACCCGCCGCCACGCGCTGCGCGCCGCTGCTTCCGCAGGTGCGCTGGCCTCCACGCCCCTGTGGGCGCAGCAGGCCGCGACGGCCGCGAGTGCTGCCTCGGCGCCGGCCGCCGCGCCTGCTCGTGATGCACGCGAGATCCTCATCGGCCAGAGCGCGCACCTGAGCGGCCCGCTCGGCCCCTTCCTCGTGCCCGTGATCGCCGGCCAGAAGATGGCCATCGACGAGATCAACGGCAAGGGCGGCATCCAGGGTCGCCCGGTGCGCCTCATCACGCTGGACGATGCCTACGATCCGAAGAAGTGCGTGGACAACGTCAACACGCTGATCGACAAGGAAAAGGTCCTCGCGCTCTACGGCCTGGCGAGCACCGCCAACGTCGCCGCCGTGCTGCCCATCCTTGCCGAGAAGAAGGTGCCGCTGGTGTCGGTCTACACCGGCTCGCCGGCCCTGCGCGTCAAGCAGCATCCGTACTTCTTCACCACCATGGCGAGCTACCGCGACGAGGTGGTGCAGATGGTGCGCAACCTCGTCACGCTGCAGAAGCCGCAGATCGGCCTCGTGTACCAGAACGCCGCGTTCGGCCAGCTCATGAAGCCGGTGGTGGAAGAGGTCGCCAAGGAACTGGGCGCCACGATCGTGGCCGCGGCTCCGCTGGAGGTCAACGGCAGCGATGCAGTGGCGGCCGCCCAGACCCTGGCGGCGGCCCGCCCGCAGGCGCTGCTCTTCATGGCGTTCGGCCCGTCGATGATCGCCTTCGTGAAGGCCGCCCGCGCGTACGTGGGCGTGCCGATCTACGCCGTGTCGATCTCCAACTCGCCCGCGATCCTCAAGGCGATGGGCGACGACGCCCGCGGCCTCGCGTTCACGCAGCTCGTGCCGTATCCGTATCGCCGCACCACGGCGCTCACGCGCGACCTCGCGGCGGCCGCGTCCAAGGCAGGTGTCACCGAACCGGGCTACGACCACATGTTCGGCTACGTGAACATGCGCATCCTGCTCGAAGGCATCCGCCGCGCGGGCCGCACGATCACGTCGCAGACCATCACGCGAGGCATGGAGAACATCGGCCGCTGGGACATGGGCGGCTATCCCGTGAGCTACGGCCCGAACAAGCACCACGGCTCGAACTTCGTCGAGATCACGATCGTGGGACCGGGCGGCCGCTGGATCCGCTGACGCGGCGTCACCCCTTCCCGGAAACGGCAGGCTGCGGCCTGCCGTTTTGCTTTTGCGCGCTCGGCGTCGGAACCTTCCTACCCCGAAGGCCAGTGCGCTCCGACCCGCCGCCGGGCCCATGCCCTGTAGGCGTCAGGAGCGCCGGCGCCTAAGGTTCAGGCCTCATCCAGAACGCATCGAGTACGTGATGAAGGCCAGCCACGAAGCCGGGAACGACAAGCCCGAAAGCCACACCAAGCCCCAGATGGGCGAGGTGCAGGCGCCCGCGCCGCGCCTGCCGCACGAGCGCGACGAGTCGTCCGACAGCCAGGACGCCGGCCAGGAGCGCCCGCTGATCCGCAAGGCGCACGACGACCTGGCGCAGGGCCGCACCGACACCGACCGCGGCACGCCGATGCACGACACCTATCAGCGCCAGAAAGAGGCGCCCCACAAAAAGACATGACCCCGCAGAAGAGCTTCAACCACGACCACACCGCACGCTATCTCGTGCTGCTCGACCACGAGGAGGCGACGCGCGCCCTGCTGTTCGGACAGGACCAGCGCTATCTCGCCGAAGTCATCGACGACGATGGCCTGGTCATCGAGAACCTGATGAGAGCCGGCAAGGAGTGCGCTCCGCCACCGACCGTGGCTGCGCATGCGGAAGGCGACAAGCCGATGCGGCTCTTGTGCTTCAAGCTGGAAGCGCGCGGCTGCAACGCCTGAGCGCGCAGGCGAGTACAAGAAGAGGGGGAGGTGACGAGCCTGATCCCGGCACTGGTTGCAACGCTTAGGGCTGCTTGGTTCCCCACCTGACCCGGTTGGGCGCGCTCCCATGCGGGGAGGCCCGTCACCGGCGATTGTAGGTGACGACCGTGAGCCCCTCGGTGATGAGGGGCCGTCGCGGTCAGCGCAGTTGCAGCGCGTCGTCGCCGAATTCGATGCCGAGGGGTTCGATCACGAGCTTCTTCGCGCCGGCTTCCACCCGGCCTGCGAGCATGGCCTTCACACCTTGCGCTTCGGCCACCTCGACGGTGCGCTGCGCATCTTCGGCCTTCACGAAGAGAGCAAAGCCCGCGCCCATGTTGAGCGTGCTGTAGGCCTCCTGGTCGCTCTGCCTGGCGTGCTCCTGGATGAACTTCAGCACCGGTGTCACCTCGGGCACCGCGTGGATGCGGTAGGTGTGCGCGGCGGGGTGGCGCAGCAGCTTGCGCCAGCCGTGCCCGGTGATGTTGGCGCAGTAGTGCGGCGTGATGCCGGCCTTGTAGAGCGCCTCGGTCACGGGCGAGTACAGCATCGTGGGCGCCAGCAGCGCTTCGCCATAGCTCAGGCCGGGTTGCACTTCGGTGAGATAGCCCTGCGGCAGCCGCTCCACGAGCTTGCGCGCGAGGCTCAGGCCATTGGCGTGGATGCCGCTGGAGGCGAGGAGCACGATGGCATCGCCGGGCGCGAGCTTGTCGCCCACCGAGAGACGCTCCTTGGGGTTGATGAGGCCGGTGCAGCTCGCCGCGAGGTCGATGCGGCCATCGGCCACGATGCCGGCGAGCGCGGGCGTCTCGCCGCCGCCCCAGGCCACGCTGCACACGTCGCACGCGCGCTTCCAGCCTTCGACCAGCGCCTGCGCACGTTGCGCGTCCGAGAACCATTCCGAGCCGCCCGCCGCCCAGTAGGCCTGCACGACGAGGGGCGTGGCGCCCACGGTGATGAGATCGTTGATCGCCATGGCGATCGTGTCCTGCGCGATGCCGTCGTAGTAGCTCCTGCCGGTGAGCGCCTTCATCTCGTCGGCCACCAGCGCCTTGGAGCCCAGGCACTCGACGATGGACGCGATGTAGAAGGGCCCCACGTCGACCACGTAAGCCGACTCGCCGCGCGAAGCCTCGACCTCCTGGAACCCGTGGCCCGCAAGATGTGCGCCCGTGGCCTTGGCCGCTCGCTGCGCCGCGATCTTGAGCGGGTCGATCAGGTCGTAGTTGACGCCGGCTTGTTCGTAGCTGAGCGTGTCGGGTGCGGGCGTGGGATTCATCGTGCGAGGGCTGGCAGGCAAAGGCGGGATTATCCCGGATCACCCGTGGCCGCCTCATTAGAATGGCCCGCATGTCCTACCTCGTCCTCGCACGCAAATACCGCTCCCGCGACTTCGAGGGGCTGGTGGGCCAGGAGCACGTGGTGCAGGCCCTCAGCAACGCGCTCACGCAGCAGCGACTGCATCACGCCTATCTCTTCACCGGCACGCGCGGCGTGGGCAAGACCTCGGTCTCGCGCATCCTCGCCAAGGCGCTCAACTGCACCGGCGCCGACGGGCAAGGCGGCATCACCGCGCACCCCTGCGGCGTGTGCAACGCGTGCCGCGACATCGATGCCGGTCGCTTCGTCGACTACGTGGAGCTCGATGCGGCGTCGAACCGCGGCGTCGACGAGATCTCGCTGCTGCTCGACCAGGCCGTCTACAAGCCGGTGATGGGCCGCTTCAAGGTCTACATGATCGACGAAGTGCACATGCTCTCCACCACCGCCTTCAACGCCATGCTGAAGACACTGGAGGAGCCGCCCGACTACCTGAAATTCGTGCTCGCCACGACCGACCCGCAGAAGGTGCCGCCCACGGTGCTGTCGCGCTGCCTGCAGTTCAACCTGCGGCCGATGGCGCCGCAGACGGTGCAGGAGCATCTGCAGAAGGTGCTCGCCGCCGAAAGCATCGACGCCGAGCCGGGCGCGCTGCGCCTGCTGGCGCGCGCCGCGCGCGGCTCGATGCGCGATGCGCTCTCGCTCACCGACCAGGCGATCGCCTTCGGCGCCGGCCAGCTCACCGAAGCCGGCGTGCGCCAGATGCTGGGCGCCGTCGACCGCAGCCACGCGGTGCGACTCGTGGAGGCGCTGGCCGCAGGGCAGGGCGCCGAAGTGGTGGCCGCCGTCGAGGGCTTGCGCAGCCTCGGCCTCTCGGCCGCCGGCACGCTGGAGGAAATGGCCGCGCTGCTGCAGCAGATGGCCGTGGCGCAGGTCGTGCCCGACGCGATCGACGAGCACGATCCCGACAGCCCGACCGCCGCGCGGCTGGCCGCGCTCATGAGCCCGGAGGAGACGCAGTTCCTCTACAGCATCGTCCTGCATGGCCGCGGCGAGCTCGGTCTCGCGCCCGATGAATACAGCGGCCTCGTGATGGTGCTGCTGCGCATGCTGGCCTTCCGCCCGGGCGCCGCAGGCACGGCGCCGCAGCGCCCGGCGGCCGCGCCGGCGGCGAGGCCGGCCG
>JBIQJS010000074.1:0-19680 GCA_044507405.1 Rubrivivax sp. | reverse complement strand
TCGATGTCCCTCCACCCCGGCGCCTTGCCCTTCCTCTTTGCAGTTGAGACGCGGAACCATACAAGCCTGTCGAAGCCAGCGCACCGCTCGGCCCTTCGATCCCCAGCGCGAACGGCAAGGCTCACCGCATGAAACCCAACCCCCGGTCGCTGAAGTGGCGCAGGTTCGGAAACACCGTCGCGATCTCCGTCTCCGCCAAGCCGAACCAGCGTGCGAGCGTGGCCGCGTACTGCTCCACGCAGGTTCCCGGCAGGAAGGCGCCGTTGCCCACCTGGTCGGGGCTGCTGTCGAAATAGTTGCTGGCCGGGTTGCGCATGCCCAGCACCGGGAAGCGGCCGTAGAGATCGCCGCCCTTCACCGCCCCACCCATCACGAAATGGTGCGCGCCCCAGCCGTGGTCGGTGCCGTCGCCGTTGCTCGTGAAACTGCGGCCGAAGTCCGAGGCGGTGAAGGTGGTCACCGCATCCTGCAGGCCCATGGCGGCCAGCGTGGTGTCGAAGTAGCGCAGGCCATGCGCCAGGCGCGCCATCAGGTCGGCGTGCGCGCGGTTCTGGTTGTCGTGGGTGTCGAAGCCGCCCAGGCTCACGAAGTACACCTGCCGCTTCGCCGCGATGCCACTGCCGCGGCTGGCGTCGATCATGCGAGCGACCGTCTGGAACTGCTGCGCGAGGCCGTTGAGCGCCTTGCCGCCGGTGAGCGGCGCGTCGTACATCAGCTTGGGGTCGGGGCTGGTGCCGGGCGTGCCGAAGAGCGGATGGCTTGCCTCCTTGAGCGCGAGCCGCAGCGTCTCCTCGGCTTCGATGGAGCGATGGTTGATCTCGGCGATGTCGTGCTCGAAGGGGTGCGTGCCACGGCTGCTGCGGGCGATGCTGCGCAGCGCCGCGCCCACGCCCGCTTGGCCGTAGATCGCATCGGCCAGGCCCATGCGCACCGCACCGGCCGCGCCCACCTGGTACTGGCGCACGCGCTCGCCGGCGAGCCACACCGCATTGCCCGAGGTCGAGATCGCGGTGAAGACCGGCCGGCCGTTCTGCGCGGCCAGCAGGTCGGCGATGCGCCCGCCCCAGCCGCGGGTGGCGCCCTCGGGCTGGAAGGCCTGCCAATGGTTCGCCTGGTCGTTGTGCGAGTAGAGATGCGGCGGCTTCGGATGCGTGCTGCTCGCGTACTGCGCCTTGGTGGTGGGCACGACGAGCGGGCCGACGTTGGGCACGATGGCCAGGCGCTTCTCGTCGTTGAAGAGCGCCTGCAGCGTGCCCATCAGCGGGTGAAGCGCGTAGCTGCGCCCTTGCGGATGGGCCGGCAGGATCGGCAGCACGCCACCCAGCCGCGCGGGCGAGCCGGCCGCGGCGCTCGCCACCGGCAGCGTGCCCGGCGACATGAGCGCGATCGAATCCGGCGCCTGCTCGCGCACCGAGGTGTAGGCCGCCCAGGAGGCGGCGTCGGTGGGCAGCACCATGTTGATGGCGTCGTTGCCGCCGTGCAGGAAGAGGCACACCAGCGCCTTGTAGTCGCCGGCCGTCTGCGCCGCCGCCGAGCCGAGCGCGGCGAGGTTGAGCGCGAACGGCGCCGCAGCCCCCAGGCCCGAGAGCGCCGCGGCATGCCGCAGGAAGAGGCGGCGCGTGGCCTTGCCGGTGTGGATCGTCATTTCTGCACCTGGAACTCGGGCGAGGCCATGGTGAGCAGCACCGCGGCCGAGACGCGCACCTTCTTGCCGACCTCGATGGCCGCCGGGCTGTGCGTCTGGATGGGCACGCTCGCCACCGCCGCCACGATCAGCGCCTTGAGCTCCGGCGGCATGGTGCCGTACATGAGCTTCATGTTCATGCGCTCCACCAGCACCTCGGGCCGGTCGGCGACGGCGAACTCGGCGCGGTAGTCGGGCTGCACGTCGGGGCGGTTGTCGACGCCGCCATTGCCGTTGCCCGCGCCGCTGAAGACGATGCTGCGCAGGTAGTTCACGTAACCGGCAGCGCTCGTCTCGTGCGTGATCTGCAGCTCGGGCGCGGCCAGGCGCGCCTGGGCCGAGGCCGAGCCCGGCGGCATGTAGCCCGGCCGGTAGAAGTTGAAGACCGAGGGCGCGCGCATCGGCGACTGGCCGAGCCGCGTGGCCGGATCGTCGGTGTTGCCCATGCGGTAGTGGCCCGAGTCCGAGGTGGCGTTGAAGGCGCGCAGGAAGGCGGCGACGCGCAGCACGGGCTCGCGCACCTTGCCGCCCGTGGCCGTGGGCGTGCGCGCCTCGGCGTGCAGGAGGATGGCCTTGACCACGGCGCGCAGGTCGCCGCCCGAGGCGGCGAAGACACGCGCCACGTCGCGCACGTAGGCCGGGCTCGGGTTGCTCGTCACCAGCCGCTGGATGAGCTGGCGGCTGATGAAGGGCGCGGTGTTGGGGTGCGTGGCGAGCGTGTCGAGCGCGATGCGCAGGCTCTCGGGCCCCGGCGTGTTGGCAGGCACGGTGACGCCGAGGAACTGCTTTTCCTCCGGCGCGTGCATGCCGGGGTAGTGGATCATGGGTTTCGTCGAGCGCTCGGCGTCGGCGCGCGAGCTGCCGCCCACCGAGACCGAGCCGCTCGCGAAGCAGGTGTGGTTGGCAAGCGTGGGGGCCACCGGGCAGGCCCAGCTCCAGCCGGTGAAGACACGCGCGAGGCCGGTGATGTCGGCCGGGCCGTAGGTCTCGATGGGAGCGCCATCGGCGATGCGGCGCGTGCCGTCGGGCTCCAGCAGGTACAGGCCGATGCTGAAGAGCTGCATCACCTCGCGCGCGAAGTTCTCGTCGGGCACGCGGCCGGTGCGCGTGTCGGCCTTGCGGTTGCCGAGCGCGCTCAGGTACTTGCCCATCATCGGGTGCAGCGCCACGCCTTCGAGCAGGTCGCGGTAGCGGCCGCCGCCGCGCGTGGCGAGCAGGTCGAGGTAGTGCGCCACCGCCCGCGGGTCGTTGCCGACCACGGTGTCCTGCATGGAGACGACGAAGATCTGCGAGAGCGCGTAGGCCACGCGCTGGCGCAGCTGGTCGTCGCCGGTGACGGCCGTGCGCCAGAAGGAGTTGAAGACGCCGTCCTGCCCGGCCCAGGCGCTGCTGCCGTTCCTGTCCTTGAGGTGGGCGGTGAGCGCATCCCAGTTCGCGACGTGCGAGCTCTGGGGCAAGGCGTATTGCTCGTCGATCCAGCGCTCGTAGCCGAGCGCGATCACGCGGTCGATGGCGGCCTCGTTGGGGCCAAAGCTCGCCTGGGTGAGAAAGCGGGCCGCGTCCTGGCGCGAGATCGTGGGGGCCGGCGTCGAGGGTCCGGGGTCCGAGGGCTGGGGATCCGGCTCGGGATCAGGTTGCGGCTGCGGCGCGGGTGTGCCGCTGCCGCCACCGTCGCCGGGGACAGGGTCCGGCCCGGGGGGCACCGGTGGGGTCACGGGCGGGGGCAAGGTCACCGAAGTGCCGCCCCCGCCGCCACCGCCTCCTCCACCACCGCAGGCGGCCAGCAGGCAGGCCATCGTCACGATGACGGCGCCGCGGGCCACCCACCCTCTCTGTCTCTTCACGTCTTCCACCGCCGAGGACTGCTCACAACTCGTGCGATGGACGCGCATGTGCATCCTTCGCTCTCGGCACGAATTGTTGAAGACCTGCGCGCGCGGTACGAGTGCAGAGTTGGCGGCCCCGCCGGTGCTTACGCCTTGGTACAGCCCCGGCTTTCCCGGCGCTGTTTGCGCGATGGCTCAGGGCCGGGCCGTCGCAGCCCCTTCGGCAAGCGTCTCGATGATGGGGCAGTCGGGGCGGTCGTCGCCCGCGCAGCAATGCACCAGGTGCGCGAGCGTGGCCTTCATCGCCTCCAGCTCGCGCAGCTTCTGCTCGATCTCCTCCAGGTGCGCCTGCGCCAGCGCCTTGACGGTGCGGCTCGGGCGGCGGCGGTTCTGCCAGAGGTCGAGCAGCGTGCGGATCTGCTCGATCGAGAAGCCGAGGTCGCGCGAGTGGCGGATGAAGCGCAGCGTGGCGAGTTCCTTCTCGCCGTAGAGGCGGTAGCCCGACTCGGTGCGACGCGCCTGCGGGAAGAGGCCCACGCTCTCGTAGTGGCGGATCATCTTGGCCGACACGCCGGTCGCGCGTGCGGCCTCGCCGATGTTCATGGGGTTCATGCAGGCTTCCCTTCGGATGACGAGGCCGCGCGCCAGCGGCGCAGCAGCAAGGCATTGGTGACGACGCTCACGCTGCTGGCGGCCATCGCGGCACCGGCGATCACCGGGCTCAGCAGGCCGATGGCCGCGAGCGGGATGCCGAGCACGTTGTACGCGAAGGCCCAGAAGAGTCCCTGGCGGATCTTGGCGTAGGTGCGGCGCGAGACGTCGAGCGCATCGGGCACGAGCAGCGGCTCGCCGCGCATCAGCGTGATGCCGGCGGTTTCCATCGCCACGTCGGTGCCGGTGGCCATGGCGATGCCGACGTCGGCCGCCGCGAGCGCGGGCGCATCGTTGATGCCGTCGCCCACCATCGCCACCACCTCGCCGCGCGCGCGCAGCGCACGCACGGTGGCCTCCTTGTCGGCGGGCAGCACCTCGGCGCGCACGTCGTCCAGGCCCAGCGCCTCGCCCACGGCGCGCGCGCTGCCCTGGTTGTCGCCGGTCAGCAGCATGCTCTTCACGCCCTGCGCCCGCAGCCGCTGCACGGCGGCGGCCGAGCTGCGCTTGAGCGTGTCGCCGAAGGCGATGAGGCCGAGCAGGCGCATGCCGCCGCCCGCCTCGCGCTCGATCAGCCAGGAGAGGCTGCGGCCGTGCGCTTCGAGTTCTCGCGCGCGGCCGGCCAGCGTGCCGGCGTCGAGCCCGCTCTCCTGCAGCAGCCGCGTGCTGCCGAGCATGAGCGCCCTGCCCTGCACCACCGCCTCGACGCCACGCCCGGGCAAGGCGCGGCCCTCCTGCGCGGCAGGGGGCGCGAGGCCGTCGTCGCGCGCCTTGTCCAGCACGGCGATGGCGAGCGGGTGGGCGCTGCCGCGCTGCAGGCTGGCGGCCAGCGCCAGCACGTCCGCCGGCTCCACGCCCGGCGCGGCCTCGAGGGCCGCGACCACCGGCCGGCCTTCGGTGAGCGTGCCGGTCTTGTCGAAGACGACGGTCGTCACCGCATGCGCCACCTCCAGCGCCTCGGCGTCCTTGATGAGGATGCCGTGGCGCGCGGCCACGCCGGTGCCGGCCATGATGGCGGTCGGCGTGGCCAGCCCCAGGGCGCAGGGGCAGGCGATCACGAGCACGGCGACCGCGCAGATCAGCGCGTGCTCCGCGTTGCCGTCGAACATCATCCACGCGACGAAGGTGAGCAGCGCCACGCCCAGCACCACCGGCACGAAGACGGCGCTCACGCGGTCGACCATGCGCTGGATCGGCGCCTTGGCCGCCTGGGCCGACTCGACCATGCGGATCACCCGCGCAAGCGTGGTCTCGGCGCCGATGGCGAGCGTGTGCACCAGCAGCACGCCTTCGCCGTTGATCGCCCCGCCGGTGACCCGGTCGCCCACGCGCTTGGCGACCGGCAGGCTTTCGCCGGTGATGAGCGACTCGTCGACGTGGCTGTCGCCCTCCTGCACCTGGCCGTCGACCGGCACGCGCTCGCCGGGGCGCACCAGCACCAGGTCGCCCACGCGCACCTGCTCGACCGGCACCTCGTGCTCCACGCCGCCGCGCCGCACGCGTGCGGTGGTCGGCCGCAGCGCGTCCAGCGCGCGGATCGCCTCGGCCGTCTGCCGCTTGGCGCGCTGCTCCAGCCACTTGCCGAGCAGCACCAGCGTGATGATGGCCGCCGAGGCCTCGAAATACAGATGCGGCTCACCGCCGGGCCCGGCATGGCGCCACATCAGGTAGAGCGAGAGCCCGTAGGCGGCCGTGGTGCCCAGCGCGACCAGCAGGTCCATGTTGCCGGCGCCGGCGCGCACGGCCTTCCAGCCGGCGACGTAGAAGCGCGCGCCGAGCCAGAACTGCACGGGCGTGGCCAGCGCGAGCTGCCACCACATGCCGGGCATGGCGTGGATGCCGAACAGGCCGGCGACCATGGGCAGCACGAGCGGCAGGGTCAGCGCCGCGCTCACCGCGACCGGCCACCACTCGCGCCAGCCCGCAGCGACCGGCGCCGCGGGCGCCTCGGCCACGGCCGCGGTGTAGCCGGCCCGGCCCACGGCCTCGATCAGCTGCGCCACCGGCACGGCCGCGCCCGCCTGCACGCTCGCCTTTTCGGTGGCGAGGTTCACCGACGCCGAGGCCACGCCCGGCACCTTGAGCAAGGCTTTTTCGACGCGTGCGACGCAGGAGGCGCAGGTCATGCCCTCGATGCGCAGCTGCAGCGCAGGGGATGCGGAGTTGGCGGTGGTGTTCATGTCGGACGCAAGGCAGGACGGATCGACGGGATCTTCAAGCCTCCCATCATGTCAAGGTCAAGCCCACTTTGCGACGTGCAGGCTTGACCTTGCCATCATGGGAAGCTGCATCCTTTGCGCCATCTCAACCGAACGGAGTTCCGACATGCTCGACTTCCAGGTGAACGACATGACCTGCAACCACTGCGCCGGCGCCATCACGCGGGCGATCCAGGCGGTCGACGCCGGCGCGCGCGTCCAGGTGGATCTCGATGCCAGGCGCGTCAAGGTCGAGCCGGCCACCGCCGATGCGCCTCAGGTGGCGGCGGCGATCGAGGAGGCGGGCTACACGCCCGAGCGGCTCGCCTGAGCGGCGTCAGGGCTCGGTGGGTTCGTCAGGCCCGCAGGGGGCGCGTCGGGCAGCGGCGCCCCGGGCATGCGCAGGCCCGCGGTGGCCTGCATCTCCTGCAGGAGCTTGCGGCTCTCCGCCAGCTGGCGGCTGAGCTGATTGAGCGAGCCGCTCAGGTCGGCCTGTTCCTGCCGGGAGTGACCGGCGAAGTCGGACTCGCGAAACAGCGGTTTCGCAGGGGGCCGGCCTGGGGACTTTTTCTTCATCACGGGGGAGAGAAACCCGCTCATGTTAGGCGGCATGACGCCGTCTTGCAGGGATGCAATGCCGCGCCTGCGTGTCGGAATCGTCCGACACGCCGGTGGCCCGACCTGCTGCGAGTGCCACTGCCTGCGCCGGGGGCGCTGTGCTAGAAACGCCCGATGCGGATCAGATCGCTCCTGCTGCTGGTCACGACCGTCATCTTCGTCCCTGGCTTCCTGGCCGCGGTGATGGCGGTGCAGAAAGTCCGCGATGGCGAGCGCCAGGCGGCGCTCAACGCCCTGCGCGAGACGGTGCGCGCCTCGGCGCTGCTGGTCGACGTGGAGATCCAGCGCTCCATCGGCGCCCTCACGGCGCTCGGCCGCTCCGAGCACCTGCGCACGGGCAATTTCGCGGGCTTCTACGAGCAGGCCAAGGCCGCCGACCAGCCGCCGCACGTGTGGACTTCGCTCTACGACGAGAGCGGCCGCCAGATCCTCGACACGCAGGTCCCGCTCGGCACGCCGCTGCCCCCCGCGCCGAAGGACCGCATCGCCTCGGTGCTCGCGAACGACCGCCCCGAGGTGAGCGACCTGACGGCCGCGCCCACGAGCGGCCGGCTGCTCACCACGCTCTACCTGCCCGCGGGCGTCTCCGGCAGCGGCACGCGCTACGTGCTCGCCCATTCCTACCTGGTGGACCACTGGCGCACCACCGCCCTGCAGGTGAAGAACGGCTCCGAGGCCACCATCGGCGTCTTCGACCGCCACGGGCGGTTCATCTCGCGCAACGTGAACCCGGCGCAGACGCTCGGCAAGCCCGCGCGGCCCGAGCTGCGCGAGGCGGCCCACGCCGCGCGCGAAGGGCTGATCCGCCACCACACGCTGGAAGGCATCGAGTCGTACGACGCCTACACCCACTCCGAACAGACCGGCTGGACGGTGGCGGTCGCCGTGCCGGTGCACGTGGTCGAGCGCTCGGCCACGCAGGCGGCGCTGTGGCTGGCGGCCAGCGGCCTGCTCGCCATCGGCTCGGCGGTGCTGGGCGCGGTCTTCCTGGGACGCACCTTCATCCGCGCGATCGACAACGCCTCGCGGGCCGCCAGGTCCGTGGGCGAAGGGCATACGCCCGAGTTCGCCGCCACGGGCCTCGAGGAGGTGCAGGCGCTCTATTCCTCGCTCGCCGACACGGGGCGGCTGCTCGCGCAGGAGCGACAGTCGCGCGAAGCCGCCGAGCGCGAGCGCGAGCTGCTGCTGGAGCGCGAGACCGCGCTGCGTGAAACCGCCCAGCGGGAGAACAGCGCCAAGGACCAGTTCCTCGCCCTGCTCGGCCACGAGCTGCGCAACCCGCTGGCCGCCATCTCGGGCGCGACGGCGGTGCTGAGCCACCCGCGCACCCCGCCGGAGTCGCGCGAGAAGTTCCTCGCCATCATCCAGCGCCAGAACCGGCACCTGAGCCACATCGTCGACGACCTGCTGGACGTGAGCCGGCTCATGTCCGGGAAGATCGTGCTCGATCGCCGCCGCCTCAACCTGGCCGAGTGCGTGGTGAGCTGCGCCGAGGCCCTGCGCACCACCGAGAAGGCCGCCGGCCACACCATCACCGTCGCGGCGGAAGACGTGTGGATCGACGGCGACGGCGTGCGCCTGGAGCAGATCGTCAACAACCTCGTCTTCAACTCGCTCAAGTGCTCGCCCGCCGGCAGCGAGGTGCGCATCGGCGTGAAGCAGGACGGCGCCCACGCGGTGCTGACCGTGGCCGACGACGGCGTGGGCATCACGCCCGAGCTGCTGCCGCACATCTTCGAGCCCTTCGTGCAGGGCCCGCCGCCGCCGGGGCGTGTGTCGAGTGGCCTGGGCATCGGCCTTGCGCTCGTGAAGCAGCTCGTGGCGCTGCACGGCGGCGAGGTCGAGGCGCACAGCGAGGGCGCGGGCCGCGGCGCGACCGTCACCGTGCGGCTGCCGCGCGTGCAGCCGGCGGCAGCGCCCGGCGCGCGTGGGGGAGATGCGCGCCGCGGCTCGCGCCGCGTGCTGCTGGTGGAAGACGACCGCGACGCGATGGCGGCCATGTCGGAGCTGCTGCGCCTGATGGGCCACGAGGTCACGCTCGCGCGCAACCGCGACGAAGTGCTCAGTGCACTCGCTCGCCAGCCCGCCGACGTGGTGCTACTCGACATCGGCCTGCCCGGCCACGACGGCTACCAGATCGCCGCCGAGCTGCGCACGCGCCCGGGCCTGCACAGCCTGCCCATCATTGCGCTCACCGGCTACGGGCTCGAAGCCGATCGCGCACGCGCCATGGCCGCAGGCTTCGACGCGCACCTCTCCAAGCCGGTCGACCCCGACCTGCTCGCGCGCACCATCGAGCAGCGCGCCACACCCCCGGCCTGAGGGTGCGCGCGCCGCCCGCGGCGGCACTGTCTTTGCCGGACGAAGGGGAATGAACGCCCCGCCCGCCGCATTTCGGTCAGATTTGCTCGCCCGGCCCGCGCCGCTCTCAGTCGGAGCCGAGTTGCGGTCGGACGACACCGGCGTGCGCTTTCGCGTCTGGGCGCCCGAGCGCGCGCAGGTCGAGGTCGTGCTGCACACCGCCGAAGGCGACCGCGCGCACTTGCTGCAAAAAGAGCCCGACGGGCATTTCAGCGGCGTGGTGGGCGAGGCCCGCGCAGGCTCGCGCTACCGCTACCGGCTCGACGGCGGCAGCAGCTACCCCGACCCGGCCTCGCGCTACCAGCCCGAAGGGCCGCACGGTCCCTCGGAGGTGGTGGACCCGGCGCAGTTCGCCTGGAGCGATGCGCACTGGCCCGGCCTCGTGCCGCTCGGCCAGGTGCTCTACGAGATGCACGTGGGCACCTTCACGCCCGAAGGCACCTGGGCCGCGGCAATGCGCGAGCTGCCCGCGCTGGCCGAGCTCGGCATCACCGCGATCGAGGTCATGCCGGTGGCCGACTTCCCCGGCCGCTACGGCTGGGGCTACGACGGCGTGTGCTGGTTCGCGCCCTCGCACCTGTACGGCGCGCCGGACGACTTCCGGCGCTTCGTCGACACCGCGCACAACCTCGGCATCGGCGTGCTGCTCGACGTGGTCTACAACCACTACGGGCCCGACGGCTGCTACCTGCGCGAGTTTTCGCCGGCCTACTTCAGCGAGCGCCACCGCAGCGAATGGGGCGACTCGCCCAACTTCGACGGCCCCGGCAGCGCCCCGGTGCGCGAATTCGTGCTGGCCAACGTGCAGCACTGGATCGCCGAGTACCACCTCGACGGCCTGCGGCTCGACGCCACGCAGAGCATCCTCGACGACTCGCCGGTGCACATCCTCGTGGCGCTGGGCGAGCGTGTGCGTGCGGCCGCGCAGGGGCGCGGCACGCTCATCGTCAACGAGAACGAGCCGCAGGATGCGCGCCTCGTGCGCCCCCGCGAGCGTGGCGGCCAGGGGCTCGACATGGTGTGGAACGACGACTGGCACCACAGCGCCATCGTCGCCGCCTGCGGCCAGGACGACGCCTACTACACCGACTACCGCGGCCGCGCGCAGGAGTTCGTCTCGGCGGCGAAGTACGGCTTCCTCTACCAGGGCCAGTGGTACCGCTGGCAGGGCCAGCGCCGCGGGCGCACCGCGCGCGACGTGGCGCCGTGGCGCTACGTGCACTTCCTCGACAACCACGACCAGGTCGCCAACTGCGGCCACGGCGAGCGGCTGCACCACAGCTGCTGCGCGGCGCGCTGGCGCGCGCTGACCGCCCTGCTGCTGCTCGGGCCGCAGACGCCCATGCTGTTCCAGGGGCAGGAGTTCGCCTGCAGCGCGCCCTTCCTGTATTTCGCCGACCACCACCCCGAGCTCGCGGCGCAGGTGCTGAAGGGCCGGCGCGAGTTCACCTCGCAGTTCGCCCACCTCGCACGGCCCGAGGTGGCCGACGAGCTCGCGATCCCGCACGACCCGGCGAGCTTCGAGGCCTGCAAGCTCGACCACGCCGAGCGCAACCGGGGCCGGCATGCGATCGCCTGGCGGCTGCATGCCGACCTGATCCGCCTGCGCCGCAGCGATGCCACGCTGCGCCGCGCGCAGGAGGTGCGCAGCCTCGACGGCGCCGTGCTCGGGCGTGACGCCTTCGTGCTGCGCTACTTCGGCGACGACGAGGAGGACGGCACGGCCGACCGGCTGCTCGTCGTCAACCTCGGCGCCGCCGTGCACCTCGACCCGGCGCCCGAGCCGCTGCTCGCGCCGCCGCCCGGCATGCGCTGGCAGGTGGCGTGGTCGAGCCAGGACCCGCGCTACGGCGGCATCGGCACCCTGCCGCCCGATGCGCCCGAGGCCGACCGTCGCGTGCCCGGGCGCGAGTGGCCGCGCCCCTTCGACAACTGGCGGGTGCAAGGCGACACCGCCCTGCTGCTCGCGCCCGCCCCTCACCAGGAGACGCCCCAGTGAACCCTGCAGTTCCTGCCGCCGTCGTGCGCCGGGTCGTGACCCGGCCGGACGACCCGCAAGACGCCCTGCACCGCGAATGGCTGGTCACCAACGGCATCGGTGGCTATGCCTCCGCGAGCATCGCGGGCCTGGGCACGCGCAAGTACCACGGCCTGCTGGTCGCCTCGCTGCCCAATCCGCTCGGCCGCATCGTGATGCTCAATCACCTGGTCGAGACGGTCGTGCTGCCCGGCGGGGCGCGCGTGCAGCTGAGCGGAGAAGAGCGCACCGGCAGCCGCCTCTCGCTGCCCGGGGTGGAGCGCCTGCGCGAATTCCGCCTGGAAGCGGGCCTGCCGGTGTGGACCTTCGAGGTGCAGGGCCACGTGATCGAGAAGAGCGTGCTCATGCCGCACCGGCAGAACACCACCTTGCTGCTCTACCGCATGGTCGAGGGCAGCTCGCACCTGCAGCTCGAGCTGCGACCGGCCCTGCATTTCCGCCACCACGAGGAAGAGATCGACGCCCACCTCCAGCGCAACTACCGCTACAGCGTGGGCGACCTGCACGAGGTGAGCTGCGACGGGGGGCCCGCCGTGCTGCGCCTGAAAGCGCACGGCCACGAGGTCGCCTTCCAGCAGCACGCGCTGGAGATCTCGGAGCTGCACTACCGCATCGAGGCCGAGCGCGGCTACCGCCACGAGGGGCGCCTCTGGAGCCCGGGCGTGATCGTGATGGACCTGCCACCGGGCGAGACCGTGGCGCTCGTGGCCTCCACCGAAGCGCCCGAGACCATGAACGCCATGACGCCCGAAGAGGCCGTGAGCGCCGAGCTCGAACGCCGTGCCCGCCTGCTGCGCCGCGCGCCGCCCCAGGCCCGCACCGGTGTCGCGGCCGAGCTCGTGCTCGCGGCCGACCAGTTCGTCATCACGCCCACCGGCCGCCAGTGCGACGCCGCGCGCGCCCATGCCGAAGGCGACGAGATCCGCAGCGTGATCGCCGGCTACCACTGGTTCACCGACTGGGGCCGCGACACCATGATCAGCCTGGAGGGGCTGACGCTGTGCACCGGGCGCACCCGCGAGGCGGCGAGCATCCTGCGCCTCTTCGGGCAGTACGTGCGCGACGGCCTGCTGCCCAACATGTTTCCCGACGGCAGCAACGAGGGCCTGTACCACACGGCCGACGCGACGCTGTGGTTCTTCCACGCGCTCGAGCGCTATCACGCCGCCACAGGCGACGACGCGCTGCTCGCGCGCCTGCTGCCCACCATGGTGAGCATCGCCGAGCACCACGTGGAGGGCACGCGCTACGGCATCGGCGTGGACCCGGCGGACGGCCTGCTGCGCCAGGGCGCCGAGGGCTACCAGCTCACCTGGATGGACGCCAAGTGCGACGACTGGGTCGTCACGCCGCGCCGCGGCAAGGCGGTGGAGATCAACGCGCTGTGGTTCAACGCGCTGCGCCTGCTCTCGGGCTGGCTCCAGTACGCCGGGCGCGAGCGCGACGCCGAAGCCTGGGCGCGCCGCGCCGACACCGTGCGCGAGAGCTTCAACCAGCGCTTCTGGTTCGCCCAGGGCGGCTACCTCTACGACGTCATCGACGGGCCGCAGGGCAACAGCGCCGAGTGCCGGCCCAACCAGGTCTTCGCGATCTCGCTCACCCACCCGGTGCTCGACCGCAGCCGCTGGGCCGAGGTGCTGCAGGTGGTGCGCCAGCGGCTGCTCACGCCGGTGGGCCTGCGCTCGCTGGCCCCGGGGAGCGCCAACTACGCGCCGCGCTACTTCGGCAGCCTCAAGGAGCGTGACGCGGCCTACCACCAGGGCACCGTCTGGGGCTGGCTCATCGGCCCCTGGCTCGACGCCTGGCGCAAGCAGAACCCGCAGGACGACGCCGGCGCCCGCGCCTGGCTCGAAGGGCTGATCGCCCACATGGGCGATTTCGGCATCGGCTCGGTCGCCGAGGTCTTCGATGCCGAGACGCCCTACACCGCGCGCGGCTGCATCGCGCAAGCCTGGAGCGTGGCCGAGCTGCTGCGCCAGTTGCTCGCCTTGCAGCCGCCCGCCAACGAACGAGGAGATTCCGCATGAACACCCCCGCACCCCAGGCGTCCCAGCCCGACGATCGCCGACAGGACCGCAAGCTCGAAGAGCAGCGCCGCGCCCTGGTCGACAAGGCCCGTGAACTGGGCGCCACCGCCGAGGAGCTCGAAGCCGCGCTCCACAACCTCGCGCTGCAGGCCGAAGCGGTGCTGCACCGCCTGCGCGGCGGCCGCATCCACTGACACCGCCGCAAGCGGGCGAGCGGCGCCGCTCAGGGTGCGGTCTGCGCGTGGCGGCGGGCGGCCGTGGCGAGCAGGCCGTGCAGCAGCACCGGGTCCACCGGCTTGGTCATGTGGTGGTCGAAGCCGGCGCGCATCGCCTCTTCGCGGTCGCTCGCCTGGCCCCAGCCCGTGATCGCCACGAAGACGGTCTGCGCGAAGGCCGGCTCGGCGCGCAGGCGCCGCGCCACGTCGTAGCCGTTGTGGCCGGGCATGCCGATGTCCAGCAGCGCGGCATCGGGCGGCGAGCGGCGCGCGAGCTCCAGCGCCCTCGCACCGTCGTGCGCCACGTCCACCGTGTGGCCGGCCGCACGCAGCAGCTCCGACAGGCTGGTCGCGAAATCGACGTTGTCGTCGGCGACCAGCACATGCAGGCTCACCGCGGCCGCCTCGGCCGCGGCGAGGCGGTCGGCATGGCTCTGCGGCAGCGGAAGCTGCGCGGTCTCGTCGATCGGCAGGCGCACGATGAAGCGCGAGCCCTTGTTGCGCCCCTCGCTCTGCACGCTGATCTCGCCGCCATGCAGCTGCACGAGCTGGCGCGCGAGCGTGAGCCCGATGCCCAGGCCCGCGCTGCCGCGTTCCAGGCTCTTGTCGCCCTGCTCGAAGAGCTCGAAGATGCGGCTCTGCATCGCGGGCTCCACGCCCAGGCCGGTGTCCTGCACGGCCACCTCGACCACCTCGCGCGTGCGCCGCACCGAGACCGCGATGTGCCCGCCGATCGGCGTGTAGCGGCAGGCATTGCTGAGCAGGTTCGAGAACACCTGCGACAGCCGCGCCACGTCGCCCGTCATCGCGAGCGTGAAGCCGGGCTCCTCGAAGTCCAGCGTGAGGCCCTTGTCGGCCGCCGTGCCCTGGAAGAGCTCCACGCTCGCACGCACCAGCTCCACCAGCTCGAGCCGCTCGATGCGCAGCGAGAGCTTGCCGGTGGACACCCGCGAGACGTCGAGCAGGTCGTCGATCAGCCGCACCATGTGCGCCAGCTGGCGCTGCAGGATCGCCATGGATTTCTCGCGCACCTCCGGCGAGCTCTTCTCGCGGCGCAGCAGCGCGAGCGCCGTGGTCATGGGCGCGAGCGGGTTGCGCAGCTCGTGCGCGAGGGTGGCGAGAAACTCGTCCTTGCGGCGGTCGGCCTGGCGCAGGCCCTGCTCGGCGCGCACCCGCTCGGCCATCTCGACCTCCAGTTCGCCCGTGCGCGCCTGCACCTCGGCGAGCATGCCGTTGAACGCGGTGACGAGCACGCCGATGTCCTGGTACTCGGTCTCGCGTGCGCGCAGGCCGAGCGAACGGTGGGCCACGACCTCGTGCGCCACCTGCGTCATCTCGTCGAGCGGGCGCGAGACGCGGCGCAGCAGCCGGCTGAAGAAGACCACGGCGATGCCCATGCCCATGGCCATCACGCCGGCCAGGATGAGCGCATGGGTGGCGATGCGCTTGAAGAGATCGTGCGTCGCCTCGAGGTAGACCATGCCCACCCGCTCGCCCTCGTGGATGACCGGATAGGCGAGCGTGAGCGTCGAGCCGTTCAGGACGGTGCCGGCGGCCAGCCGGTCCTCGCCGATGGTGAGCGGCACCGGGTCCTGCCCCTGGCGTCGGAAGAACGCGAACACGCGGCCGTCCTTGTCGTACACGGCCGCGGCCTCGATGCGCTCCTGCAGCCGCAGCAGCGAGAGGTTTTCCTGCGCGCTGCGCGGGTCGTTGAAGACGAGCGCAGGCGTGCTGTTGTGGGCGATGAAGTCGGCGCGCGCGCGCATCTCGTCGGCCCATCCCGCGCGGGTGATCACGTATTCGTACGTCAGGAGCGCCGTGGAGCACACCAGCAGCACGAGGAACGTGGTGAGCAGCGACGCACGCGTCAGCTGCGAGCGCAGCGTGGTGAGCTTCATGGCGCCCTCACCACGCGCTCGGCGAGCACGAGCAGCCGCGCGCTCAGCCGCAGGCCTGCCGCTTCGGCCGCTGGCACCGAGGCCTCGAAGCGCAGCCGCTCGCCGCCATCCACCAGGCAGAGCGCCGCGCCACGGGCCAGGCCCTCGGGCATGTCGGTGACGACCAGCACCGGGCGGCCCTTCACGGCGGCCAGCCACTCGGCCGCGCGCTTCCAGGCGCCCGCGCCGATCATGAGGATGTGCACGTCGGCGCCCTCGCGCGGCTCGGTGAGCTCGACCGCATGCAAGGCGCGGTGCTGCACGGGGCGCTCATGTGCGACCTGCAGCAGGGCCCGCCGCACCCCCGGCGCGCCCGCGAGGCCCACGACGATGGGCATGCCGGCGACCGGAAAGCTGGACGCGGGCCATTCGACGAAACCGGCAAAGCGGTGCAGGTAGGCCGCCTTCGCCTCCTCCGGCGAGACGGCCGTCTGTGCGTACCCCGTGCCGAGTGCGAGCAGCACCCCGAGCACGCAGGTCGCCGCACGGCTGAACCAGCCCTGCAGCACGCACCTGGACGAGCGAGATCCCATGGCGTTTTTCTTGGACTCTTCCCACCCACCCGCCGCGTATCGCGGCACTTGCATTCTTATGTGCGGGGGATGGTACGCCAGCGCCACAGGGGCTGGTGTGCACTTGTGTCAGCGGCTCGCGGTGCGGCTGCACGCACTCATCCCGGGGGAGGCCGCTCGGGGGCGGCGAAATGCGACTCCATCCAGTCGCCGGTGAGCTGGGCGGCCACGTCGAGCGTGCCCGCCTCCAGGAAGTGATGGGTCGCGCGTGGCACGACGTCGATGCGCTTCTCGCAGCGCAGCCGCGCGTAGGCGAGGCGGTTGAGCTCCACGATCTCGGGGTCGCCGGCCGCCACGATGAGCAGCGTGGGGATGCGCACATCGCCGAGCAGCTCGCTCGCGAGGTCCACGCGGCCGCTGCGCGAGACGAGCGCGCGCAGGCCCTGCGGGCGGCAGGCCGCGACGCGCAGCATGGCCGCGGCCGCGCCATCGGCGGCGCACAGCCCGATCGGCTCGCTGCGCAGCGCCGCGGGCAAGGCGTCGAGCGCCTCGTCGAGGCGACGCGTCATCAGGTCCACGTCGAGCATGCGTTGCGGGTCTTCGCTCTCCTGCTCGCTGAGCAGGTCGAGGTCGAGCGTGGAGAAGCCACGCGCCTGCAGGCGCAGCAGCACCGACTGCGAGCGCAGCGCCGCGCGTGCGCCGCCTTCGGGATGGGCAAAGACGATCAGTCCCAGCGAGCCGTTCACACGGCAGAGATCCGCAGGGGCGAGAGGCTCGGCGAGGGGAACGACGGTGTGTTCGAGCATCGTGCAGGGGCCTCCGTCAGCGCGCTCGCACGGGCACCCGTGCCTCGGCCGCCTTGCCGCGCAGCGAGCTCGGTGCGTCCAGGTGTGCGCCGTCCGACACGCCCACGCCGAGTCGATCGACCAGCTCGCCCCCCAGCCACGCGGTGCCGAGCGAGACGAACGCACCGCCGAACGACAGCACGTGCGCCAGGATCTCCGGCGATTGCGGCGCGTCGCGGCGCACCGCCCAGCTGCCGGCGAAAAGCAGCAGCACCAGCACATTGCCCGCGGCGTGCATCGCGCCCACCGATTTCGCCCGCGTGCCCTTGGGAATGGCCAGCCAGTCGATGGTGCCGAAGGGCGCGGCGATGAGCCCGGCGATCACGCCGGCGGCAATGAGGTAATGCGAGACGAGCGCCATCACCTCGTTGTCGAGCCCGCGGTACAGCAGGTCGAAGACCACCGAGGTGCCCAGCAGCCCGAGCGGAAACACCACCAGCATCTGGTGGACGGGATGGCCGAAGAGCTTGGCTTTGCTTTCCATGGTGCGTGTCCTTTCAGGGTGTGCCGCAATTTGTTCAAGAAATGGCCGTGGCCGCGCTCAGCGCGCCCCGGCGGCGCTCGCGGGGAGCGCCTTGGCCTCGGGGTGCTGCTGGCCCCGGGCGTCCTGCCCATTGCGGGCCTTGCCGCCCTTCTGGGCCTTGTCGGCCTGGCGGTCCTTCTTCTTCACGCCGCTCGCCGCTTCGGAGGCGGCCTGCGCGGTGCGCTCCTCGCCGAGCGAGGTGGCGCCGCCGGCGGCGGCCCAGGCCGTGCCGCAGGCGACGAGCAGCGGTGCGGTGATCCACATGAGGCGTTGCGGGTTCATGGCATGTCCTTTCGAGAGGCGGTGTCAAGGACACCCGGCAAGCGGCGTGCGGGCCTGCGGCGCGCGGGCATGGCGCCCCCCGCTTCGGCATGTCGGTTGCCCGGATCAGGGACCGCATCCCGCACACAGAGGGCCACCATGAACACCCGTCCGCAAGCTTCAACCCCGCCGCGCCCGCGCCCGGCCGCCAAGGCCGGCGCCGAAGACGCCTTCGACCTTCCGCCCATCGCCGACGAGGAGGCGCCCGAAGGCCCCGACGTCACCGCCACGCCCGGCGCCGAGGCCGGCCACTACGGCATGGGCTATGGCGACCCCACGCGCCACCAGGGCGGCACCTGGCCCCTCGAAGGCACGCGACTGCCGCCCAAGCCCGACGACGAGGGCTTGCCGCCGAGCAGCGACCAGATGAACCAGGGCGAGCCCACCGGTGCCACCGCCGCGCAAAGGGACAAGGAGGGCGGTCAACAATAGGCGCATGACCGACGCCACCACGCCCCGCCTGTCCGTTCCCAAACACAAGCTGCGCTTCGTGCTGCTCGAGGGCATCCACGCCTCGGCGGTGGACGCCCTCCAGCGCGATGGCTACAGCGACATCGTGACCTCGCCCAAGGCGCTCGCGGGCGACGCGCTGCGCGAGACGCTCGCCGACGCGCATTTCCTCGGCATCCGCTCGCGCACGCAGCTCACCGCCGAGGTGCTGCGCGCCGCGCCCCGCCTCGCCGCGATCGGCGCCTTCTGCATCGGCACCAACCAGATCGACCTGCACGCGGCGATGGAGCTGGGCATCCCGGTCTTCAACGCGCCCTTCTCCAACACGCGCAGCGTGGCCGAGCTGGTGCTGGCCGAGATCATCATGCTCATGCGCGGCATCCCGCAGAAGAACGCGCTCCTGCACCGCCAGGGCTGGAGCAAGAGCGCCGAGGGCTCGTACGAGGTGCGCGGCAAGACGCTGGGCATCGTCGGCTACGGCCACATCGGCACGCAGATCGGCGTGCTGGCCGAGCAGCTCGGCATGGTGGTGGTCTTCCACGACATCGAATCCAAGCTCACGCTCGGCAACGCGCGCCAGCTCGCGAGCCTCGACGAGGTGCTCACGCGCTCCGACGTGGTCACCCTGCACCTGCCCGAGCTGCCCTCCACCAAGGGCCTCATGGGCCGCGCGCAGATCCAGGCGATGAAGCCCGGCGCCCACCTCATCAATGCCTCGCGCGGCACGGTCGTCGACATCGAGGCGCTCACCGAGGCGCTCGACAGCGGCCACCTCGCGGGTGCGGCGATCGACGTCTTCCCGGTCGAGCCGCAAGGCAACGACTCGACGTTCGAGTCTCCCCTCACCCGCTTCGACAACGTGATCCTCACGCCGCACATCGGCGGCTCCACGCTCGAGGCGCAGGCCAACATCGGCCGCGAGGTGGCCGACAAGCTGATCCGCTACAGCAACAACGGCTCGACCACGAGCGCGGTGAACTTCCCCGAGGTGGCGCTGCCCGAGCACACCGGCCGCAGCCGCCTGCTGCACATCCACCGCAACGTGCCCGGCGTGATGGCGCGCGTGAACGAGCGGCTCTCCAAGGCCGGCGTGAACATCGCGGCGCAGTACCTCAGCACGCGTGGCGACGTGGGCTATGTCGTGATCGACGTGGACAGCGGCTCGCCCGAGGTGGCGCTGGCGGACCTCTGCGGGATGCCGGACACGATACGGTGCCGGATCCTGTACTAGGCGGATCTCGTGGGCGGCCCTTCGACGAGCTCAGGGGGAACGGTGGAGAGGCCCTTCGACAGGCTCAGGGCGAACGGGGTGGGGGGCTCGCGCTGCGGAAAACCGTTCTGGCTGAGGTCGCTTTCCGTTGGAGGTCCCACTCCGTTGTGGCTCAGCTCCTCCGTTCGAGCTGAACCTCTTCCGTTCAGGCTGAGCTCCTCCCCGTTCAGGCTGAGCTCCTCCCCGTTCAGGCTGAGCTCCTCC